>NZ_JBJHAM010000008.1:0-131765 GCF_054051035.1 Blastococcus sp. SYSU DS0619 | reverse complement strand
GGGGGGGGGGGGGGGGGGGGGGGGGGGGGGGGGGGGGGGGGGGGGGGGGGGGGGGGGGGGGGGGGGGGGGGCGGGCCCCCCCCCCCCCCCCCCCCCCCGCGGTCCGCTCGAGCCGGTCATGACGACGATCGAGGTGGCCGGGAGGCCGGGAATCCGGGGAGACGGGTACGGCGTTGCACCGGATCGATCGATGGCAGGCCGTACCCGACGGCCGACCCGGAACGCCTGCGGCCCTCCGCAGAGCGGACGTCCGCCATCCCCGCCCCCGGTAGGCTCGCCGGGCGGGATCATCCGCGAGACGACGGAAGGCTTCGAAGCCCAGTGGCTCAGTACATCTACACGATGGTCCGCGCGCGCAAGGCGCACGGCGACAAGGTGATCCTCGACAACGTCACCCTGTCGTTCCTGCCCGGCGCGAAGATCGGCGTCGTCGGCCCCAACGGTGCCGGCAAGTCCACCGTGCTCCAGATCATGGCCGGCATGCAACAGCCCTCGAACGGCGACGCGACGCTCGCCCCCGACGCCACGGTCGGGATCCTGCTGCAGGAGCCGCCGCTCAACGAGAACCTCGACGTCCGCGGCAACGTGGAGGAGGCCGTGAAGCCCCTCCGCGACGCGCTCACCCGCTTCGAGGAGGTCAGCGCGGCGATGGGCGAGCCCGACGCCGACTTCGACGCGCTGATGGCCGAGCAGGGCGAGCTCATGGAGGTCATCGAGAACGCCGACGGCTGGGAGCTCGACGCCCGCATCGAGCAGGCCATGGACGCGCTGCGCTGCCCGCCCGGCGACGCCGACGTCACCGTGCTCTCCGGTGGCGAGCGCCGCCGCGTCGCGCTGTGCCGGCTGCTGCTGGAGGCGCCCGACCTGCTGCTGCTCGACGAGCCCACCAACCACCTGGACGCCGAGAGCGTGGCGTGGCTGGAGCAGCACCTCG
Source organism: Blastococcus sp. SYSU DS0619 (assembly GCF_054051035.1). Classification (NCBI taxonomy): domain Bacteria; kingdom Bacillati; phylum Actinomycetota; class Actinomycetes; order Geodermatophilales; family Geodermatophilaceae; genus Blastococcus; species Blastococcus sp. SYSU DS0619. Next base: position 130,831 of record NZ_JBJHAM010000008.1, on the reverse strand, counting down.
AGAAGTACGCCGGCACCGTCGTCGCCGTCACCCACGACCGGTACTTCCTGGACAACGTGGCGCAGTGGATCCTCGAGCTCGACCGGGGCCGCGCCTACCCGTACGAGGGCAACTACTCCACCTACCTCGAGACCAAGGCCGCCCGCCTCCAGGTCGAGGGCGCGAAGGACGCCAAGCGCGCCAAGCGGCTCAAGGACGAGCTCGAGTGGGTCCGCTCCGGCGCCAAGGCCCGCCAGGCCAAGAGCAAGGCGCGTCTGGCCCGGTACGAGGAGATGGCCGCGGAGGCCGACAAGTTCCGCAAGCTCGACTTCGAGGAGATCCAGATCCCGCCGGGTCCGCGGCTGGGCAGCGTCGTGGTCGAGACGAAGAACCTGACCAAGGGCTTCGGCGACCGCGTGCTGATCGACGACCTGTCGTTCACGCTGCCGCGCAACGGCATCGTGGGCGTCGTCGGCCCGAACGGCGTCGGCAAGACCACGCTGTTCAAGATGCTGGTCGGCGAGGAGAAGCCGGACGACGGCGACATCAAGGTCGGCGAGACGGTCAAGCTGTCCTACGTCGAGCAGACCCGGAGCGGCATCGACCCGAAGAAGACGCTGTGGGAGGTCGTCTCCGACGGCCTGGACCACATCAAGGTGGGCAACGTCGAGATGCCCTCGCGCGCCTACGTGGCGGCGTTCGGGTTCAAGGGTCCGGACCAGCAGAAGCCGGCCGGCGTGCTTTCCGGCGGTGAGCGCAACCGGCTGAACCTGGCGCTCACCCTCAAGCAGGGCGGCAACCTGCTGCTGCTCGACGAGCCCACCAACGACCTCGACACCGAGACGCTGACCAGCCTCGAGAGCGCGCTGCTCGAGTTCCCGGGCTGCGCGGTCGTGGTCAGCCACGACCGTTGGTTCCTCGACCGGGTGGCGACGCACATCCTGGCCTACGAGGGCGACTCGAAGTGGTTCTGGTTCGAGGGCAACTTCGCCGACTACGAGAAGAACAAGGTCGAGCGACTGGGCCCGGATGCGGCTCGCCCGCACCGCGCCACCTACCGCAAGCTCTCCCGCGACTGAGCAGGAGGACCCGTTCGGTCCCGACGGCCGGCGTGGAGCACCGCTCCGCGCCGGCCGTCGGCGTATCCGGGCCGGTGCGGGGCCGGGGCGCCTCCCGGTGAGCGACCCCTGGCCCACCGGCCGCCGGTTGCCTAGTCTTCGCCGTACTCCCGTCGTGCACCGGTGCGACCACGACAGCCCCGGGGTGCGCATGACCGTGATGGCCCTGGCCCGCGCCGAGCGCGAGGACCTCCGCGGGCTCCTGGCCGGGCTCGCGCCGGAGCAGTGGCGCGCACCGTCGCTCTGCGCCGGGTGGTCCGTCCGCGACGTGGTGGCGCACATGCTGAGCTACGAGGAGCTCCGGCCGCGGCAGCTGGCGGAGCGGTTCTCCCGCGGCCTGTTCATGGTCGACCGCGTCAACGCCGTCGGGCTCCGGGAGTACGCGACGCGGACGCCCGCCCAGCTCGTCCAGCTCCTGGACGACCACCTCACGCCGTCCGGCCTGACCGCGGGGATGGGCGGCGCCATCGCCCTGACCGACGGCATGATCCACCAGCAGGACATCCGGCGCCCGCTCGGCCTGCCCCGCACCATCCCGGCCGAGCGGCTGGTGCCGGCGCTGCGCACGGCCCTCTTCGCCCCGACCCTGCTCGGGGTGCTGCGCGTCCGCGGCGTGCGGCTGGTGGCCACCGACATCGACTGGACCTTCGGCCGGGGCCCGGAGGTCCGGGGCACCGCGGAGGCGCTCCTGATGGCCGTGGCCGGACGCCGCGGACTCGCATCGGAGCTCTCCGGACCCGGGCAGGCGCGGCTGGCCCGGCGACTCGGCGGCTGAGCCGCGGCCCCTCTCCCGGTCGGCGCCCGGCCGGAGCCATGCGGCAGGGTGGGCGGGGTGAGGCACACCGTGCACGTCCCCATGCGCTGGTCGGACATGGACGCCTACCAGCACATCAACAACGTCGCCTTCCTCGGCTACTTCGAGATGGCGCGGGTGAACCTGTTCTTCGAGCAGCCGACGCACGACGAGCGCACCGGGATGCGCCGCGGGCTGGTGGTCGCATCGCACGAGATCGCCTACAAGCGCTCGGTCGTCTACGACGCCGATCCGCTCGAGGTCCAGGTCTGGGTCTCCGGCATCCGCGCCGCCGCGTTCACCTGCCACTACGAGCTCTTCGACCACGGGAAGCTCGCCGTCACCGGCAGCACGCTGCTGGTCCCCTTCGACTTCGCGCTGAACAGGCCGCGCCGGCTCACCCCGGAGGAGAAGGAGTTCCTCACCCGCTGGGCCGACGAGCCGGCCGGAGCCTGACCGGTGCCGCGCGCGGGTCGACCCGGATCGCGCCGGGTGGAGCCGCGTGCGCATCCGGCTCCACCCCGCCGCACCCGGGTCGACCCGGCAGCGGTCAGCCGGCCACGATCCGCGGCACCGGGCGATCGGCGCCGGTCGGCGCACCCCGCCGGGCGGCCTCCTCGTCCGACACCGGGCGCACGACGGCGCCGGCGGTCACCAGCCCGCCACCGAAGACCGCCGCGTTGATCCCGCCCCGGTGCACCATCGCCTTCACCAGCTTCAGGCCGGTCAGCCGCTCCAGGTGCGTGCACGGCGGGCAGCGCTTCATGCCGAACAGCAGCGCGTCGCCCACCGCGAACCAGCGGCCGACCAGCGCCGGCAGGTCCACGCCGGTGGTCACCAGGTTCCGCCGGGTGTCCGCCGTCGTGAACGGCCCGCCCACCTCGGCGGCGACGGCGGCGACGTCGTCCCGGTCGATCAGCGTGAGCTGCTTCTCCAGGTCCGGGTACTGCGCCCACGTGCCACCGCCGAGGGCGTAGCGGTCGCCCTCCAGCCCGACGCCGGGGACCAGCCGCGCCGACGGCGCCCGGCGCATCGGCGCAGCCGCCGCGGGCGTCGTCCAGATCTCCAGCAGCGAGCCGGCATCCATCGGGACCTCCACGGTCAGGCGGCGGGGGCGGGGGAGCGGCGTCCCCGGGCAGGAGGGACGTCGTCGGCGCCGCGGGCGTCGAGCGCCTCGCTGACGGTGTGCGCCATCTGCAGCAGCTGCACCAGCAGCGGGGTCACCGTCGTCCGCAGACCCCGGATGCCCCGCGCCGACCCGCCGCGGGCGGCCTGCGCCTCACGGATCCGGTCGGCCCGCTCGGCCAGCACCGGGATGAACCGCAGCGCCATCGAGATCACCAGGCCGATCCGCGCCGGGCGCACGCCGACCACCCGCAGCGGCGCGCACAGCCGCTCGATCACCGCCACCATCTCGGTCACCCGCGTCGTCGCCGTCACCACCGCGGCGGCGAGCACGAGGGTCAGCAGCCGGAGCACGGTCACCGCGGCCGTCGGCAGGTCGCTGAACAGGGCGTGGAAGACGAACAGGCCGGCCAGCCACCAGCGCACCGTCCGCGCCTGCCGGGCCAGCGCGGCCGCCGGCAGCCGCGCGGCGACGAGACCTACGGCCAGCACCGCGAGCAGTGCGGCACCGACCACCGGGAGCGTGGGCACGACGAACAGCAGCACCGCCAGGACCGCGAGGGCCAGGAGCTTGCCGCCGGCCGGGACGCGGTGGACGACGCTGCGCCGCGGCACGTAGAGCGCGAGGGTCATCGCCGCTCCATGAGCGCCCGGTAGGCCGCGATCGCCGGGCGGGGAGCGGTGTCCTCGACGATCCGTCCGCCGTCGACGACGAGGACGCGGTCGAAGCCGTCGAGCAGGTCCAGCTGGTGGGTCACCACGACCACCTGCTGCTCCAGCTCGTCGATGACCCGGGCCACGCGCCGGGCGTTGATCAGGTCGAGCAGCGTCGTGGGCTCGTCGAAGACGACGCGTGCCGGGCGCATCACCAGCACCCCGGCGATCGCCAGCAGCTGCTTCTGCCCTCCCGACAGCAGGTGCGCGGGGTGGTCGGCGTGCCCGGCGAGCCCGTACCGCCCCAGCACCTCGGCCACCCGCTCGGCCCGCTCGGCGGCGGGCACGCGCTGGTTCTCCAGCCCGTAGGCGGCGTCCTCGGCGACCGTGGGGTGGACGATCTGGGCGTCGGGGTCCTGGAACACGAAGCCGACCCGCCGGCGCACCTCGCGCAGGGAGGTCCGGGTGTCCAGCCCGTCGACCAGCACCTGCCCGGCCGTGGGCACGACCAGCCCGTTGAGCAGCCGCGCGAACGTGCTCTTGCCCGAGCCGTTGGCGCCGACGACGCCGATCCGCGCCTCGGTCAGGTGCAGGTCGACGTCGGTGAGCACCGGGCGGTCGCCGTAGCGGTGCGAGACGCCCCGCAGCTCGATGCCCCGTGCGGGGTCGGCGGCGGCGTCGGGCCGTGGCTCCGGCCGGCGGAACCTCACCTGGCGGCGACCGCCCGCTGCGGTCGCTCGATCACCGGGTAGCTGCGGCGCACCTGGGCAGCGATCGCCGCGGCGATGAAGGCCTTGACGGCGTCACCGGGGAGGAAGGGCAGCGCCCCGGACACGATGGCCTCGCCCAGGGACAGGTTGGCGACGGCGGCCAGCACCGGGACGCCGATCAGGTAGATGACGACCATCCCGCCGACGACGTTGCACAGCACGCCCCACGCCACGTTGTACCGGGCCCAGAGGCGCTCGGTCAGCCAGCCGATCACGAACGCCGCCACCGGCCAGCTGTACAGGTAGCCCGCGGTCGGGCCGGCGAACACCGCCAGGCCGCCCGTGCCACTGGCCAGCAGCGGCAGCCCGATGGCCACCAGGACCAGGAACAGCAGCACGGCGAGGAAGCCGCGACGGGCGCCCAGCACGCTGCCCGCGAGCATCACGCCGAGGGTCTGCGCGGTGATCGGGACGGGCCCGATGTTCACCGCGGGGAGGGTGCCCAGCACGGCGATGATGGCCGCGAAGAGCGCGATGTAGGCCAGGTCCCGGGTCTTCATGCTCACTCCTGCGATGCGCCGGCGGACGGGCGCCGCCGTCCCGGCGTCACCTGCGGCAACGTACCCGAGCGCCGTGCGGCGCCCGGGTACCGGCCGGTGCGCTCAGGCCTGCAGCCAGATCGCGGCGTCGTCGGGCAGCGATCCGCCGTCGACCGGGGCGCTGCTGAGCAGCACCCGGCCCTCCGGCACGGGCACCGGGGCACCGGAGAGGTTGAGCAGGCAGACCAGCCCGCCCGGGCGCCGGAAGGCGACGCAACGGTCGGGTGCCTGTAACCACTGCAGGTCTTCCCCCGCGAACGCGGGCGAGGACGCGCGCAGGGCGAGCGCATCTCGATACAGCGACTGCATCGAACTGCTGTCCGCGCGCTGCGCCTCGGCGGTCAGCTCCGTCCAGCCCTCGGGCATGGGCAGCCAGGTGTCCGGCCCGGTGGAGAAGCCGTACGAGGGCTCGCTGCCCGACCAGGGCATCGGGATGCGGCAGGCGTCGCGTCCGCGCTCGGCGCCGCCGGAGCGGAACCAGATCGGGTCCTGCAGCACCTCGTCGGGCAGGTCGACGTCGGGCATGCCGAGCTCGTCGCCGTTGTAGAGGTAGGCCGCACCCGGCAGCGCCAGCTGCAGCAGCGCCGCCGCCCGGGCCCGCCGGGTGCCGAGCTCGCCGCCGCCGTAGCGGGTGACGTGCCGGGGACGGTCGTGGTTGGACAGCACCCAGCAGGCCGGGGCGGGCGTGCCCGCCACCGCCGCGAGCGAGTGCGTGATCGCGTCCCGCAGGCCTTCGGGCGTCCACTCGGCGGTGAGCAGCTTGAAGTTGAACGCGAGCTGCAGCTCGTCCTCGCGCAGGTACTGGGCCAGCCGCTCGTCGTCGGAGACCCAGACCTCGCCGACGGCCATCGTGCCGGGGTAACGGTCGAGCACCGTGCGGATGCGGCGGTGCACCACGTGCACGCCGTCCTGGTCGAACCGGTGGTCCCCGGGGCCGTGGTCGTCGAGCAGGCCGGTGTCGTCCATCGGCACCATGTCGGGCAGGCCGTCGGGCTTGGCCATGCCGTGGGCGACGTCGATGCGGAACCCGTCCACCCCGCGGTCGAGCCAGAACCGCATCGTCTCGTCCAGGTCGGCGACGACCTCCGGGTCGGCGAAGTTCAGGTCCGGCTGCTCGGGCGCGAAGATGTGCAGGTACCACTGCCCGTCGGGCACCCGGGTCCACGCCGGCCCGCCGAACACCGACGGCCAGTTGTTCGGCGGCTCGGCGCCGTCCGGCCCGCGGCCGTCGCGGAACAGGTACCGGGCGCGCTCCGGGGAGCCGGGGGCGGCGGCCAGCGCCGCCTGGAACCACTCGTGGTCGTGGGAGCTGTGGTTGGGCACCAGGTCGACGGTCACCCGGATGCCCAGCGCGTGCGCCTCGCCGAGCAGGGCGTCGAACTCTGCCAGGTCGCCGAACACCGGTTCGACGTCCCGCGGGTCGGCGACGTCGTAGCCGTGGTCGGCCATCGGCGAGGGGTAGAACGGCGTGATCCACAGCGCGTCGACGCCGAGGTCGGCCAGGTAGGGCAGCCGCGACCGGATGCCGGCCAGGTCGCCCACGCCGTCACCGTTGCCGTCGGCGAAGCTGCGGATGTAGATCTGGTAGAAGACCGCGTCCCGCCACCAGTCGGTGTCGGTCGTGGACAGGGTGCGGTTCGGCTCCGGGCTCACCGGGCTCCTCGGGTGCTCTGTTGGACGTTCGGGTGTGCGGGCGCTCCGGCGGTGGCCGCCGGGCGCGGGAGGTCCGGCGGGACCCGCGGACGGGGACGGGGCCCGGCGAGGAGCGCCGGTGGCTCAGCGGTTCTGCATGCTCCGCGCGGCCATCTCCAGGTAGCCCCAGAGCGTGGCGTCCTGCTCCGGCGGCAGTTCCAGCGAGTCGACGGCGTCGCGCATGTGGGTCAGCCAGGCGTCGCGCTCGGCGGGGCCGATGGCGAAGGGGGCGTGCCGCATCCGCAGCCGCGGGTGCCCGCGCTCCTCGGAGTAGGTCGTCGGCCCGCCCCAGTACTGCTCGAGGAACCCGCGGAGCCGGGTCTCGGCGCCCTCCCAGTCGTCCTGGGGGTACATCGGGACGAGCACCGGGTCGGTGCGCACGCCGGCGTAGAAGCGGGAGACCAGCCGGCGGAAGGTCTCCTCGCCGCCGATCTCGTCGTAGAAGGTCCGTGCCGACGGCAGGGACCGCCTCGACTCGCTCATGCGTCTGGTGCTCCCTCGGCCTCGGTCGGGGCGGCCGCCCGGTCGCGCGTCCGCCGATAGGCAACCAGCGCCGGGGCGACCGCGATCATTCCGATCCCGCCGGAGAGTGCCACCACCACGCTCGGGCCGAAGCCCTCGGCGGCGAGGCCCGCGGCGATCGCGCCGAGCCCCTGGACGCCGGCCAGGCCGCTGGCCGCGACGCCGAACGCCCGCCCGCGGTAGGCGCTGGGCACCGCCTGCACGAAGGCGACGTTGAGCGGGATCGACCACGCCGCGCCCAGCCCGGAGACGAACATCATCCCGACCAGGAACCAGAACGGCACCGCCCCGGGCCCGGCCGCCGCAGCGACCAGGCCGCCGATGAGCACCGGGGCGAGGGAGACGACGACGAGCGGGACGACCAGGCGCTCGCGCCGCGCGGGGGACACCAGCCGGGCGATGACCAGCCCGCCGATGGTGACTCCGAGCGGGTTGGCGGCCAGGAGGACGCCGACCGCCGTCGTCCCCTGGCCGAGGGAGTCCACCAGCGGGGCGGCGATGCCCTCGGAGGAGTACACGAACCCCGTCGTCACCCACAGGACGCCGACGATGGCCAGCAGCCGGGGGCTGCGGCCGATGAACCGCAGACCCTCGGCGGTGTCGCGCCACAGCGACCCCGGCGCGCCGCCGCTCTCGGACACCGGGGCCGGCCGGGGCTGCAGCCGCGCCCAGAGCCAGACCGCGGAGATCACGAAGGTCGCGGCATCCACCAGCAGCGCGGCGGAGGGGTTGAGCACCGCGACCAGCGCCCCGCCGGCGAGGAACCCACCCACCTGGGCCAGCTGCAGGGTGATGCCGGTGAGGGACGTGGCGACGGCGTACCGGTCGCCGTCGAGCACGTCGGCCATCAGCGCGGAGCGGGCCGACTCGAACGGTGGGGCGCACAAGCCCACCACGAAGAGCAGGGCCAGCAGCACCGGCAGGGGGGTGCCCGGGATGGCCATGATCGCGACCAGCAGCGCGCGGGCGGCGTCGGTGGCGATGAGCACCCGGTGACGGGGCAGCCGGTCGGCCAGCGTGGACAGCAGCGGCCCGCCGAGCAGCCAGGGGAGGTGGCTGATCGCGAAGGTCAGCGCGGCCAGGAGCGGGGACGACGTCCGGTCGTAGACCAGCACGGTGAGCGCGACCCGGGCCAGCTCGTCCCCGGCCGCGGACAGCACGAAGGTGCCGAAGAGCGGCCGGAACTCGCGGACGGCGAAGACCTCGCGGAAGGTGGCCTGCCGCACCGGGGCGCCCGGGACGGGGTCCTGCGGCGCGGGCGCGCTCAGCGGGGACCCGTTCCGGCGCCGGCGGCGCTGAGGAGGGGGAGCGGGGTGCGGATCCCCTCGGCGACGAACCGTTCCTTGAGCCGCATGCGCAGCTCGCGGCCGACCCGCCACTGGTCGGCGTTGGTGGTGCGCACGGTGAGCCGGAGGAACACGCCCTCCGAAGTGATCTGCTCGACCCCGAGGGACTCCGGCTCGGCCAGGAGGACGCCGGCCCACTCGGCTTGCGCGTACATCTCGTCGGCCACCTCCTGCATGACCGTGCGGCAGCGCTCCAGGTCGGTGTCGTGCGCGACCGGCATGTCGATGACGACCTGGGCGTAGCCCTGGCTCTTGTTGCCGACCCGCAGCACCTCGCCGTTGCGGACGTACCAGACCACGCCGTTGACGTCCCGCAGCCGGGTGATCCGCAGGCCGACGGCCTCCACGGTGCCGATGGCCTCGCCGAGGTCGACGACGTCACCCACGCCGTACTGGTCCTCCAGGATGATGCCGATCCCGGCGATGAAGTCCTTGACCAGGTTCTGCGCCCCGAAGCCGAGCGCGACGCCGACCACGCCGGCGCTGGCGAGGATGGGCGCCAGGTTGACCCCCAGCTCGCCGAGCACCAGGACGACGGCGATGCCGAGGACCACCATCGAGGCGAAGCTGCGCAGGACCGAGCCGATGGCCTCGGCCCGCTGCGTGCGCCGCGCGGCGATCTGCTCGATGACCTCCTCGGCGGCGGGCGTGCGGCTGCGGAAGGGCCGCAGGATGGTGGGCATCGCCCCGGTCGCCGTGCGGTCGGTGAGCCGGCCGATCGCCCGGTGGGCCAGCGCCCGTGCGACCGCGGCCAGCACGACGACCAGCAGGATCCGGCCCGGGGTCGCGATGAGCGTCTGGGCGTTCTCGGCGAGCCAGTCCATGCCGGACCAGTCGTAGACCTTCTGGCAGAGCCAGTAGTCGGCGCAGTCGACGACGGCCGCCCCGTCGTCCGCGGCGAGCACCGTGGGGGATCCGGTCATTACCGGAATTCTTTCAGGTGCTGAGGACGCTGCCCGTGCAGGCAACAGCGCGTGTCCGGATGCTGACGCACGGGTGTCTCAGCTGGTGAGACCCGTGTGCGCCGCCAGGAAGGCGAGCTGGTCGGCGGCCAGCCCCACGGTCCGGCTGACCGCGCGGGCGCCGTGCCCCACCGAGACCTCCCGGCGCAGGAGCACCGGGGCCGCGGAGCTGGTCGCGTGCTGGAGCGCGGCGGCGAGCTTGCGCCCGTGCAGCGGATCGACCCGGGTGTCGGACTCGAACGTCGTGAACAGCACCGCCGGGTAGGCCGTCCCCTCGCGCACCGCGTGGTACGGCGAGTAGCCCAGCAGCCAGCCGAGCTCCACGGGGTCCTCGGCCGTGCCGTACTCGTCGTTCCAGGTGCGGCCCAGGCCGAAGCGCTCGTACCGGACCATGTCAAGCAGCGGCGCGCTGCAGACGACGGCGGCGGCGAGGTCGGGGCGCTGGGTCAGGGTGGCGCCCACCAGGAGGCCGCCGTTCGACCCGCCCATGACCGCCAGCTGCCCGTGCGTCGTCCACCCGCCGGCCACCAGGTGCTCGGCGGCGGCGGCGAAGTCGTCGAACACGTTCTGCTTGCGCTCCCGCATCCCGGCCCGGTGCCACTCCTCGCCGTGCTCCGAGCCGCCGCGCAGGTTGGCCACCACCCAGACGCCGCCCGCGGCGACCCACGCCAGGGCCTGCGCCGTGTAGGCCGGCGTCAGGGAGACGTTGAAGCCGCCGTAGCCGTAGAGCACCGTCGGGCGCGGTCGGTCGGGGACGCCGGTACCGGAGAGCACGAACAGGTGCACCGGCGTCCCGTCCTGCGACGTCGCGTGCGTCTCGAGGACGGTGAGCGGCGGCACCTCCCCGGCGACGGCGGCCCGCTCCCAGCTCTCGAGGCCGGTGGGCGAGGCGGCGTCCCAGCGCAGCACCGACTGCGGGGTGGCGTAGTCGGTGTAGCCGACCCACGCGCTGGTGCCGCCCTCGGGCGGTGCGCTGACCCCGGAGATGCTGCCGGCACCCGGAGCAGGCACGTCGGTGATCCGCCCGCTGCCGTCGGCCGCCCACACCGACAGCCGGTCGGTGGCGTCCACGGCGTGCACGGCGAGCACCTGCGGGGTGCCGTCCGGGGCGTCGACCAGCGCCAGGTCGGAGAGGACGGCGCCGTCCTGCTGGGGGATCACGTCCCGCCACCGCTCCGGCGCCCACGAGCCCGGGTCGGTGGGGTCGGCGACGGCCAGCCGCCAGCGCGGGGCGTCGCGGTCGGACATCAGCCAGAGCCGCCCGTCGCGGGCCACCCAGGCGGCGGTCTGCGCGTCGACCCCGACCTGCAGCTCGCGCAGCACTCCGTCCCCGTCGAGGTCGGCGAGCCACACGTCGTCGCGCGGCGCGGTGCCGACCGAGCGGGAGACGACCAGCCAGCGGCCGTCGCGGCTGGTGCGCACGCCGAAGTAGCTGGCCGGGTCGCTGCCCTCACCGTGCACGAGCACGTCGTCGTCGGCCGGTGCGCCGACCCGGTGGCGCCAGACCCGGCGGTGGTACTGCTCCTCGCCGGCGGGCACCTGGTCGGGGGCGAGGCGGCGGACGTAGAACAGCTCCTCGCCGCCCGGCAGCCAGCCGACGGGGGAGTAGCGGCACCGGTCGACCGGCCCGTCGAGCAGCTCGCCGGTGGCGACGTCCAGGACGTAGAGCTGGGACTCCTCGTCGCCACCGGTGGAGATCTGGTAGGCCAGCCGGTCGCCCTCCCAGGACGGCGCCCAGGCGTCGAGCGTCGTCGTCCCCTCGGGGTCCAGCGCCATCGGGTCGACGAGCACCCGGACGCTGCCGTCGGCCTCGCGCACCCGCAGCACGGCGTGCTCCTGGCCCGGATCGCGGCGGGTGGAGAAGGCGCGCCCGCCGCGCCACACCGGGAGGCCGACCGCGCCGGCGCGCACCAGCTCACCCAGCTTCCCGGCGAACCGCTCGCGCAGCGGCAGGGCCGACAGCACCTCGGCGGTGAGCGCGTCCTGCGCCTGCGCCCACTCCACGGTGCGGGGGTCGGCGGGGTCCTCGAGCCAGCGGTACGGGTCGGGGATCCGGTGGCCGTGCAGCTCGTCGACGATGTCCAGCCGCGGGGCTTCCGGGTAGCGCATGGCGGGCACGCTAGTCGGCGCCGGGGACAGCGAGCCGGGGCCGGACGGATTTCGAGTGCGCCAACCCGGCGATCCCGGGTCAGAATGGGGCTGCCCGCGGGTCGTGCAGCACCCGGCGGTCCGGGGCGTCCGGAGGTGATCCGTGCCGCGTTCCGCGCCCGGGTCGACGCCGGCGGGTCACCCAGGCTCGCGGCGCGACCCCGTCCCGCCGCTCGTCCCCGTGCCCTCGCCCACGACCACGGGCGCCACCCTGCTGCTCAACGCGACGTACGAGCCGCTGTGCGTGGTGTCCAGCCGGCGGGCGATCGTGCTGGTCCTCGCCGAGAAGGCCGAGTCCGTCGACGTCGCCGCCGATGTCTGCCACGCCGAGACGCTGAGCCTCCCGGTGCCCGTGGTCGTGCGGCTCACCCGGTACGTCCGGGTGCCGTACCCGGCGTCGGTCCCGCTCTCCCGCCGGGCGGTCTTCACCCGCGACGGGCAGACCTGCGTCTACTGCGGCGGCTCGGCCACGAGCATCGACCACGTGGTCCCGCGCAGCCGGGGCGGCACCCACACCTGGGACAACGTGGTCGCCGCCTGCCGCCGGTGCAACCACACCAAGGCCGACCGCTCGCTGGCCGAGCTGGGCTGGAAGCTCCCGCACCCGCCGTGCACCCCCAGCGGCGCGGCGTGGCGGCTGCTGGGCCACCGCACCGTCGACCCGCGCTGGCGGGAGTGGCTGGGCATGCCGGAGAGCGTCAGCGCGTGACGGTGGACCCTGCGACCGCCCGCCGGCTGTGGGCGCTCGCCGAGCCGTTCCACGCGCTGACCTACTTCGCCGGCGAGGCGCGGGCCGCCTTCGAGGCCGCGGGGCTGCGCGGCTTCTGGGCGGGCTACTTCGCCGGGCGGGCGGCGCCGCTGGGCGCCGTGGGCCCCGAGGCCGTCACCGCCACCTTCGGGAACTTCGCGCCGGGGTTCGTCTCCCGCCGGGTGCCCGCGGTGTGGGCCGCGGCGACGCCGGCGACGGCCCTGGCGGCACGGCTGGACGGCGTCGACGCGGCGGTCCGGCGGGTGCTGGGGCAGGAGTGGATCGGCTCGGCCGACACGGCCGAGGCGATGGCGCTGGCCGCGGCCGCGGCCGCCGCCGTCGACCTGCCCGGTCGTCCGCTGGCCGCGGCGAACACCGGCGTGGCGGTGCCCGGGGAGCCGCACCTGGTGCTGTGGCAGGCGCTCACCACGCTGCGCGAGCACCGCGGCGACGGGCACGCGGTGGCGCTGGTCCACCGCGAGATCGACGGGGTCCAGGCGCACGTCCTCGCCGCCGCGGCCGGCCGTTCCGACCGCGCCTGGCTGCAGAAGGCCCGGGGCTGGGACGACGCCGCCTGGGACGACGCCGCGGCGCGGCTCGCCGACCGCGGCTGGCTGGACGCTGGTCAGCTGTCCGCCGAGGGGCGGGCCGGGGTCGCGGAGATCGAGGCGGACACGGATCGGCTGGCGCTCGGACCGTGGCGGGCACTGGGCGACCGCGGCTGCGACCGCCTCGCCGAGCTGCTGCGGCCGGTGCGCCGGACCGTCGTCGCCGCGGGGGAGTGGCCCGCGGGGAACCCGATCGGCGTCCCCGACCCCGGATGAGCGCCGCGGGCTAGGTTGCCGCCGTGACCCAGCTGCACGACCTCACCGCCCTCGAGCAGGCCGCCGCCGTCCGCGCGAAGGAGGTGAGCCCCACCGAGCTGGTGGCGCACGCGCTGCGCCGGATCGATGCGCTGGACGCCGGCCTGGGCGCATTCATCACCGTGACCCCCGAGCGGGCGCTCGCCGCCGCGGCGGCCGCGGAGGCCCGGCTGCGCGAGGGCGGCGAGCTGCCGCCGCTGTTCGGCGTCCCGACGGCGATCAAGGACCTCAACAACACCGCCGGTGTGCGGACGACGTTCGGCTCCACCGCCTTCGCCGACTACGTGCCGTCGGTCGACGACGCCGTGGTGACCCGGCTGGCCGACGCCGGGACGATCAGCGTGGGCAAGACGAACACCCCCGAGTTCGGCTTCCCCTGCTGGACCGACAACGAGCTGGTCGGTCCGGCCCGGTCCCCGTGGGATCCCTCCCGGCTGGCCGGCGGCTCGAGCGGGGGCGCCGCGGTCGCGGTGGCCGCCGGGTTCGTGCCCGTCGCCCAGGGCAGCGACGGGGGCGGGTCGGTCCGGATCCCGGCGAGCATCAACGGCCTGGTCGGCGTCAAGCCCACGCGCGGGCGGATCAGCAACGCGCCGTACGGCAGCGAGGTCACCGGTCTGGGGACCAGCGGGCCGCTGGCCCGCACCGTGCGGGACGCCGCCGCGCTGCTCGACGCGATGGCCGGCCCGGAGATCGGCGACCCGTTCTGGGCGCCGCCCCTGCCGCCGGGGGAGACCTTCCTCGGCTGGGCCGACCGGGAGCCGGGCCGGCTGCGGATCGGGCGGTACTCCGAGTCGCCGATGCCCGGGGTCGAGCTCGAGCCGGAGGTCGCCGAGGCGTTCGACGACGCCGCCCGGCTGCTCGAGGGCCTCGGCCACGTGGTCGAGGACGTGCCCGCGGGGCTGCTGGACCCCTCCGTGCTGCCGTCCTTCGAGCGGGTGTGGGCCCTGAGCGCCACCACGCTGCCGGTGCCGCCCGACCGGCTCGACCAGCTGCAGCCGCTGACCCGCTGGATGCGCGACCGCGGGCTGGCGCTGTCGGCCCGCGACGCGATGGAGGCGATGTTCGCGCTGCGGGTCTTCTCCCGGCAGTTCGTGCGCGCCACCGCCGGCTTCGACGTGCTGCTCGCCCCGGTGCTGACCATGACGCCGCGGCCGATCGGCTGGTTCCAGGCCGACGGCGAGGGCGCGCCGGACTTCGAGCGGCAGAAGCGCTACGCCGCGTTCACCGCGCTGTTCAACGTGACCGGGCAGCCGGCCGTCAGCGTGCCGCTGCACTGGACGGCCGACGACCTGCCCGTCGGCACCATGCTCGTCGGCCGCCCGGCCGACGAGGCGACCCTGGTCTCCCTGGCCGCGCAGCTGGAGGCGGCCCGCCCCTGGGCGCACCGGCGCCCCGCCGTCTGGACCGAGAGCCGGTGAACGCCCGGCCGCCCCGGTAAGTTGTCCGGCGTGACCGTCGCCGAGACCATCCTCGTCTACGCCGGCATCCCGCTGGCCATCATCATCGTGCTGGCGCTGCTGACCCTGAAGCCCGGTTCCAGCCGGCGGCCCCGCTACAAGCCCGGCCAGCCGTGGAACTACGCCCCGGTCTGGTACGAGCCGCACCCCGCGCAGACCGGTGGGCACGGCCCGGCCCCGGCGCACGGGCCCGCCGCGGTCCCGGGCAGCAGCGGCACCGCGGCCCTCGGCTCCTCCATGTACCCGGAGCAGCCGGGTGAGCGCGCCCTGGAGTCCGAGCGCGGGGCAGGCCCTGCCGTCGGCACCGGCTCCGGCGGGTCGCACGGCGGTGCCACGGCTGCCCGCATCCCCTCGCCGGCCGGCCCGCTGGGCGGCGCCCGTGGGACCTGGTGACCCGGTGACCTACTGCTCCGTTCCGACGACCCTGCCCGGAGGCCGGCGATGACCCGCGCGCTGCACGTCGATTCCCACGACACCGCCACCAACGAGACCGCTCCCGCCCGCACCGACGAGGGGCCGCTGGACGAGATCTTCAGCTACCAGGAGCTGGCCCGTCTCGACGAGGCGCTGACCATGTCCTCCCGCGAGACCGGGCTGCGCTTCACGCTGTACGTGGGTGAGCTGCGCACGCCGACCCGCGCGCACGCCGAGGAGCTGCACGCCCGCTCCGGCCACCACCCGGCCGACGCCGTGCTGCTCGCCGTCTCGCCCGGCCAGCGGGTCGTGGAGGTCGTGACCGGCGCGGGAGCAGCCCGTCGGCTGCCCGACCGCGCCTGCGCGCTCGCCGTCCTCTCCATGACCAGCGCGTTCAGCTCCGGTGACCTGGTGGGCGGCATCGTCAACGGCCTGCGCCAGCTCTCCGACCAGGCCGGCCACCCGGCGGGGCTCCGCCCGCACTGACCGACGACGCCCGCACCGATCGACGACGAGGGCGCCGCACCCCATCCGGGGTGCGGCGCCTTCGTCGTGTGCGGCCCCCCCCTGATGATCAGGTGACCTGATCGTTCCGGGTCCTGGCTCAGCACCGGTGGTGAGCCAGGACCCCTGATGATCAGGTGACCTGATCATCAGCGGCGGCACGGGGAGGTCGGGAGGACGACGCCGGCCCCGTCCACCGGGTGGTGGACGGGGCCGGCGTCGGATGCAGGGTGCCGGGCTCAGAGCGCCGCGTCGGCGTCCCGTTCCCGGGCGCGCAGGGCCCGGGCGATGCCGTCCCGGCCCTCGAACACCAGTCGGCGCAGCGCGGGCGGCTGCTCGGCGTCGGACAGCCATGCGTCCGCCGCGGCGATGGTGCGCGGCTCGACCACCGGCGGGAACAGGTACTGGACGGCGTTCTTGGCGATCTCGCCCGGACGGCGGTCCCAGACCGCGCGGATCTCCGCGAAGTAGCGGTCGACGTAGCCCGCGGTCAGCTCGCGCTGGGCCGGGTGCCAGAAGCCCTGGAGCATCGCCTCGTGCACGGCGTTGGGCAGCGTCTCGTCGGTGAAGGCCCGCTGCCAGGTCTCCTCCTTGGACTCCGCCGTCGGGCGCAGCGCCCGCGCCGTGGCCGCCCGCCGGATGCCGGTGGCGGTGGCGTCCCGCTCCGCCTCGGCGTCGATCTCCGCGTCCCCGGCCGCGCCGATGGCGACCAGCCCGTGCAGGAACGCCCAGCGGGCGTCGGCGTCGACCTCGAGCCCGGCGACCGTCAGCGAGCCGTCGAGCAGGCCGCGCAGCGCGGTGGCGTGCTCCTCGGTGCGGGCGGCCGCGGCCAGGGTGCGCGACCACAGCAGCTGCTGGTCGCTGCCCGCCGGGGCCGCCTCGAGCGCGGCGAGCGCCGCGTCGGCCAGCTGCGCCCAGCCGGTTGGCGCCCAGGCCGGGTCGGCGTAGGACGACAGCGCGGCCTGCACGCGGCCCAGCAGCGACTGGATGACGCTGCTCTCGCTCTCCGTGCCGATCCCGGCGAGCACCAGCTGCACCCACTCGCGGGCGGGCAGCTCGGCGTCGCGGGTCATGTCCCATGCCGCCGACCAGCACAGCGCGCGGGCCAGCGGGTCGGGGATGGCGCCGATCCGGGTGCGCAGCGTCGCCAGCGACCGCTCGTCGAGCCGCAGCTTGGCGTAGGTGAGGTCGTCGTCGTTGACCAGCACCAGGTCGGCGGCCGGGTGCCCGGCCAGCTCCGGGACCTCGGTGCGCGCGCCGGCCACGTCCAGCTCCACCCGGTGCGTGCGGGTCAGCCCGTCGGGGCCCTCGCTGTAGAGGCCCACCGCCAGCCGGTGGTTGCGCAGCACCGGGTGCTCGGCGACCGCGGTCTGCTCGATGGCGAAGCCGGCGTACCGGCCGTCGTCGGTGAGCTCGTACACCGGGCGCAGGGTGTTGACCTGGCTGGTGCGCAGCCACTGGTCGGCCCACTCCGACAGGTCGCGCCCGGAGCTCTCCGACAGCGGACCCAGCAGGTCGGCCAGCGTCGTGTTGCCGTACTCGTGCCGGCGGAAGTACCGCTGCACGCCGGCGAGGAACTCGTCGCGGCCGACGTAGGCCACCAGCTGCTTGAGCACCGAGGCGCCCTTGGCGTAGGTGATGCCGTCGAAGTTGACCTCGACCGCGGCGACGTCGGGGATGTCGGCGGCGATCGGGTGGGTCGAGGGCAGCTGGTCCTGGGCGTAGGCCCAGGCCTTCTCGGTGTTGGCGAAGGTCGTCCAGGCTGTCGTGTACTCGGTGGCCTCGGCCTGGGCCAGCGTGCTGATGTACGTGGCGAAGGACTCGTTGAGCCACAGGTCGTCCCACCAGCGCATGGTGACCAGGTCGCCGAACCACATGTGGGCCAGCTCGTGCAGCACCGTCTCCGCGCGGCGCTCGTAGCGCGCCCGGCTGACCTTCGACCGGAAGACGTAGTCCTCCAGGAAGGTGACCGCGCCGGCGTTCTCCATCGCCCCGGCGTTGAACTCGGGCACGAACAGCTGGTCGTACTTGTCGAAGGGGTACGGGTAGTCGAACACCCGGTGGAAGAAGTCGAACCCCTGCTTGGTGACGCGGAACATCTCGTCGGCGTCCAGGTACTGGGCCAGCGAGGCGCGGCAGTACAGCCCGAGCGGGATGCCCTCGTGCAGGTCGGTGACCTTGGCGTAGGGCCCGGCGATGAGCGCGACCAGGTAGGTGGAGATGCGCTTCGTGGGGGCGAAGTGGGCGAGCTGCGAGCCGCCCTCGCCCGCCTCGATGGTGCGGTCGCCGGTGTTGGAGATGACCTGCCAGTCGAACGGCGCCGTCACGTGCAGGGTGAACGAGGCCTTGAGGTCGGGCTGGTCGAAGCAGGTGAACATGCGCTTGGCGTCGGCCGGCTCGAACTGGGTGTAGAGGTAGACCTGCCCGTCCTCGGGGTCGAGGAAGCGGTGCAGGCCCTCGCCGCTGTTGGAGTACCGGCAGTCCGCCGTCACCACGAGGGTGTTCTGCTCGGCCAGGCCGGGCAGCGGCAGGCCGCCGTCCTCGGTGTAGCCGCGCACGTCCAGC
Organism: Blastococcus sp. SYSU DS0619; assembly: GCF_054051035.1. Taxonomy (NCBI): domain Bacteria; kingdom Bacillati; phylum Actinomycetota; class Actinomycetes; order Geodermatophilales; family Geodermatophilaceae; genus Blastococcus; species Blastococcus sp. SYSU DS0619. The sequence continues at coordinate 112,632 of NZ_JBJHAM010000008.1, read as the reverse complement.
TCGGTGCCGTTGAGCGTGGCCGAGTGGACCGTCTCGGCGACCAGGTCGATGAAGGTGTCCGCGCCCGGCTGGCGGCAGGTGAACTCGACGGTCGTCGTCGACCGGAAGGTGCGCTCACCGGGATGGCCGGCCCCGTCGGTGACGTCGAGGGAGATGTCGTAGCTCTGGACGGCGAGCAGCTCGGCGCGGACGGCGGCATCGGTGCGGGTCAGGTTGGGTACGGCCACCCGGGCAGCTTGTCATGCGGGGACGACGGTCCGCCCGCCGTCCACCTGTGACCTCCGAGGGGAACAACCCGGAGGGCGCCCGACTTGCCAGCCATCAGTAGCGGCCCCGGGCGCCCCCGCCCGGGCCACGGAGCGAGGAGCACGAATGACCGACGCAGTGCAGAGCGCCCCCACCAGGGCGCGCGTGGACTTCTGGTTCGACCCGCTGTGCCCCTGGGCCTGGCTCACCAGCCGGTGGGTGCTCGAGGCGGCGAAGGTCCGCGACATCGACCTGCACTGGCACGTCATGTCGCTGGCGGTGCTCAACCGCGGGCGTGACCTGCCCGAGGAGTACGCCGAGATGATGAAGACGGCCATCGGCCCGGTGCGCGTGGCGATCGCCGCCGCCCAGCAGCACGGCGACGAGGTGCTCGGCGACCTCTACACCGCGATGGGCACCCTCCGGCACCACGAGGAGCGCGAGCTCGACGAGCTCATCGCCCCCGCCCTGGAGCGGGTCGGGCTGCCGGCGGAGCTGGCCGAGGCCGCCGGGTCTACCGAGTACGACGAGGCGCTCGAGAAGAGCCACCACGCCGGTATGGACCCGGTGGGCGACGACGTGGGCACCCCGGTCATGCACATCGACGGCGTGGCCTTCTTCGGCCCCGTGATCAGCAAGGTCCCCACCGGCGAGGACGCCGGCAAGGCCTTCGACGGCGCGGTCCTGCTGGCCAACCTCCCCGACTTCTGGGAGCTCAAGCGCACCCGCACGTCGGGGCCGGACATGGCCTCCGTCCCGGCCGACGCCCTGGAGCTCACCCGCCGCTGACATCATCCGAGCCTTTCCGCGGAAGAGCTCGGAAGCCTTTCCGCGGAAAAGCGCAGGGCGACGGGGTGCGGCACCATGACCGGGTGCCGCACCCCACACGTCAGCGCATCCTGATCTCCGGCGCCAGCTCCGGCCTCGGCGAGGGCATGGCCCGCCGGTTCGCCGCGATGGGCCGCGACCTCGCGCTCTGCGCGCGCCGCGTCGAGCGGCTGGAGTCGCTGCAGGCCGAGCTGCGCGCAGCGCACCCCGGCATCCGCGTCGAGGTCGCCGCGATGGACGTCGACGACGCCGCGTCGGTGGCGACCGTGCTGCCCGAGCTCGCCGACCGGCTCGGCGGGCTGGACCGGGTGATCGTCAACGCCGGCATCGGCAAGGGCGCCTCGGTGGGCACCGGCGCGGCCGCGGCCAACCGGGCGGTCCTGCTCACCAATGTGCTCGGCTCGCACGCCCAGTGCGAGGCGGCGATGGAACTCTTCCGCCGCCAGGGCGCCGGGCACCTGGTGCTCATCTCCTCGGTCGCGTCGGTCCGCGGCATGCCGGGGACGCGTACCGCCTACGGCGCCAGCAAGGCGGCGCTGAACTCACTCGCCGAGGGCATCCGTTCCGACGTCTACGGTTCGCAGATCGTCGTCTCCACCGTGCTGCCCGGCTACATCGCCACCGACATCAACGTCGGCCGTCGCGGCCCGCTCACCGTGGGGCTGGACAAGGGCGTCACGTCGCTCGTCGACGTCATCGAGCGCGAGCCGGTGCGCGGCTACGTGCCACAGTGGCCGTGGCGCCCGGTCGCCGGGCTGCTGCGCGTGCTCCCGCTGTCGGTCGTCCGCCGGCTGACCGGCTCCTGATCTCCCGCTAGCGGAGCGGTGCGGATCCCGGAACCTGGAGCTCAGCGTGGCCGGGACGCGGCGATGCGCATGGTCGCCTCGGGGTAGGGGCCGGTCTCGGGCCGGCCCTGCCGCAGCGCCGCGAGGACGGCGAGCAGCTCCGCTCGCTGCGCCCCCACGTACGCCGCGTCCACCACCGCGCCGTGGCCGGGCACCACCGGGCCGCGGGCCAGCGCGTGCAACCGGCCGAGCGTCGCCGGCCACTCCGCGGGCCAGGCGTCCTCGAACGCCGGCGGTGCGCCCTGCTCGACCAGGTCTCCGGCGAAGAGCACGGTGCCGTCCCCGTCGGTCTCCACCTCCACCACGAGGTCGTGGTCGGTGTGCCCGCGGCCGAGGAAGCGCAGCACCACCTCCCGGCCGCCGACGTCGAGGACGGCGATCTCGTCCACCAGGTGGTCCGGCGGGGCCAGCGGGACGGCGGCCACGCGCGCCGCTCCCTCGGCATCGCCGGTCGCCCGCAGTTCGGCGACCCGATCGGAGCGCTGTCGCTCCCCGGTCTCGCGCAGGACCGCCGCGCAGCGCCTCGAACCCCACACCGGTGCCGGGCGGAAAGCCGCGTTGCCGAAGCAGTGGTCGTAGTGGGCGTGCGTGTTGACCACCGTCCAGGGATGAGGGGTGACGGCGCGGACGGCGGCGGCGAGCTCGGCCGCCTCGCCGAGGTGCGACCGGGTGTCGACCACCAGGCAGGCGCCATCGCCGACGATCAGCCCGCAGTTGAGGTCCAGGCCGGGGTGCCGCCGCACCAGCACCCCGTCGGCCACGTCCTGCCAGACGGTGCTCACCAGCTGATCCGCATCGGGCGGTCCCGGCTGTCGCGGGCGTCGTCGCCCACGCTCTGCGCCGTGCCGGCCGCGATCCGCAGGGCCGACCACGCCGCGGCGCAGGCGTCCAGCGCGTCGACGGCGGGCAGCCGCGGCGGCGCCTCCGCCAGTGCCCGGTCGACGTCCATCACCGGCCGCAGGGCGGCGAGCCGCTGGGCCAGTCCGCGGGCGGTGATCTTCGGGTCGTGCACCCGCTCGTCCAGTGCCCGGAAGGACAGCTCCGGGTGTACCTCGTGGACGCGCTGATCGGGCGGGTCGCCCAGCGCGTCGTCCAGCGAGCGGATCGACGGCACCAGGAACCATGCCTGCTTGGACAGCGCCTTGCCCGGCTTCGAATCCGTCTCCGATGCCGCCACGGAGATCCGGCAGGCCTCGGCGTAGTCGGCGGCGCTCAGAACCGGCCGCAGCGGAGCGGGGAAGACCGAGCTGCCCGCCGGGCCGAGACACCGCCGCGCGATGACGTCGCAGGTGCGCGGGCCGCTCTCCGACAGTCCGATCGGCATGTCGATCGCCACCGTCGTCACGCCCGGTAGCGCGAGTGCCGCGGTGGCGTCGGCCAGGGCCAGCAGCGTCACCTCGCCGTCGTCCAGGTGGGCGCCGGCCCAGGCGCCCCGCCAGCCGTCCAGCCCCAGCACCGCCATGCCGGGGAGCCTGACAGACTCCGGTCATGCGCGTCTTCGTCGGAACCGACCACGCCGGCCTGGAGTTCAAGGAGCACCTCAAGCAGGCGCTGACCGAGGCCGGCCACGAGCCGGTCGACTGCGGTGCGTTCGAGTACGACGCCCAGGACGACTACCCGCCGTTCTGCTTCGAGGTGGGGGAGCGGACGGTGGCCGAGCCCGGGTCGCTGGGCGTGGTCATCGGTGGCTCCGGCAACGGCGAGCAGATGGCGGCCAACAAGGTGCCCGGCGTGCGCGCGGCGCTGGTGTGGAACACCGCGACCGCCCAGCTCGCCCGCGAGCACAACGACGCGAACGTGGTCTCCATCGGCGCCCGGCAGCACAGCGCCGAGGAGGCCACCGCGCTGGTGCTCGAGTTCCTGCGGACGCCGTTCAGCGGCGACGAGCGGCACGTCCGCCGGATCGGGCTGGTCACCGACTACGAGCGGGACCGGCACCGACCCGCGGGCGGTCTGCCCACCCGCACGCAGCACCCCTGACGCAGCACCCCTGAGGCGCCGGCGGCCCTTCCCGCCGAGGTTCCCGGGGGAGGGGGCGCTGCATGACTATGCAACATCGTGCATACTCGTCATCGTGTCCAAGGTGCTCACCTCCCTGCCCACCGGCGAACGCGTCGGCATCGCCTTCTCCGGCGGTCTCGACACCTCCGTAGCGGTCGCGTGGATGCGCGACAAGGGCGCGGTGCCCTGCACCTACACCGCGGACATCGGCCAGTACGACGAGCCGGACATCGCCTCGGTCCCCGGCCGGGCGACTGCGTACGGCGCGGAGCTCGCCCGGCTGGTCGACTGCCGGGCGGCGCTGGTGGAGGAGGGGCTCGCCGCGCTCACCTGCGGCGCCTTCCACATCCGCTCCGGTGGCCGCAGCTACTTCAACACCACGCCGCTGGGCCGCGCCGTCACCGGCACGCTGCTGGTGCGCGCGATGCTCGAGGACGACGTCCAGATCTGGGGCGACGGCTCGACGTTCAAGGGCAACGACATCGAGCGGTTCTACCGGTACGGCCTGCTGGCCAACCCGTCGCTGCGCATCTACAAGCCGTGGCTGGACGCCGACTTCGTGACCGAGCTCGGGGGCCGCACGGAGATGTCGGAGTGGCTGGTCGCGCACGGCCTGCCCTACCGCGACAGTGCGGAGAAGGCCTACTCCACCGACGCCAACATCTGGGGTGCCACGCACGAGGCCAAGACCCTCGAGCACCTGGACACCGGCATCGAGACGGTCCAGCCGATCATGGGTGTGCGGTTCTGGGACCAGTCGGTCGAGATCGCCCAGGAGGACGTCACCATCGGCTTCGCGCAGGGCCGGCCGGTGACGATCAACGGCAAGGAGTTCGGCTCGGCGGTCGAGCTGGTGCTGGAGGCCAACGCCATCGGCGGCCGGCACGGCATGGGCATGTCCGACCAGATCGAGAACCGGATCATCGAGGCCAAGAGCCGGGGCATCTACGAGGCGCCGGGCATGGCGCTGCTGCACGTCGCCTACGAGCGGCTGGTCAACGCGATCCACAACGAGGACACGCTGGCCAACTACCACAGCGAGGGCCGCCGGCTGGGCCGGCTCATGTACGAGGGGCGCTGGCTGGACCCGCAGGCGCTGATGCTGCGGGAGTCGCTGCAGCGGTGGGTCGGCATGGCCGTCACCGGTGAGGTGACCCTGCGGCTGCGGCGCGGTGAGGACTACTCGATCCTCGACACCGCCGGCCCGGCGTTCAGCTACCACCCGGACAAGCTCTCGATGGAGCGCACCGAGGACTCCGCCTTCGGGCCGGTGGACCGGATCGGTCAGCTGACCATGCGCAACCTGGACATCGCCGACTCCCGGGCCAAGCTGGAGCAGTACGCCGGCCTGGGCATGGTGGGCGGCGGGACGACGGCCGCGGCGATCGGCGCCGCGCAGGCCGCGTCGACCGGGCTCATCGGTGCGATGGACGTCGGCGGCGCCGAGGCGATCGCCTCCCGCGGGGAGGTCTCCGACGAGGAGGCGCTGCTGGACCGCGCCGCCATGGAGCTGGGCAACGACTGAGCACGAGGCCTGACCGGCCGCCCGCCCCGATCGGGGCGGGCGGTCAGAACTCGTCCGGGCACCAGGGGGCGACCGGCCAGCCGAACGCCGTCGAGGCCAGGGTGACCGCCCCGGGGCTCACCTCGGTGACCCGGCCGGCGCCCTGCAGCGTGGCCAGCGAGGTGCCCCCGAGGTAGACCGCGGAGAGTTCCTCGATGCCCAGGACGAGGTCGGGGTCGCGGTCGGTGCGGCCGCAGTAGCCGCCCGCCGGGTGCCCCGACAGCCGCCAGCGCCCGTCGTTCCACGGGCAGAACGGGTCGCGGACCTCGAACACCAGGTCGATGGGAGCGGGGTAGCGGCGGGCGGCCAGCGCCCGGCCGACGTCGACCACCCGGACCCACAGCGCGTCGACCGGGGCGGCGTGCAGCGCGCGCGGATCGGTCAGCAGGTGGCGGACCGGGTCGTCGGCGGAGGCGTGCGGCGCCGCGACGGTGCGCACCAGGTCGTGCGACAGCAGGAACTGCCACAGCGCCGCGTAGGCGGCGGGCCCGGTGGCCCGCACCTCCTCGACGGTCAGCGTGCTCTCCGGCTCGGCGGCCGCGCTGTACTTGCCCCTGATCCGGTAGGTGGCGTAGCCGTCGACCTCGCCGTCGGCCCCGGCGTGCAACGCGTACTGCCGCTCGTTCGCACCGTGCCGCTCCTCCGGGACGTCGAGCATCCGGCGGCCCCACCAGCGGTCGTCGCGGACGAGGTTGCCGGGCACCCAGCGCCGCAGGGCCTCGTAGACCCGCGCCGCGGCGGGCCGGAACGCCTCGGCGTCGACCAGCCGGACCCGCCCGTCCCCGGTGTCGACGTCGGCGCGCAGCCGCAGCCGGGCGGCCTCCCCGGTCCAGCCGCCGCGCCACGACGCCGGGGCGTAGCCGAACCGGCCGTAGATGGAGCCCTCCGCGGCCCACAGCGCTGCCACCGGCTCGCGCTCCTGCTCGTGCAGCTCGGTGAGCTGCCGCCGCATGATCGCCGTCAGCACGCCCCGGCGCCGGTGGGTGGGAGAGACGGTGACCCAGGTGACGCCGGCGGTCGGGACGACGGCGCCGCCCGGCACGCTCATCCGCAGGCTGTAGAGCCCGGAGGTGGCGGCGATGCGCCCGTCGTCGTCGACCAGGGCGAGGGAGCGGTCCAGCTCGGCCACCGGCGGCACGGTGTCGGTGTAGGGCCCGGTCAGCGGATCGCCGAACACGGTGTGCATCGCGCGGGTGAAGGCCGGCCACTCGTCGGCGGTGATCGGGCGGAGCTGGTCGGAGAGGTCGTCGGCCACGGGTCGTGTCTACCGGCCACCTCCGACGGGACGCCACCGGGTTCCCGGCCGCCCGCAGGCGGCCGGGCTCAGCCGCGCAGGTAGGCGAGCGTGGCGAGCACGCGGCGGTGCTGGTCCTCGTCCTGGCCCAGGCCGAGCTTGGCGAAGATGTGCTGGGTGTGCTTCTCCACCGCGCCGGGCGTGACCACCAGCGCCCGGGCGATCGCGGTGTTCGACCGGCCCTCGGCGATCAGCCCGAGCACCTCCCGTTCGCGCGGGGTGAGCCGGCGCACCGGGTCGTCGGCCCGGCGGCGGGCGAACAGCTGCGCGACGACCTGCGGATCCAGCACCGTGCCGCCGCCCCGGACGTCCTCCAGGGCGGTCAGGAACGTGTCGACGTCGGCCACCCGGTCCTTGAGCAGGTAGCCGACCCCGCCGGCGCCGTCGGCCAGCAGCTCGTCGGCGTAGGCGACCTCCACGTACTGGGACAGCACCAGGACGGCGGTGCCCGGGACGGCCGCGCGGGCCTCGACCGCGGCCCGCAGCCCCTCGTCGGTGTGCGTCGGGGGCATCCGTACGTCGACGACGGCGACGTCGGGGCGCTGCTCGGTGACCGCGCGGACCAGGGACGGGCCGTCGCCCACCGCGGCGACGACCTCGACGTCCGCCTCGGCGAGCAGCCGCACCAGGCCCTCCCGCAGCAGCACCGAGTCCTCGGCGAGCACTACGCGCACGGCAGGTTCCCGATGAGCCGGGTCGGACCGCCGCGCGGGCTGTCGACGGTGAGCACGCCGTCCACCGCCTGGAGCCGGTCGGCCAGCCCGGCCAGGCCGTGCCCGGGCGCGGGAACCGCGCCGCCGGTCCCGTCGTCCTCGACGACGACGACCAGCCGGCTCCCGTCGCAGGTGACGTCGACGCGGCAGACCGTGGCGCCGCTGTGCTTGGCCACGTTGGCCAGCGCCTCGCTGACGACGAAGTAGGCGGTGTTCTCGGTGACCGGGGCCAGTCGCTCGGTCGGCAGGTCGACGGCGAGGTCGACCGGCACGGGGGAGCGGGCGGCGAGGGCGGCGAGCGCGGCGGCCAGCCCGCGGTCGGCGAGCACCGGCGGGGCGATCCCGCGGGACAGCGCCCGCAGCTCCTCCAGCGTCTCCCGGGCCAGCCCGGCAGCCTCGCCGAGCGTCTCGCGGGCGGCGGCCGGGTCGCGGTCGAGCTGCCGCTGGGCGCGGGCGAGGTCCATGCCGAGGCGGACCAGCCGCTGCTGCGGGCCGTCGTGGATGTCCCGCTCCAGCCGGCGCAGCGCCACCGCCTCGGCGGCGACCGCCGCGTCCCGGCCCTCGGCCAGCCGGCCGATCTCGGCCTGCGCCGCGGCGCGGGAGGTCAGCATCACGCGCCCGAGGAGGGCCTGCAGCAGCGCGGCGCCGCGGACGGCGAAGGGCAGCAGCAGTGCGAACAGGAGGCCGATCGCGGTGTAGAGGGCGATGCGGCGCAGCGGGCTGGTCTCGAAGCCGAGGATCTCGACCAGGTCGTGGTTGTCCTCGTACAGCGACGCGTCGGGCAGCGCCCAGTCCCACAGCCCGTAGGTCAGGCCGCCCAGGGTGATCGCCCAGACCGTCACCGTGACGACGAACGACAGCACGGCCACGGGGAAGCGGACCAGGGCGTGCAGCGCGTCCAGCCAGGTCTGGGGGTCGCGCAGCGGGGTGATCATCCGCCGGACCGGGCGGCCCTCGGCCGGGCGATAGGCGGGCCGGGGCACCGGTCCGCCGAGCACCGCCGGGAGCCAGCTCCGCTCGAGGGCCGCGAACCCGCGCGCGGTCACGAGCGTGCCGGCCAGCACGGCGACGCCGACCCAGACGACGAGCAGCCCGGCGCCGAGCGCGAGCCCGGTGAGCACGACGACGAAGGCGGCGATGGCGACCGGGAAGTTGGTCAGCGTGTACCCGGTGTCGACCGCGAGCTGACGGACCCGGCCCGGCCCGCGGTACGCGGGCGGCGGTGCCGGGGCGGGGGTCGTCGGCAGCACGGCGGTGTCGGTGGTCATGCCGTCGAGCCTGGCCGGGACGGGGCTCGGGACCCATCCCGCTGGCCGGCGGATCGGGGGTCGGGCCGGCCCGACCGTGCGTCGCTGATCATCTCGCGCCGGATCGTTCCGCCCGGCGGTCGCCGGTGTCCAGTTCCCCGCCCGGTTGCCGTCCCCCGCTAGGGTCGGTAGCCGCTGGCCACGCCGACGTCGTCGTGCCCCCGCAGGACGGGCGTGCTCGGTGGACGGAGAATGCCCGTGCGCGCTCGTGCGCTGCCGATCGCCCTGACCGCCGTGCTGTTCACCGGGGCCTGCACCAGCTCCCCGGACGAGGGCTCGGACCCCGGGGAGCAGACGGCGCAGGTCGCCACCGCCGCCCCGGGCGAGCGGCTGACCCTCGTCGCGGACGAGGACCCGGTCGCCATGGCCGCGAGCGCCAGCCGCACCTTCTTCGACGAGGCCGGCGTGGTCGTGCTCGTCGCGGAGGACGACCCGGAGGGCACGCTCCTCGGCGCCTCCGCCGCCGTCGCGCTCGGCGTACCGCTGCTGGTGGGGGCCGACGGATCCGGGGTGGACGAGCCGGTCCTGACCGAGCTCGAGCGGCTGGGCACCACGACGGTGCTGGCCGTCGGCGACGCGGCCCCCGCACCCGCCGGCGGTTCGTCGACGTCGTCGTCCGCGGCGTCGTCGTCCCCGGCGGAGACCGACGCCGAGGTCATCGGGGTGCCCGCCGACCCGGCCGCCGTGGCGGCCGTGCTGGACCAGGAGCTCGCCGAGGCGGACCCGGTCGCCGAGGGCGGCGAGGTCGCCGCCGTGGCGGCGCTGGACTCGTCGGAGCCGGCCGCGCTGCGCCCGGAGGGCGGCGGCTCGACGGAGGAGTCCTCGACGGAGGAGTCCTCGACCGAGGAGGACGCCGGGGCCGACGCCGAGGGCTCGCTGCCCGAGATCGAGGGCGCCGAGCCGCTCGAGGACACGCTGGTGCTGACCACCGGGACCGCCGACGCGCTGGCCGCCGCGGCCACCGCGCGGGCGGCCGGCGCCCGGCTGCTGGTCACCGGCGGTGCCACCGACCCGCGGGCCTCGGAGGAGCTGATCAGCACCCTGGCCGAGGACGACGCCGCGCACGTGGTCGCGCTGGGTGCCGGCTTCGCCGCGGAGGACGGTCTGGACTGGAAGCTGGAGACGGCGGCCACCGGGACCCAGCTGCCCGGCGGCGGCCAGGTCCTCTTCCCGGGCCGGATGATGGTGGCGCTCTACGGCCACCCGGAGACCGGCGCGCTCGGCGTCCTGGGTGAGCAGCCGGTCGAGGCGGCCATCGAGCGGGCCCGGGCCCACGCCGCCCCGTACGAGCCGCTGGTCGACGCGACCGTCGTCCCGACCTTCGAGATCATCGCGACCGTCGCGTCCGCGTCCGCGGGGGCGGACGGCAACTACTCCGCCGAGGGCGACCTGGAGATGCTGCGGCCCTGGGTCGAGGCGGCCGGGGACGCCGGTCTCTACGTCATCCTCGACCTGCAGCCGGGCCGCACCGACTTCGTCACCCAGGCGGAGCTCTACCGGCCGCTGCTCGAGCTGCCCTACGTAGGGCTGGCGCTGGACCCGGAGTGGCGGCTGGGCCCCAACGAGGTGCACCTCGTCCAGATCGGCTCGGTCGACATCGAGGAGGTCAACCGGGTGGTCACCTGGCTGGCCGACCTGACGCGGGAGAACGAGCTGCCGCAGAAGCTGCTGGTGCTGCACCAGTTCCGGGTCGACATGATCCCGGGCCTCGAGCGGCTGGACACCTCCCGGGACGAGCTGGCGATCATGGTGCACGCCGACGGCCAGGGCGGTCAGGGCGCCAAGCAGTCCACCTGGACGGTGCTGCACCGGAACGCCCCGGAGGGGCTGTTCTGGGGCTGGAAGAACTTCTACGACGAGGACATCCCGATGCTGACCCCGGCGCAGACCATCGAGCAGGTCGACCCCCTGCCGGAGCTGGTCACCTACCAGTAAGGCTCCCGACACCCGAGCCCGCGCACCGGTCGTTAGGTTCGATCCGGATCCCCCTGCGCACCGTCACGGGGACCACGCGATCGAGAGGAACACCGCATGAGACGGCGTACCACGCTGTCCGTGGCGGCCGCGACGGCGACGCTGATCCTGGCGCCCCTGAGCCCGGCCGCGGCGGCGCCGCACCCGGCGGACGACCTGACGCTGACCATGCTCGCCACGACCGACCTGCACGGGCGCGCGCTGAACTGGGACTACTTCGCCGACCGCCCGTACTCGGAGCGGGCCGGGTTCGAGACCGGGCTGGCGAAGGTGGCCACGGTCGTCGACTCCGTCCGCGAGGCACGCGGCGAGGAGAGCGTCCTCGTCGTGGACAACGGCGACTTCCTGCAGGGCACGCCGCTGAGCTACTACTACGCCAAGCAGGAGCCGGTCACCGAGACCCGCATGGAGCACCCGATGGCGGCGGCGTTCGACGCCATCGGCTACGACGCCCAGGTCGTCGGCAACCACGAGTTCAACTACGGCCTGGACCTGCTGCGGGCCTACGAGAAGGACGTCGACCACCCGCTGCTCGGCGCCAACGTGCTGCGCGAGGGCGGCGAGCGGCCCTACCTGCGGCCGTACACGATCGAGAAGATGCAGGTGCCCGGCCACAAGCCGGTCCGGGTCGGCATCATCGGCCTGACCACCCCCGGTTCCGCGATCTGGGACAAGGTCAACGTCGAGGGCCGGGTGACGTTCCGGGACATGGTCGAGGCGGCCGAGAAGTGGGTGCCGATCGTCGACCGGAAGGCCGACGTCGTCGTCGTCCTCTCGCACGCCGGCGTCGGTGGGACGTCGTCCTACGGCCCCGAGGTGCCGACCGAGAACCCCTCCGACGTCATCGCCCGCACCGTGCCGGGCATCGACGCGATGGTGGTCGGCCACACGCACCAGAACGCCCCCTCCCAGGTCGTCGTCAACGAGGTCACCGGTGAGGACGTGCTGCTCACCCAGCCCTACCGCTGGGGCGCGACGGTCTCGCAGGTCGACATCGAGCTGGAGCAGGTCCGCGGTCGGTGGGACGTCGTCGGCACCTCGGCGCAGGCCCTGAGCACCGCGGGGGTCGAGGAGTCGCCCGAGGTCGTGGCCGCCACGGCCGAGGCGCACGCGACCACGGTGGAGTACGTCAACCAGGTCGTGGCCACGTCGGCGGAGGAGCTCTCCGCGCGCACCAGCCGGTACGAGGACACCGCGATCCTGGACTTCATCCAGGACGTGCAGACCGACACGGTGGCCGCCGCGCTGGAGGGCACCGACCGGGCCGACCTGCCGGTGCTGTCGATCGCGGCGCCGTTCAGCCGGGACGCCGTCTTCCCGGCCGGTGACGTGACCATCCGCGACATCGCCGGGCTCTACATCTACGACAACACCCTCGAGGCCGTGGAGCTGACCGGGGCCGAGGTGAAGGAGTACCTGGAGTTCTCCGCCCGGTACTTCACCCAGGTGCCGGCGACCGGGGACGTCGACCCCGAGACGATCACCAACGCGGTGGTGGACGGCGCCCCGGGCGGGATCCCGGACTACAACTTCGACATCCTCTCCGGCGTCGAGTACGACATCGACGTGGCCCAGCCGGTCGGCTCGCGCATCGTCGGGCTCTCCTACGAGGGCGCGCCGGTGGCCGACGACGACCGGTTCGTCGTCGCGGTGAACAACTACCGCCGCAGCGGGGGTGGCAACTTCCCGGCGATCAGCACCGCTCCGGTCGTCTACAACGAGCAGCTGGAGATCCGGCAGCTGCTCATCGAGCGGGCCCAGGAGGTCGGCGTGATCGACCCGGCGGAGTTCTTCGTCGAGAACTGGCAGCTGGTGCGCAACGGGGAGCCGCTGCTCCCGTGACGCACTGACACCGACCCGCCTCGACACGGCGGGAACGGGCGGGAGCCCCCGGAGCCCATCGCTCCGGGGGCTCCCGTTCTGTCGGTGCCGTGTGGTCTGCTCACCGCACGTCGACCCCGGAAGGTGTTCTCCCGTGACCAGCGTCGCCATCGGTCCCACCGCCGAACTGGACCCCCGGCTGCTCGAACACCGTCGCGAGCTGACCGGCTACTGCTACCGGATGCTCGGCTCCGTCTTCGATGCCGAGGACGCGGTGCAGGAGACGATGGTCCGCGCCTGGCGGGGGCTCGCCGACTTCGAGGGCCGGTCCGCGGTCCGGTCCTGGCTGTACCGCATCGCCACCAACGTCTGCCTCGACCAGCTCTCCGGCCGGCAGCGCCGGGCCCTGCCGATGGACCTCGCCGGCAACCCGTCGCCGCCGGTGGCGGCGTCACTGGCCGGACGCCGCCCCACCACGGCGTGGGTGGAGCCGATCCTGGACCGCCAGGTGCTGCCCGAGGACGGCGACCCGGCCGAGCAGGCGGTGGCTCGCGAGTCGGTACGCCTGGCGTTCGTCGCCGCGCTGCAGCACCTGCCGCCGAAGCAGCGGGCGGTGCTGATCCTGCGGGAGGTGCTCCGCTGGAAGGCCGACGAGGTGGCCGAGCTGCTCGACTCCACCGTCGCCTCGGTGAACAGCGCGCTGCAGCGGGCCCGGGCCACGCTCGCCGACGCGGGAGGCCGTCCGGCGCCGCGCACGCTGGACGACGAGGACCGCGCGCTGCTGGCCCGCTATCTCGACGCGTTCGAGCGCTACGACATCGACGCCTTCGTGCAGCTGCTGCACGAGGACGCCACCCAGCACATGCCGCCGTTCGAGATGTGGCTGCGCGGCCGCGAGGACATCGGCATCTGGATGACCGGCCCGGGCGCCGGCTGCAAGGGCTCCCGGCTGATCGAGACGTCGGCAAACGGCACCCCCGCGATCGCCCAGTACCGCCCGGCGGAGGGCGGTGGTCACGTGCCCTGGGGCCTGCACGTGCTGGAGATCGAGGGCGGCCGGGTCGCCCACATCTCCAGCTTCCTCAACCTCGACTGCGAGCTGTTCGCCGCCCTCGGACTGCCGACGGAGATGTAGCCACCGGGTCCGTGCGACGCGTGGACCGGGCCGGCCATGGCCGGTCGGGAAGTCGAGGTCAGCGGGTGACCACCAGGCCTGCGCCGACACCGCCGAGGACTGCGCCGGTCGTCCGATCCCACCAGCGCCGCACGCGGTCGCGGCGCAGCAACGACGACAGTCGGAGGCCCAGCGCGATCACCGCCCCCCAAGCGAGGAAGCCCAGCGCGATATCCAGGGCGCCGAGGGCCACCACCTGCAGCCACGTGGGGCCTGCGGCGGGGACCAGGAACTGGGGGAGGACGGCGGCGAAGAAGAGCACCGCCTTGGGGTTGAGCAGGTTCGTGAACAACGCCTGACCGAATGCCGAGCGGGTGGAGACGTCGGCCTGGCGTGCGTGGTCCCCGGCGGGCGTTCGGCGAAGCGTCGGCAGGATCAGCCGGCCGCCCAGGTAGAGCAGGTAGATCCCGCCGGCGACGCGAATCGTGGTCAGCAGGTCCGGATGCCGAGCCAGGACGACCGACAGCCCTGCGACGGCCAGGGTCAGGTGCACGCACAGGCCGAGCTGGGCGCCGAGGGCGGCGGCTGCGCCGGGCCGGGGCCCTCGGGTGGCCGCTCGCAGCACGACGGCCATGTCCGGGCCGGGGATGACGTAGGCCAGGACGGCCACGCCCACGAACGCCCACCAGTCGAGGTCCACGTGCCGACCGTCGCACGGGCTGGTCGTGATGGCCACGCGTCAGCGGCCACGGCATGAGCGGGTGACCGGCGAGTCTGCCGCCTTCCGCTCCCGCTTGACCCTGGATCGCGGCCGGGCCAGCCTGGGGTGATGACGGCGGTGGTGCTGCCCGTTCACGGGCGATGGACGTGGGATGCCCGTGGTGAGGGACGCGCGGTCCGGGTCTCGACGCATGTCGAGCGCGGGCTGGTGAACCTCAGCCTCTGGCGCGGCGAGACCTGCGTCGGCACGGCGCGGCTCGCTCCGGACGACGCGGCGGGGCTGGTCGCCGGGCTGACCGAGGGCCTGGCCACGCTGGCCGCCCGGCCGCGGGTCGTGGGCCCGGAGGACACCCGGGTCGCCGACCTGGAAGCGCGCTTGGCGCACCTGGAGCGCGAACGTCAGCCGGTGTGGCGCCGGGCGACCGATGCCGTGACCGGCTGGGCCGTGCGTCGGTCCGTCCGCGCCGACATCCGACCGCGCGGCTGACCGCACCGATCCACGCGCGCTCGGATCAGGACGGATCCGGTCGGGCCGCGGTAGGAGCAGCCGGGGCGGGTGCTGGAGCGGGTGCCGGTTCCGGCGTGGGCGCGTCGTCGTCCAGGGGTCGCCGCACGAACGCCACGGAGACCAGCGCGCCGGCCACCAGCAGGCCGGCCAGGATCAGCACGGCGGTGCGGAAGCCGTCGGCGAACGCCGCCGGGTCGGTGTAGTCGGCTCCGCCGATGCCGGCGGCGACCGGGACGACGGCCACCGCGAGCAGCCCGGCCGCCCGCGCCACAGCGTTGTTCACGCCGGAGGCCACCCCGGCGTGCCGGTCCTCGGCGGAGGCCAGCACGGTCGCCGTCAGCGGGGCGACCAGCAGCGTGAGCCCGGCGCCGAAGAGGACGACGGCGGGCAGCACGTCGCGCAGGTAGGAGGCGTCCGGGCCGATCCGGAGCATCAGCAGCACGCCGCCGGCGGCCACCAGCGGGCCGGCGGTGAGCAGCGAGCGTGGTCCGATCCGCTGCGCCAGCGCCCCGACGCGGGCGGAGAACAGCAGCATCAGTGCGGTCACCGGCAGCAGCGTGGTGCCGGCCAGCAGCGGGCTGAACCCGGAGACCACCTGCAGCTGCAGCACCAGCAGCACGAAGAGCGCACCGAGGGCGGCGTAGACGAACAGAGTCGCGGCGTTGGCGGCGCTGAACTGCCGGTCGGCGAAGAGCGCCGGGGGGACGAGGGGGTGCCGTGAGCGCCGCTCGACCGCGACGAAGGCGACCAGGGCGAGCACTCCCGCCGCACCACCCAGCCACACCGCCGGGCCGGCTCCACCGTCGCCGGCGGCGGTCAGGGCGTAGGTGAGCGCGCCGAGCCCGGCGGCGACCAGCGCCGTCCCCGTCCAGTCCAGCCGGGGGGCGGCCGCCGGGTCCCGGGACTCGGGGACGTGCTTGGCGGCAACGACGACGACCAGGGCGGCCAGCGGGAGGTTGATCAGGAAGACCGCCCGCCAGCTCCACTCCACCAGCCAGCCGCCGACGAAGGGCCCGATGGCGGCGGCGACGCCGGACAGTCCGGACCACGCCCCGACCGCGGCCGCCCGGTCGGGGCCGGAGAAGGACGCCGAGATGATGGCCAGGCTGCCCGGGGTGAGCAGGGCTCCGCCGACGCCCTGGAGGGCGCGGGCGGCCACGAGCGTGCCGATGTCGGGGGCAAGGCCGCACAGAGCCGAGGCGGCCGCGAACCAGACCACCCCGACGACGAAGACCCGACGCCGGCCGAACCGGTCGCTGAGCGAGCCGCCGAGCAGGATCAGCGCGGCGAGCGTGAGCGTGTAGGCGTTGACCGTCCACTGCAGCCCGGCGAAGTCGGCATCGAGGTCGGACCCGATCCGCTCCAGGGCCACGTTGACGACGGTCGCGTCCAGCATGGCGACGCCGGAGCCGAGGACGGTGGCGAGCAGGACCCAGCGTCCCTGCGCCGTGCCCATGCGCAGGCCCGTGCCGGCCGCGGGCGGCTGGGCCATGAGCGTCCCTCCTCGGCCGGCAGCACCGGTGCGCTGTCCGCCGCTGTGCAACGCCTGGGGGACCAGGGGATTCCCCGACGCCGCGGCGGCGGGTGCGGCCCTGGGAACCGCCGCGGGCGGCGCGCAGAATGTCGGGCATGGCGCCCGAGGCAGAGCTCGTTATCGCGGCCGGCTCGGTGCCGGGTTACCTGGGGCCCACCGCCGCCCTCGTCGTGGCGGCCGCGGTGATCGGCTACCTGTCGGCGCGGATCCGGGTGGTCCCGATCGTGGGGTTCCTGGTGGCCGGCGTCCTCATCGGCCCGGCGCAGCTCGGCATCGTGGAGAACGGGGAGGCGGTCGAGGCCGCCGCGGACATCGGGGTCATCCTGCTGCTGTTCACCATCGGGATCGAGTTCTCCCTGGAGCGGCTGGCCCGGGTCTGGACCTGGATCGCCGTCGCCGGTGGCCTGCAGCTGGTGCTGGCGACCGGCACCGGCCTGGGGCTGACCCTCGCCGCGGGTGGTGAGTGGCGCGACGGGCTGTTCACCGGGTTCCTGCTCGCGCTGTCGTCCACGGCGATCGTGCTCAAGCTGCTGGGGGAGCGGCGGGAGAACTCCGCCGTCCGGGGCCGGCTGGCGCTGGCCGTGCTGATCGCGCAGGACCTGGCAGTGGTCGCCATGGTGCTCGTCGTCCCGCTGCTCGGTCCGGGTGCGGACGGCGAGGGGTCCGGCGGTGGGTCGCTGCTGTGGGCGCTGCTCACGGCGGTGGCGGTGATCGCCGTCGTGCTGGTGGTCGCCCGCCGGGTGATGCCCGCGCTGCTCGACGTCGTGGCGCGGGCCTGCTCCCCGGAGGTCTTCCTCCTCGCGATCGTCGCCATCTGCTTCGGCACCGCCTACCTGACCGCGCTCGCCGGGGTGAGCGTCTCGCTCGGTGCCTTCCTGGCCGGCCTGGTGGTGAGTGAGAGCCGGGCCAGCAGCCAGGCGTTCGCCGAGGTGCTGCCGCTGCAGATCGTGTTCAGCGCGGTCTTCTTCGTCTCGGTCGGCATGCTGCTCGACGTGGGCTTCATGCTCGCCAACCTGCCGCTGGTGCTGGGCGCCGCGGCGGTGGTGCTGCTGGTGAAGACGCTGACCACCGCGGCTGCCGCCACGGTTGCCCGCATCCCGGTCCGGACCGCGGTCGCCACCGGTCTGCTGCTGGCGCAGATCGGCGAGTTCTCGTTCGTGCTGCTCACCGTGGGCACCGCCGCGGGCCTGGCGCCGCTGGGTCTGGACGACGGCTCGCAGGTCGTCGTCGCGACGACGGTGCTGCTCATGCTGCTGACCCCGCAGCTGGCCGCCGCCGGTGCCCGGATCGACCGGTCGCGACGGGCGTCCTCCGCCGACGACGCCGCGCAGGAGGACGGCCCGCCCCGCGACCACGTCGCGATCATCGGCTGGGGCCCGACCGCCCTCGACCTCGCCGCGTTGCTGCGCGGCCGGGGGGTGGACGTCGTGATGACCACGCTCAACCCGGACGGGGCGGCCCAGGCCCAGGCCGCCGGGCACTCGGTGGTTCGCGGGGATCCGACGAAGCGGGAGATCCTGCGAACGGCGGGGGTGCCCGACGCCCGGCTCGCCGTGGTCGCGGAGGACGATCCCGAGCAGGCGGTGCGCGTCGTCGCCGCCGCCCGGGCGGTCACGGACGCGCCCATCCTGGCCCGGCCGCTGGGTGCGGTCGACGTCGCCGAGCTGGCGGATGCGGGCGCCGACCACATCCTCGACCGGGACCGGCTCTCCGGGCAGGCGCTGATGCGCTCGGTGCTCGCCGAGCTGGGGCACCAGGTCGTGCACCCGAGCCGCGGGCGGACCGTCGTCGACACCGGCCGGGTGGTGCGGTACGCCTGGCCGGAGGGGAGCGAGTGCGGGCACGGCGCGGCGTCCCGGCCGGTGCTGCCCCAGGCGTCCGGCTGCGTCGGCTGCCTGCAGGAGGGGACCGAGTGGGTGCACCTGCGCACCTGCCTGAGCTGCGGCTACGTCGGCTGCTGCGATTCCTCGCCGCGCCGGCATGCCCGCGCGCACGCCGCCGCCGACGAGCACCCGCTGATCGCCTCGGCCGAGCCGGGGGAGAGCTGGGGCTACTGCTTCGTCGACGAGGTGACCGTGCCCGCGCCGGCCGGTGCGGCCCCGGAAGCGGAGTCCTCGCCCGCACCGCAGTGACGGCCGCTCACTCCTGCGGCGAGGGCGCCGGGGCCTCCTGCGCCGGGGGTGCCGACGCCGTGGCGATGGCCCGCCGCCGCGCTCGCCGGACCGGCACCAGGATCGCGCCGGCCACCAGGGCGGCGACGGCCAGCCAGGGCAGCAGGACGCCGAGCACGACGACGGTCCCGCTCAGGACCGCGACCAGGGACCGCCACCCGGTGCCCAGCCCGTCGAGGAAGCCGTCCGGCCCGCCGGCCGGTGCCACGCCGAAGGGCTCCAGGTGCACCCGGAGCGTCGACAGCTCCACCTGGTCGGCCAGCGTCGCCCGCCGGGACTGCAGCGCCTCCAGCTCCTGCTGCCGTTCGGAGAGGGCCTGTTCCGCCGCCAGGAGGGCCTCGGTGGTGGCCGCGTCGTCCATCAGGGCCAGCAGCCGTGCTGCCGAGGTCTGCAGCGCCGCGATCCGAGCGTCGAGGTCGACCACGGTGGCGGTCACGTCGGAGCGGGACACCGACACGCTCGCCACGTCGCCGAAGTCCTCCAGGTCGGCCAGCACGCCGGTCAGCGCCGCGGCCGGCACCCGGACGACGAGGTCGGCGACGACCCCGTCCACGCCGTCCTCGCCGGAGGTGGCCTGCACGCTGCGCTCCTCGACGCGGCCGCCGACGGATTCGGCCAGCTCGCTGATCTGCTGAGCCCCCTCGGCCGGGTCGTCGACGGCCAGTGCCGCGGTGGCGGTCGTGACCACCTGCCGGTCGTCCTGCGCACTCTCGCCGGTGCCCGGGGCGGCCGGTACGGCAGTGACCGCGCCGCCGGCGCCGTCCGCGGCGCTCTGCGACTCGCCGCCGGTCTGGTCGGTGCAGCCGACGAGCAGCACCAGGATCAGCGCGGCGGGAGCGAGGAGGCGCCGCAGGAGGGGGACCGCCGGCCGCCTCAGCGCCCGCCGACCGGCGTCGATGCGCGGTCGGGCCGGTCGGTGCTGCGGCTGGGTCCGGGCGGGAGCGGTGTCCATGACCGGAGGACGGCATGGGGGGCGGGGCCGGTTCCGTCCCCGCCGCTGAGGACGCCGACGTCGCGCGCCGATCGGGGCCCTCACCGGGCGCCGCGCCGATCTGCCAGGGTCAGCGGCGGTCGGGCTGGGCGGCGGTGGCAGCCAGCCGGAACTGGGCCCGGCGTCCTTCGGGCACGAGGTCGCGGTACTCGGGGTGCCGCTCGATGTAGCTGCGGATGAACGGGCAGAACGGCAGCACGGAGAGCCCCGCCTCCCGGGTGGCGTCCAACGCACCCCGGGCCAGTGCCGAGCCGAGCCCCCGGCCTTCGAAGGCGGGGTCGACGACCGTGTGGGTGAACGCCACGGAGGAGCGCGTCCGCCGGTACTCGGCGAACCCGGCGACCTCCCCGTCCACCAGCACCTCGAAGCGGCCGGCCTCCGGGTTGTCCACGACGGTCGGTCCGTCCATGACCGCTACTCCCTCTCCTTGTACGGCTGCAGGGGCTGCCTGCAAGCCCTGGTCGGTCTCCCCGTGCATGCCGGTCCCGGTCTCGGCTAGACACGCGCCCGGGTGCGGCGCAGCGCGTAGCCGGCGCTGAGCAGGGTCGAGGCCATCAGTGCGACGTACGCCCAGGTCGCGGGGGAGTCCCACCGCACCGCGTCGGTGTACCGGAGCAGGACGACGAGTTCCAGCGCGCCGAACACCGCGTACGCCACCGCCGCCAGCCGGAGCCGGTCGAGGTCGCGGTCGCGCAGCGCGAGGACGATGCCGACTCCGAAGGCCAGCAGCCACGACGCGACCGCCCGGGCCGTGAGGGGGGTCAGCGGCCACGGCCACAGCGACGCCTCCGTGCCCGGTGCGGCGAACAGCGTCGCGCCGGCGGCGAGGAACACCACGCCCTGCACCGCCAGCACCGCGCTCAGCCCGGCGGGCAGCGGCACGTGCCCCGGCGGATCCCTCCGGGTCGGCCGCTCCTGCCTTACCAGCATGACGAGCATGCTGACCGGCACGAGCACGTAGACGCCGAGCCAGAACCAGGCGGCGGAACGCGGCACCACTCCCGGCGCCCCGAAGTGGAACCGATCCAGGTGCAGCAGGGTGGCGATCAGCGTGAGAGCGGTGAAGACCAGCACCGTGACGAACGGGATGCGGATGCGCGCCCACGAGTCCACCCGCAGCGACAGGACCACGAGCACACAGCCGGCGGCGTAGGCGGCGCCGAGGAAGGCCGCGGTCGCCGGCGGGGCGATCGTCCACGCGAAGTAGTCGTCGGTGCGGGAGGACCCGAGGAACAGCGAGACGAACGCCAGCAGCGTGAGTGCGCTGAAGACGTACAGCAGCAGGCGCGTGCCGGGGAGCACGACGCGGGGATCCCCTGGATCCATCATGATCCACTCTCGGAGCGGTGGAAGCCGGAACGAGCACTGAGCGCGCACACCCTTGACCCCGTGTGTGGTGACGCCCTAAGCAGGCTATATGGGTGCCCTCGACGCCGACAGCAGTTCGGCCGCGCGCGCGGCGCTGATCCTGGTCAGCCGGGATGCGCCGCTGCGAGACCGGGTCGGACAGGAGCTGGAGAAGCGTTACGGAGCCGACTACGTGGTGGTCGTCTGCGGCTCCGACGACGACGACGTCGCCGCCCGGGCGGGGCAGCTGACCGACCAGGGCGTCCCGGTCGCCGTGTTCATGGCCGGTCTCGGCCCGGCGGACCCCGACGGCCTCGACGTGCTCGCCAGAGCGGGGGGCCTGGCGCCGGGTGCGGTGCGGGCCTGCATCGTGCGATGGGGCGACCTCGAGACGGCGGCGCCCGTCTTCGAGGCGATCACGCTCGGCCGGCTGGATGCGTGGCTCTACCGTCCCGAACGGGCCGGCGACGAGGACTTCCACCTCTCGGTCACCGAACTGCTCGCCGAGTGGGACAGCCGGCAGGGCCCGGCCTACGAGGCCGTCCAGGTGATCGGCGAACGGTGGTCGGCCCGCTCCCAGGAGCTCCGGGACATGTTCACCCGCAACCGGGTCCCCGTCGGCTTCCACGAGTCCTCCTCGCCGGCCGGGCAGGAGCTGCTGGCCGAGCTGGGTCTGGATCGGCCCGCGCTCCCGGTCGTCGTCCTCCAGTTCCGGCCGGAGCGGCCGGTGCTGACCGACCCGAGCGCCCTCGACATCGCGGAGGCATTCGGGCTCCTGGAGCCCGTGGACGGGAGCACGCTGTTCGACGTCGTCGTCGTGGGCGCCGGGCCGGCCGGTCTCAGTGCCGCCGTGTACGCCGCGTCCGAGGGGCTCAGCACGGTCGTGATCGAGCCCCTCGCCATGGGCGGGCAGGCCGGGACCAGCTCGCTGATCCGCAACTACCTCGGCTTCCCGCGGGGCGTCAGCGGCAACCGGCTGGCGGCCAGCGCCTACCAGCAGGCGTGGTCGTTCGGCGCCACCTTCGTCTGGTCCCGCAGCGTGATCCGGTTGTCCAGCAGTGACGGCGAGCACCACGTGCACCTGTCCGACGGCGCCACGGTGCGGGCCCGCACCGTCGTCGTCGCGACCGGAGCCGAGTGGCGGCGCCTGGACGTGCCCGCTCTCGAGGCGCTGCAGGGACGGGGCCTCTTCTACGGCGCTGCCGTCAGCGAGGCGCGGGCCATGGCGGGCCGGCGCGTCCTCGTGGTCGGCGGGGGCAACTCCGCCGGGCAGGCCGCGGTGCACCTCGCGCGCTACGCCGACCAAGTGACGATCCTCGTCCGGCGCGGACTGGCGGAGACCATGTCTGACTACCTCGTCCACGAGATCGACGAGGCGCCGAACATCGACGTCCGCTCGCGCGTGCAGCTCGTGGACGGGGCGGGTGAGCCGGTCCTGGAGTCGGTCGTCGTCGAGGACCTCGACACGCGCCGCCGCGAGACCCTGCCGGCGGACGCCGTCTTCGTGCTCATCGGGTCGCGGCCGGCATCCGGGTGCCTGGGGGACGAGGTGGCCAAGGACCGCTCGGGCTTCGTCCTCACCGGGCCGGACCTGGACAGCGCCTCGCCGGGCTGGCCGCTGGACCGCCCACCGCTCTTCCTGGAGACCAGCGTCCCCGGCGTCTTTGCGGCCGGGGATGTCCGATCCGGCTCGGTCAAGCGGGTCGCCTCCGGGGTCGGTGCGGGCGCCATCGCCGTACAGCTGGTGCACCAGTACCTGTCCGGGGCGGCCCCGGCATCACCGCCGGCCACGGCCCCTGCCGGCGGCTGACGCACCCGTCGAAGGGGGAGACGCATGCCGGAGTTCGTGTTCCGCGACGAGTGGCACGTCGCTGCGCCCCCGGCCGCGGTCAGGGACGTCGTGCGCGAGGTCGAGCTCTGGCCCGCCTGGTGGCCCTCGGTGGAGAGCGTCACCGAGGTCGCACCGGGCACCGGCGAGGAGACCTGGCGGTTCGCCTTCCGCACCCGGCTGCCGTACCGGATGGTCTTCGACGCCCGCGTGCTGCGCGACGACCCGCTGCACGGGGTCCGGACGACGGTGACCGGGCGGGTGGAGGGCGAGGGCCGGTGGGGGGTCACCGGCGTCGACGGCGGCTCGGTGGTCCGTTTCGACTGGGTCGTGCGCCCCCGCCTCGCCTGGATGCGGGCACTCTCCCCGCTGGCGCGCCCGCTGTTCGTGTGGAACCACGCGGCGCTGATGCGGGAGGGCGGCGAGGCGCTCGCCGACCGGCTGGGCACCCGGCTGCTCGCGCCCGTCGTCAGCACTCCCGGCGTCGGTGCCGCCACCGCCACGTCAGCCGCGTGGTCCGCGGCGCTGATCGGCTCGTGGATGCTCGTGCGCAGGCTCCGTCGGTAGGTCACGCCGGCACCCACCCCGCTGACCGGACGCCGGCCCCGGCGGGCCCACTGCTCGCGCGCAGCGTGCCTGACGTGGATGCGGGTAGGAGTTCTGCCATGTCCGACTTCGAGATCACCGCACTCGTCCTGGCCGAGCACGAGGTCTTCCGGCGGGAGTTCACCGCGCTCGACGACCTGCCCGCCGAAGAGCTCGCCGCCGCCTGGGAGGCGCTGCACGCCAAGCTCGAGGTGCACGCCGTGGCCGAGGAGCAGCTGTTCTACCCGCTGCTCGCCCAGGAAGCGGACGGCGAGCAGGAGACCGCGGAGGGCGTGCACGACCACAACGAGATCCGGCACGCCGCGGCCGCCGTCGGGGAGCACGAGGTCGGCAGCGAGGCGTGGTGGGAGGCAGTGCGGAACGCGCGGCAGGTCAACGCCGACCACATGGCCGAGGAGGAGACCGACTTCTTCCCGCCCTTCAAGGAGGCCGTCGACGAGGAGCAGCGCGAGGCCCTCGGGATGCAGTGGCTGGCCTTCCACGACAAGCACGAGGAGGCCGAGGGGCTGTCCGGCGAGGACGCGGAGGTGGAAGAGGTCATCGCGACCGAGGTGCCGGAGGGAGACCCGTCCGTCTAGGGACGCCATCCCTCGTGGCTGCGCCGGTCGCAACAGTGTTGTCGGCTGCCGGCGCGAGCGAGGCGTCCATCGCCCATACGTAGGACTCTGGCTGCTGCGCCGTGCGGCCAGAGAGGGGGATCGACGGGTCCGTCGAGAAGTGCAGCGCCCGGGCGCGGGATGCCCGGCCCTTGTCTAGCAGCAACGCTGGACCTGTCAGGGTTTTGCTCAGCAGCGTGGTTGCGCTTCTTCGCCGGCCGGGTGCTCGGGCTCCTGTTCACTGCTTGCATCGCGACCCGTTCCGGCTTTTGGCGACGCCGGTTTTCGGCTGCAGTCTCTTGCGTTCGATCAGCAGGCTGCTCACGTCCTGCACCCCTCCTGGAACGGTCAGTTCGGCGATGGGGGGCCGTTTGTCTCGACGCTCCTCCCAGGGGTACTCGCTGATCGGCAGAAACGGCCTCGGTCCACGCTGGACCTTCGCGCCCGGATGGACGGCGCCGCTGTTGTAGGGCGAGAGTTCGACGATGTGGCCATACCGCGACAGGAGCGCTGCGGTGTCCAAGACGAGCATCTCGTGCGCCCTGTCCCGGTAGGGGGGGCGCATTCCTCAGCTTGAGCAGGGTCCGTTCCTCGAGGAAGAAGAACACTCGCTGGTTGAGTGCCCGGTAGTACTCGGATACGTCCATGCCCACCAGCGTCCGGCGCAGCACTGTCTCGTTCATCGGCTTGTTGTCACGTACCCACGCAGTTCCAACGCCCGAGCGCTCGAGGCGTCTCATTTCTGGCCGGCGCTGGCACAGGAGGCGCTCGCAATCAGGGCCGAGTACCCCATACACGTCGAGCAGGGCGGCCGTCGACAAGAGCCCGTGGCGCTCGATCGACGGCCAGGACCCGACCTCAGTCAGGTGGTATAGCCGCGGCCAACGCTGCCTGATGACGCTGGTCGATAGCGACGAAGCCATGGCTGGACGGTATCGGCAGCGACTTATCTCCCTCGGAACGACGTCGTCAGCACCGGCGGAGGTTGTCTCCCCGCCGGTGGCACGACCACTGCGGGCGGTGACGGTCGTGAGTGGCAGGCTGTTAGCCGGTTCAGGGCCCCAGGGCAGTACGCCCAACAGGCGACCGGACCTGCGGTTCTTCGTGGAGCGGGTGACCGGGATCGAACCGGCATGGCCAGCTTGGAAGGCGGGATCCTGCCGCTTCATATGCGCTGCTCAGAGGCTGTATTTGCCGTTCGGCGGGTGGGCCATGACCCAGGTATGACCCAGGGCTCCGGCGTGACCCACGCGTGACCCACCGCCGCATGTCATTGCTGTTCGTCCTACCCCGCGTCGTCGTCCGGTGGGTTTCGCACTGCCCCAAGCATGGCGTCCAGGGCACGGGCGATCTCGGCATCGCGGTCGTCCGCGGCGTGCTGGTAGAGCAGGGCCGCGGCGGGGGAGGAGTGGCCCAGCCGGCGCATCAGTTCCTTGGTGGTGGCGCCCGTGGCCGCGGCAAGGGTGGCGCCGGTGTGGCGAAGCTCGTGCGGCCGCACCGCCGGGAGGCCGATGGCGTCGGCGGCGCGGCGGAAGGTCTGATTCCAGTTACTGCGGGCGAGGTAGCCGCCGGAACTCGTGGAGAACAGCAGAGGGTCTGGAGCATCGGCGACGTGCTTCTCCAGGTGCTCCTCCAGTACCGCGGCAACAGCGACGGGAAGGGTGACGGTCCGGTACCCGGCGTCGGTCTTGGGCTCGCCGACCACCCACCGCCCCTCGACGCGCCGCACGGAGCGTTCGATCCGGAGTCGACCGCCGGGCAGGACGTCGGACCGGCGGAGTGCGGTGGCCTCGCCGAACCGGAGGCCGCCGAAGGCGAGGACCAGTAGGAGTGCCCGGTAGCGCTCTGTTCTCCGGTCCCGCCCCAGTTGTTCTGCCAGTTGGAGAGCTTCGGCCGCGGTGAGCGCGCGGGAGGGGCGGGAGGCCTTGGGAGTGCCAGCTCCGCGTAGCCGGCAGGGGTTTGACGCGATGGCCTCGTCGGCGACCGCCACGTTGAGGATGGCCCGTAGGAGCCGGTAGGACTGAGCTACAGCCGTAGGGCCGGTCGTCCGGCCGGCTTTGGCGTGCCAGGAGCGGACGGCCGCGGGTGTCACCTCGTCGACGGGGACGTTCGCCCAGGGCTGCGCCAGGTGGTGGCGCCAGAGGCCGGCGTAGAGGACGCGGGTGCTCGCGCGGAAGTCGTTACGGGCGAGGTAGTCCTCTGCGTAGTCGCCGACTGTCCGCTGAGTAGCGGACGGAGCCCGCCAAACCTTGCGGAGGAGGTCTGTCTGCTGGGTTGCCAGCCAGGCCCACGCATCTGCCTTGGTCCCGAAGACCTTGGCGTGCCGTCGACCGTCAGGGGTGCGGTACCGAGCGCGGAAGCGGCCGCTGGGGAGCTCGTCGACAGTCCCGAACGTCCGCTTCGCCACGCCGCGACCTTGGGCGACGTCAGCGAGCGCGTGTCGAAATCACCGCAAGCTGTGGACGCGTCCGGCATCCACAAACGCGTCTAGCGTCGTCCGCTCAAGACGCACATACTTGCCGACTTTGACGTAACTGATCCGACGTTCCGTGATCAGCCGGCGAATGAACCGCTCGCCGGTTCCGAGGTACTCGCCCGCTTGCGCCACAGTGAGCAGCGGATCGCCGGGGGAGTGCCGCTCTTTCGTCGTCCGGTGCGCCGTCATGTTGGGGAGCCTTGGCGGATTCCTCCAGTTCTCCTTCGGAAGCCCTCTTCCAGCTATCGACTTCCGTCCAGTGACCCGTCGTCGCTCGCGCTCCCTGTCCCTAAGCGGGCGTGGAAGCACTGGCCGCGGATCGGGACGACTGACGCCGGCGCGGGCTCACCCCCGCGGGCGCAGCAGCTTCGAGATGCCGCCGGCCGCCTGTGCGTGAATGTTCTCCGTGGTCCCTGGCCTCTTCACGGTGGGTCTCGTCCCGAAGGCCAGGACCGGCCCCTTCCAGCGTCGCGGCTCGCAGGCACGGGCGGGCGCCCCGGATGGGGCCAGGATGCCGCAGGGCCCCGCACCGGTACGGTGCGAGGCCCTGCGGACGGTGCTGCCGGTATAGCAGCCGCTGTTAGGCGCGTCGGCGCCGCGGCACGCGCCGCTCGGGGTGGGCGCGGTTGTCCTCGATTTGCGCCAGCAGCGCGGGGTTGGCCATGAACCGGGCCTCAGCTTCGCTCAGGACGACAGCGGGCTCGAGAGTGATGGTGCCGTCGGGGTCCTCGTGGACCAGGTAGCGGTCGTGGTGGCCGATCTTGCCGAAGCTGACTCGGCGCCTCTCGTCGAGCTCGATCACAGTGGTGGGCATCGGTGGGTGTCCTCGCTGGTGGTCACCCGGTGCGGGTTGCTATCCCGCCGGGGTGTGGTGGGGGTGGGTTGTGCTCGATGAGGGTCAACGACCGTGCGCCGACCCACTCGGTTCCCGCTCGTTTCCTACTCGCTGACAAACGCACAGTACCCCACTTTCCCCCAACGGGCACCAGGGCACTGCCCAATCGCCCCATTGGGGTAAGCTGGCGGTATGAACCCGTTGGAGCTCGACCCCGAGCCCGCAGAAGTGTTCGACCGGCTACACCACACCGACCCGGCTACCGCCCGTCGCGTCGATGCGTGGTTCGACAGGATCGAGGCCGACCCCGGCGCATCGGCCGTCCGCCGCCGCCTGATTCGCCCTGGCCGGGCGTGGATGATCGTTGTGCAGCGTGCCGACCCCACCAACACGGACGACCTGGCGATCCTCTGGGACCTCGACGGGGCCACCCCTGTGGTGCGCTACCTCGGTCCGGCCACCTTCACCTGACCACGTGCCGTAGCGCCGCGCCAACAGCTTGAGGGCGGACAACTTGAGGACCCATTTCACAGCGTCCTCTAAAGGACCCGGCGCTGCTCCGTGCCCCCTAAGCGGTGTCCGGCAGAGACCGGCGGTCCCGCGCCACCGTCCCTTCACCGAGCGGTGGCCGCGCTGAACCTCACTGTGAAGCCCGCGCCGAGGCCGCCACACTCTCGACGGGCGCCTTTCCAAGATCACGAGGCATCACACCTCTTGCATCTCCGGTCCCGGCCACTCGTTGTGACGAGTCGCCAAGGGGCGCCACCCCGTCAGGGCACCGCGTCATCGACTCACCGCCGATGATGAAGAGACGCGCTGCCGGACCTAGGTCCGCAGATGTCCAGGGAGCTGTTGGCGTCCGCTATACGGGTCCGATGCGATTGACACAGGCTGGATGGCGTTGAGCAGCATCTCGGAGACAGCACGAATCCTTTTTAGTTGATCGTGGGCGCCGACACATCCGCGACCTCGGAGGATGTGAGCGACATCTGTGCAACGGAGGCGCTCGGAGATTTACGGTCCGACTCGCGCCGCCCAACTTTGGGGGATCAGTGCTCGGCCATTACGCCATTCCTCCACGATCGACGCGGTGAACCAAGGCTCATCTCGCAGGTTCACGTGGTCGCTAACGATGATCTGGAACGGTCCTTCGCCCTCGCCGGCGGACTCGTGCAGGAGCCGGTACATGTCGCGGACCGCCTGCCGGTCGCTGTCGTCGGCCGGCAGTTCTCCGTCTGACTTACTCGGGTCGTCCTGTGGATAGAAGGGCTGGCTCGGTTGGTCAAGCATGAGGAAGCGAGGTACCGGCCTGCCCTCCTCCGCGAAGAATCGATGTAGCGCAAGATGGACGGCAAGATGAAGTCCAAGGTAGTTGGATGCGCTTCCAACCTGATTGAGGCGCAGCCGCCCCGAGCCTGTGCTGACGACTGCAGTCAAGTTTCGGATGTCGAGCGCGACGGGGCGATCGGAGTGCTCAACGTCCAGTCGAGCGGCAATCTCGGTGACGTGTTGACTGACGGTCACGAGTCGCGCCTCGAGGTCCGTCTGAGATTCACCTGCGCGCTCTTCGATCCACTCCAGATTCCGCTGGGCTGCTTCGTATGCTTCACGCGCTCGCTGAACGGTCCCTTGGGCGCCAGTGGATATGCCTGCGAGTGCTGCGTCTATGCGGCCCTGATGGAATGCCACCTCCTCCGCGCGGCTCTGCCCGAAGAGCACGGGGCTCGTGGTCGCTTGGAGCGCAGCCAGCGCCGCGTCGGTCGCTGCAAGTTGCTCCTGCACTGACTCGACCCGGCTTTCGACGCGACTGACCGCTTCGGCCCTACGTGGCCGATTGCGAGCGAGTCCAGCTAGGTCGTCCCGTAGGGCGGCGGCGTAGCTACGCATCTGCTCGATGCTGGGGTCCGGCTCATCAAGGTCTTGGCCACAGAGAGGGCAGGCGTTCGAGGCCGCCTCTCCCTGTGTGCCGATAAGGTCAAGTGACTGGAGGGCGATGTGTTGCCGGGCTACGGCAGCGCCGTACCCGTCCTCATCTTCGCCGAGCGATCGAAGCGCGGCTCGTTCCTCAAGAAGACCTCGAAGCTCGCGGCGAAGACGTGTCTGGACGGTTTGCAAGGCGAGTTGCCGTTCGAACGTCTCGTCGTCAGACCGGGTTGGTGATGTCGCACCGATCCTGCGAATAGTCACCGCCTGCAGAGTGCGAATTGCCTGCTCTCGGGACTCGATAACGGTGCTGTCCACCAGGCCTACGGCGAACGCCTCTTGGATCAGCGCTTGAAGCTCGGCCTCGACGTTGGCATCGCGCGATTCCGCAATGTTGAGCCGGTTGAGGAGCGCCTGGGTTGCGCGACGGGCTTGCCGAGCCTGGGCCTGCCACACCGCTTGGTCCCACCGTTCGGCGCCTAGGAAGTAGGGAAATGTATCCCTCAACGCGTCCGCGACTCGGCGTTCGCCCTGCCGGTGGAACAGCAAGTCTTGATTGCTTACTTCGCCTTGCTTTTGAAGGCAGAACAACACGGCTTGTCCAACGCTTGCCGCATTCGAGGTGTTGAGCGCTCCTTCGGGGGACGAACTGCGGAACTCGCCAATCCCAAGAACCTGTCCGAGCCGCCGTCGCAGGCCCGCGGTATCCGTGTTCGCCTTTAGGTCTTCATACGACGGCAGTTGGGCGTGTGTGGACTCCACGAACATCGCCTGTTGATTTGATGCAGCACCGCGTGCCGGCCGGGGGCGGCCGAGGAAGATGTGGGTGTTGCTGGCCTGCAGCAACACGCCGTACCAGGAAACCGCTTCCCGGATGCGCTCTCCAGCGACTGACTCCTCTGTACGCCCGAAGCAGTAGTCGACTATGTCGAGCAGTGCGCTCTTTCCGGTCTTGGAGTCACCTGTGATCACATTCAGGCCAGGCTTGAGGGACACCACCCGAGGCTCAGGACTACTCCAGCCCCACACGACGATCGATACGAGCTGCACGGCCCTAGGGTGTCATCCCCAGTGTGGCCAGCACTGTCGCGGTAGGCAGCGGCGCGAACCATCGGCCGATGAGGGCGGAGGCGCGTTGAAGCTCGCGGAGATCGCCAGGAGTTCGGGAGGATGGCAGGAGCCCACGCAGACCGGCGCCATCAATCGCGAGTAGGCCGTGCCGCAGGCCCGCACGAAGGCCGGCCCGGTTGTATGTGCGTAGCGCTGTGCATCGGGATGGAAGCGCTGATACAAGCAGGTCGTTCTCGTCCCGCCACGTCAGGAGTCGTTTCGCGGTGGACCCTGGAAGCGCGGTTCGTGAAGGGACATGCAGCACTAACGCCGGAGTCACGAAGGCCAAAGGCCAAGGCATCGGATCGCCGTCGGACGCCTCCTGATAGGCCCGACTCGACCAAGCAAGCACGCCTGCGACCAAGAGTGGGTTCAACGTCGCCCTAAGAGCAGCGGGCTGGTCCTGCCAGCGGGTCATGGCAAGCGCCCGCTGAGTAGGGCGTTCAGGCGCTGCGCGAACTCGGGGTGCCAGCCGACCGCCCCCCTGTCTGCCAGCGAATGATGGGTGCCACGCGCAAAGAACGGCTCCGTGAATCCAGGCCGCAGCATCGAGGCCGGTTGATTCATGGCAACGGCGTAAAGCCGCATCCCAGCCGCCTTCAACTCCTGCTCCGAGGGAGTCGGTCCGAGGCTGTGGCGCACCAGAGCGAACTGCATCTTCCACTCATCGACGACGCGATGTTCGTATGCAGTCAATTCGGCCAATTCAACCATGCTGTTCTCGACCCAATCTTGAGCCTGGGAGTATGCGCGGTAATAGTCGCGCACTGCTAGCAGTAGGAGCTCCTCTCCGGCTTCGACCCAGGAAAGCTGCTGCGCGAAGACTCGGCCTCGATGACCCTCAGTCGTGTCCGGCAGTCCATCTGAACCGACAGTCACCGGCAGGCTGCGGGATGAATATTGCTCACGTAGACCGTCTAGTTGTAATCGCAGGTGGAGCCGAGTTACCCCTGTTCGTACGCCGGCAAGCAAGTCAACGCTCACCCGCCACCACCAGCCAAGCAATGACTCAACGAACGGGTCTTCTCGTCCAACGGGTAGGCCAACACCTAAGGCTTCCCGCACCTGGCCAGCAAGCTCCGCCGCGGTTGCTTGGCGCCAAACCACGGTCATCCGAGCGACAATGCCGGACCGAATCATGGACGACTGCTCCAGCCATGCGGCCCGCGCCGTGGCCGTGGACTTGTTCGCCGAGTGTGAGGCGGCCGCGTTCAAGGCCTCAACTGCAGCTGTCGGGTCGCGATCCTGGGGGCCGAGTCGTGCTAGCGCCCCGGACTCAGGCACAGTCTGTGTTGTCACTATGACGAGCGCAGGTCCGTCGGGAGCGCGCAGTACCGGATTGTCGAGCCAGACCTGGATCGTGCGCCAAAGGTCCGAACTTCTGTCGCCGAGAGAGCCGCCGTCGCCAAGGTGATGCTTGATCTGGAGGGCCTGAAGCGGGTTCCCAGCCGCGTCGCTCCAAGAGACGTCGTCGATGTTCTCAAGCCGCAGCTCAGCATCCTCGGGGCCAGGACGAGCGAGCTCTAGCAAGGCCCAACCGACCTGGTAAACGTACCCGAGCGCCTGGCCGGCTGCAGTGTGCTTGTCGGCAGCCACGGCTCATTGTCTCCTGACGGGTGGCCGCCTGCCCCCTCGCCCCTCCCGCCTCTGCGATGACTGCACGCCTGCGCTCTCGGCCTGCTCTGCTCGAGCGGGGAAGGCTCTCGGAGGCCGCTCACCGATCAGTCGACCCGTTGCGTGAACAACCTGTCGGGTCAGGGCATTAGGCCAACCCAGCTTCCAAGTCCGTCTGGGGGCATGGCCTCCCACCCCGGCGACCCCTGACACGGCGGGGCGGTGTCATGTGATGAGGCTTGCGGCGGCACATCTTGCCGATAGGCTAAGACTTCGGCTCACTGACCGGCGAGCCGTCACCCTTGAACGCGTTTGGAGGTAGTGATCAGCAGGGCGGCCGCGATACGCGTGGGAGCCATCTTCCTGAGCGCGATTGCCTTCAATCTGCTGTCCGACCAGTTCGAGGTGTCCGCACCTCTGGTGATGCTTCTCGCCTTCATCGCGCTGCTCTTGCTACTTGTAGTTGAGTCACAGTCGAGATCGTCGAGTGCTGGATCGCCACCAAGTCGCCACTTCCTGTCGGAAACCAGCAAGAATCTTCTGATCTTCAGCCTGTCATCGATGATCCTCGGAGCGATCGTTGGGGCAATCTGGGTCCTGCCCATTTGGGAGTCTCAAGAGATTGATCCGCCGCTGGTCGGCGGCTTCTTTCACAACTACGAACTCGGAGCCGCTCTTGTGATAGCGGTTCTCGGCTGTGTAGCAGCAGTGCGGGGGCGCCCGCCCGCTGACTGGCTGATCTTCTTGACGGCTGCTGTCACCGGAATGACACTTGCGATCGTTTCCTTGAAGCCAGTCAACGATTTCCTGCCGACCTTTCTCGGCTGGTGGGCCGTCGTCGCTCTGGCAACAATTACCGTGGCCTTCTTCCCAGAGGTATTCCGACTCTTTGGCGCTTTTTGGGGCTCTCGAAGCGAGCCAGGCCGTTCGCTCTTTCTGTCTTCGGACGATCCCCAGCGGGCAAGTCCTATAGCAGTCACGATGGCCGAGCGCGAGACGGACGGCTCGCCGAAGCGAATTGATGGGAGTGGGGGTAACCACCAAGACCTATCGGACCCTGGGCGTCCGTGAGGTGTGAGGGTGGCGGCGATACTGCTGCGGCTGCTAGCCACGTGCCCAGCCGCATCAGCTGGAAGCCGCTCTATTCAAAATTCGCCGCCACGGCGCTCGACCTCGCCTGTCCTCCCAACGCCGTGCCGGTCGAGCACGAGGGGAGGCTGCGCGAACGCTTCCTGCCCGCGGTGACGTTCCATGGCCGGGTCGAGCATCGCAACAGCCAGTACGCCCTCTACGCCGCCGCCGGCATGCGCGGCGGCCCGGCTCGACCTGCTGAGCGACGCCGGCTGGTGGCAGACCCCGTTGTGGCAGTACGCGCTCTTCGCCGTCGTCATCTACAGCCGCGCGGCGGCCGAGCGGCTGGCGGTGCCGGTGGAGGAAGTTGCCCGGCAGATCGCCGCCCGGCACGACCTCCAGGCCTCCGTGTGACCCGTTGTGGTCACGGGGAGGCCTCCCGGAGGGATGAACGGGGTTTCTGCCTGGCCGTATTGAGCCGCTGGCGTGACCCATTCATGACCCACGCAGCGGAAAACAGGGGTCAGAAGGGGGCGTATCGGGCCGTCCGGAAAGTCCTCCGGGACTCCTCCAGAACGCCTAACAGGCGTTCTGACCTGCGGTTTTACGTGGAGCGGGTGACCGGGATCGAACCGGCATGGCCAGCTTGGAAGGCTGGGGCTCTACCATTGAGCTACACCCGCGAGATAGCCGCCCGCCGATCGTGACCGGTGAGCGGGAGTCCGCATCGAGGGTAGCGCCTCCCGGGAACGCCGCTCCCGCCGGTCGCCGGACACACCCGGATCTCCTCCTTCCGGCTGATCAACTCCGCCCTCCCGGCTCGTACGGTGACCGGGTGAACGCGCTGCTGCGCTCGCTCTGGCGCGAGCCGAGGCCGCCGGACGCCCCCGCCCGCGGCTGGCGGGACTGGCTGCTGGCCGCCCTGGTTCCGGTCGCCGCCACGCTCGAGGGCGTCCTCCGGCCCGACCTGCCGTCCCGCTGGCTGCAGGTGGCCGTCCTCTGCGCGCTCGCCCCGCTGCTGCTGTGGCGCCGCACCCAGCCCGTGCTCGTGCTCATCGCCTGGTTCGGCGTCCTCGCCGTGCTCGCCGTCGTCACCGGTGACCGCGACGGCATGTACTCCGCCGCCTTCGGGCTCCTGCTGCCCTACGCCGTCGTGCGGTGGGGCTCGGGCGCCCAGGCGCTGGCCGGGCTCGCCGTCCTGCTGGTCGGGGCCGTCGTCTCGATGGTCCTGGGCCCGGCCACACCCGGGGACGCGGTCGGCGGCGGCGCGGTCCTGCTTGCCTCGCTCGCCCTCGGTGCGGCCGCCCGCTACCGGGCGCGCGCACGAGCCCGCGAGCTCGACCAGGTCGCCTCGCGCGAGCGGGAGCACCTCGCCCGCGACCTGCACGACACCGTCGCCCACCACGTATCGGCGATCGCCGTCCGCGCGCAGGCGGGCCTGGCCACCGCGGCCGCCCGCCCCGAGGCCGCGGTCGAGGCGCTGCGGCTGATCGAGCAGGAAGCGGCCAGCACCCTCGCCGAGATGCGCGGCATGGTCCGCGCGCTCCGCCGCGACGGGCCCGCCGAGCTCGCCCCCACCCCGGGGCTGGCCGACCTCCCCGGCCTCGCGGGCGGCGACGGCCTGCCCGTCGACCTCCAGGTGGACGGCGACGCCGCCGCCGTCTCCCCGTCCGTGGCGGCCGCCGTCTACCGCTTGGCGCAGGAGTCGGTCACCAACGCCCGCCGGCACGCCCGGCGCGCCACCCACGTCGACGTCCGGGTGGTCGTCGACGATGTCCGGGTGAACCTGCTGGTCAGCGACGACGGCGACGGCGCCGCCACGCCGGGTACCCCGGGGTTCGGCCTGCGCGGCATGGCCGAGCGCGTCTCCCTGCTCGGCGGCACCTTCGACGCCGGGCCTGCGCCCGACCGTGGCTGGACCGTCCGCGCCGACCTGCCCCGCCGGGGGCCCGCGTGACCGTGCGGGTGCTCGTCGCCGACGACCAGGAGATCGTGCGCACCGGGCTGCGGATGATCCTCGACGCCCAGCCCGGCATCGAGGTGGTCGGCGAGGCCGCGGACGGCGAGGAAGCCGTGCAGCTCGCCCGCCGGCTGCGCCCCGACGTCTGCCTGCTCGACATCCGCATGCCCGGCACCGACGGCCTCGAGGCCACCCGCCGGCTCGCCGGGCCGGACGTTCCCGATCCGGTCCCCGTCGTCGTCATCACGACCTTCGACCTCGACGAGTACGTCTACGCCGCCCTGCGCGCCGGCGCCCGGGGGTTCCTGCTCAAGGACTCCGGGCCCGAGCTGCTGTCCCAGGCCGTGCACGCCGCCGCCCGCGGGGACGCGCTGATCGCCCCGAGCGTCACCGCCCGGCTGCTCGACGCCTTCGCCGGCACCGGCCCCGGCGCCTCGCCCGCCCAGCCGGTCGACCCGCTCACCGACCGGGAGGAGGAGGTTCTCGCCGCCGTCGCCCGCGGCCGGTCGAACGACCAGATCGCCCGCGAGCTGCACATCGCGCTCAGCACGGTGAAGACGCACGTCGGCAGCCTCATGGCCAAGCTGGGTGCCCGGAACCGCGTGGAGATCGCGATCTGGGCGTACGAGACGCGGCGCGTCCCGCGCAGCTAGACCGGGCGCCGGCTCCGACCAAAGGAGGACCCGGGAACCGGTCTTTCCGGCGATGACCTTCGGCGACGCGGTCCCCAGGATCGGGTGCATGACCGCAGCTGTACGGACGACGCCCCGCCGACGGCGGCAGTGGCTGGTGCCCGCCGCCCTCATCGCCCTGGCCCTCGTGCCGCTCCTCGCCGGCGCCGTCCGGCTCGTCGAGCTCTCCGGTGGCGCCGCCGTGCTGCCCGAGGCCCCGCGGTCCGCGGGCGCGCCGGTGCCGCTGGTGGTGCACATCCTCAGCGTGCTGGTGTTCACCGTGATCGGCGCCTTCCAGTTCGTGCCGGGCACGCGGGGACGCCGACCCCGCTGGCACCGCGTCACCGGGCGGATCGCCGCCCCGGCCGGCCTCGTCGCCGCGCTGAGCGGGCTCTGGCTGACCGTCGTCATCATCGGCGCCGACAGCGGGCTGCTCACGATCTTCCGCGCGGCGGCCGGGGCCGGGATGGCCGTGGCCCTCGCGCTCGGCGTCGCCGCCGTCCTCCGCCGCGACCTCGCCGGGCACCGCGCCTGGATGCTGCGCGGCTACGCCCTGGGCCTCGGGGCGGGCACGCAGGTGCTCACCGCCGGCGTGTGGATGGCGATCGCAGGGGAGACCAGTGCGGCCACCGAGGCCTGGCCCATGGGCGCCGGCTGGCTGATCAACCTGGCGGTCGCCGAGTGGCTGATCCGCCGCCGCCCGTCCGGACGGCGGCCGCTTCCCCAGACACCGCACCCGCGGACGGCGCCCGCCGGGCAGGTCGGGTGAGCGGCCGGTTCAGGACAGCGGGGCGAGCGCCTCGACGGCCGGCAGGAAGACCTGCTCCCGGTGCACGTCGTTCCGGGCCGGGCTGGTCGTCAGCTGCACCAGCAGCAGGCCGTCCGGGCCGTCGGCCAGCGCCAGCTCGACGCTCTGCCCCAGGTCGTCCAGCCGGTACAGCTGCCAGGTGAACGAGTCGGTCGCCAGCTCGCCGACCGGCTGCGGCGGCTCCGCGAGCCCCAGCTGCGTGCCGACCGTCTGGAGCAGCTGCTCGGCGGTGGCGCCGGGCACCACCTGCTGGACCAGCGACGCCAGGACCGACTCCTGCCACGCGCCGGGGAGCACCTCGGCCCAGCCCTCCGGCCGCAGCCCGGTGAGACCGAGCTCCTCGCTCTCGAACGACGTCATCTCCACCTCGATGTCGTCCGCGGTGAAGGCCGGCGTCTCGATGTCGTCG
This sequence comes from Blastococcus sp. SYSU DS0619, assembly GCF_054051035.1. NCBI lineage: Bacteria > Bacillati > Actinomycetota > Actinomycetes > Geodermatophilales > Geodermatophilaceae > Blastococcus > Blastococcus sp. SYSU DS0619. The sequence continues at coordinate 75,747 of NZ_JBJHAM010000008.1, read as the reverse complement.
ACGCAGTCGGTCGCCGGCTCGCTGCCGGGGTCGTCCAGGAAGTCCACGGCGATACCGACCGCGCACTCGTGGCTGGGCAGGGCGCCGTGCCCGGTGAAGGGGAACCGGACGAAGAAGCTGTTGGGCAGCTCCTCGGCGATCTCCTCACCCCAGCGCGGCGGCGTGATCGGGTCCAGGTCACCGGCCAGCACCAGCGCCGGGATCTCGCTCGTCACCGGGTCGTTCGCCCCGTCGACCGGCTCGCCGGCGTCCCAGGAGGCGCAGACGTCGAAGACGCCGGGGCCCAGCGTCGGCGCGCCTTCGAAGAAGCCCTCCACCAGCGGGTGCTCGGCGGCGGCCGCCGCCACGTCCTCCTGAGAGCCGAAGGCGACCTCCTCCTGGCACTGCACGGCCAGCTGTTGGCCGAAGCTGACGAGCTCCAGCTGCTGGGACAGCGCCCCTAGGAGGAGGCCGATCGTGCCGAACTCGCCGTCGTCCGCTGCGGTGATGATCTCCGGCAGGTGCGCCAGCAGCTCGGTCGAGTAGAGGGTCTGGAACAGGAAGCCGACGAGCGAGTCCCCGTCGAGCTCGTCCTCGATGCGCTGCCCGTTCGTCGGATCGATCACGGTGATCGGCGCCGGCGAGGCGTTCAGCTCGTCGACCAGGCTCGCGAACGTCTGCTCGAGGTCGGGGTACTGCGCGGCGCATCCCGGGTCGTCGGCGCACGTGGCGAAGAGCTCCTCCATGGCCCGGACGGCGTTGCGCGGCGTCTCCTCGTAGAGATCGGCATCGACGGGGTAGGCGGCGTCCAGCACCACCGATCGGATGCCGTCGGGGTGGTCGCGCATCGCCGCCTGCGCCAGCCGGGTCCCGTAGGAGATCCCGTAGAGGTTCCACTCGTCGTAGCCGAGGGCGACCCGCAGGTCCTCGAGGTCGGCGGCCGAGGCGGCGCTATTGTAGTCGGCGAAGTCGACGCCCTCGTCGACCAGGCGCTGCCGGCAGTCGTCCAGCGACTGCACCGCCTGGGCCTCCAGCTCCTCCGGGGGCAGGTCCGAGCCCACTGACTCCCGCACCCACGAGCTGTACTCGTCGCAGGCCAGCGACGGCTCGGTCAACCCGGTGCCCCGCTGGTCGACGAGCACCAGGTCCCGGTTCTGGGTGAGCGGCTCGTAGAGCAGGCCGTACGCCTGCGGCACGAGCTCCAGCGTGCTCTGGCCCGGTCCGCCCGACAGGTAGACGACGGGGTCCTCCGCCACGTCGTCGGCGTCGCTCCGGACGATGCCGAAGGCGAGCTGGATCTCCCCGGCGTCGGGGTCGTCGCGGTCGGCCGGGACGGGCAGCGTGCCGCACTCGATCTCCACGCCCGCCGGCACGTCGAAGTTGCAGGCGCCCAGGTCCACGCCGGCGGCCGTGGGGGAGGCGTCGCCGCCCGTGGCGTCGTCCTCGTCGCTGCTCGTGCACGCGCCCACGAACAGCAGCGGAACCAGGGCGAACGCTGCTCGACGACCGGCCATGACCCTCTCCCTGTACGTCGGGCACCCGAGTCCCGACGTCGTCCGACTCTCTCCACCGAGATCCAACTACACATCGCCGGGTCGGGCCCGGGTTCGTCCGCACCAGTTCGTGCTCGTCGCTGCCGCTAACGTGCGCCGCGTGACCGAGACCACGTGGCTCGACGCCACCGCGCAGGCCGAACTGGTGCGCACCGGGCAGGCGAGCCCCGCCGAGCTCGTGGACGCGGCGATCGAGCGCATCGAGCGGGTCGACCCGCAGCTCGACGCGGTGGTCCGGGACCGCTTCGACGCCGCCCGCGAGGAGGCCCGCGGCGAGCTGCCGCCCGGCCCGTTCCGCGGCGTCCCGCTGCTGCTCAAGGACCTCGGCTGCCACGTCGCCGGCGAGCGGACCGACTACGGCACCTCTTTTCTCCGGGACGCCGGCTACCGCTGGCCCACCGACAGCTACCTGGCGCAGCGCTTCCGGGCGGCGGGCTTCGTCGTCGTCGGCCGCACCACCGTGCCGGAGTTCGGGACGACGATCACCTCGGAGCCGGCGGCGAACCCCCCGGCGCGGAACCCGTACGACACCGACCGCTCCACGGGCGGCTCCAGCGGCGGGTCCGCGGCCGCGGTCGCCGCCGGCCTGGTCCCCGTCGCGCACGCCAACGACGGCGGCGGATCGATCCGCATCCCGGCCGCCGAGTGCGGTCTGGTCGGCCTGAAGCCCACCCGGGCCCGGGTCAGCCAGGGACCGGACGTGGGGGAGGGGTGGGCCGGCGCCACGATCGACGGCGTCGTCACCCGCTCGGTGCGGGACACCGCCGCCGTCCTCGACGTCCTCGCCGGGCCGATGCCCGGCGACCCCTACGCCGCCCCGCCGCTGCCCCGTCCGCTCGCCGAGGAGGTCGGCGCACCCGTGGGCCGGCTGCGGGTCGGCCTGCTCGACGCGGACCCGGGGGAGCAGTACCTCGACGACCCCGCCTGCCGGGCCGCCGTGGAGCAGGCCGGGCGGCTGCTGGCGAGGCTGGGCTGCGACGTCGAGCCGGGGACGCCGGGGGCGATGTTCGACCCGCAGTTCCCGCGCTTCTTCACCACCACGATCGCCGCCGACATCGCCCTCACCCTCTCCGGGCTCGAGCGCGGAGCCGTCGGCCGCCCGATCGAGGACGGCGAGCTCGAGCCGCGCAACGCCATGTACCGCGCCGTGGGTCGCAAGCTGTCGGCCGAGGACTACGTCGGGGCGCGGCAGTGGCTGGGGTCGTGGACCCGCCGGATGGCCGCCTTCTGGACGCCGCGGGAGGAGGGCGGGCAGGGGTTCGACCTGCTGGTGACGCCCACGATCGCCGCCCGGCCACCGGAGCTCGGCTGGTTCACCGCGGCCGGTCCGAAGCAGGAGGGCCGGCGGATCAACAGCCTGATGCCCTGCACGTCCCAGTTCAACGTCACCGGTCAGCCGGCGATCAGCCTGCCGCTGCACTGGACCGAGGAGGGGCTCCCGATCGGCGTCCAGCTGGTCGCCGCCTTCGGCCGGGAGGACGTCCTGGTCCGGGTGGCTGCCGCGCTGGAGGAAGCGGCGCCGTGGGCGGATCGCCGTCCTGGGGTGTCCGCCTGACGGGTTCCGGGGAGGGAACCCCGGCGGAGCCGCCTAGACTCGGCCCGCCACGGGGTGTGGCGCAGCTTGGTAGCGCACCTGCTTTGGGAGCAGGGGGCCGCAGGTTCAAATCCTGTCACCCCGACCAGACGAGCGGGATGCGCGCATCCCGCCACCGCGCGCATGCCCCCGACGTCTCTAGACTCGGGGGTCGACCCGGTGTCACGGACCCCGCGGGCGCCCACAACCGCTGTCTTATCGAGGAGCACTGCCGCTGTGAAGAGCACCATCGAGGAACTGGGCCCCACGCGGGTCCGGATGGCGATCGAGGTGCCCTGGGGGGACCTGGACCACGCTTTCGGTGAGGTCTACAAGGAGCTGGGCAAGCAGGTGCGCGTCCCCGGGTTCCGCCCCGGCAAGGTGCCCAACCGGGTGCTCGACCAGCGCATCGGCCGCCCCGTCGTCCTGGAGCAGGTCGTCCAGCACGCCGTCCCGGAGGTCTACTCCGAGGTCATCCGCGAGAACCAGGTGCGCGTGCTCGGCCAGCCCGAGATCGAGGTCACCCGCCTCGACGACGGCGACACCCTCGCCTTCACCGCCGAGGTCGACGTCGCCCCGCAGCTGGAGCTCCCGGCCCTGGACGACCTCGCCGTGACCGTCGACGACGTCGAGGTCACCGACGAGGAGATCGACCAGCAGGTCACGGTCATGCGCGAGCGCTTCTCCATGCTGACCGGCGTCGAGCGCGCCGCGCAGGACGGCGACTTCGTCTCCATCGACCTGGAGGCCAAGCTCAACGGCGAGGTCCTCGAGGACGGCTCCACGACCGGCATGTCCTACGAGGTCGGCTCCGGCAACCTCATGGAGGGCCTGGACGACGCCGTCCGCGGGCTCTCGGCCGACGAGTCGAAGACCTTCCAGACCGCGCTGCTCTCGGGCCCCGACGCCGGCGAGCAGGCCGACGTCACCGTCACCGTCCGCTCGGTGAAGGAGAAGGAGCTGCCGGAGCTGGACGACGAGTTCGCCCAGACCGCCAGCGAGTTCGACACCCTGGACGAGCTGCGCGAGGACGTCCGCACCCGCCTGGCCCGCTCCAAGGTGATCCAGCAGGGCGCGCAGGCGCGCGACAAGCTGGTCGAGCACCTGCTCGAGACCGTCGAGGTGCCGATCCCGGAGAACCTGGTCCAGCGCGAGGTCGAGTGGCGCAACCAGGCCTTCGAGCGCGAGCTCCAGCAGGCCGGCATGGACTGGGACGCGTTCCTCAAGATGTCGGGCGTCGAGAGCCGCGAGGAGTACGACGCCGAGCAGCAGAAGAACGTCGAGGAAGCGGTCAAGACGCAGTTCATCCTCGACGCGATCGCCGACGCCCGTGAGGTCACCGTCGCCAACGACGACCTCTCGGCGCAGATCATGGCCCAGGCCCAGCGCAGCCGGATGAGCCCGGAGCAGTTCGCCCAGCAGCTGCAGCAGGGCGGCAACATCGCCGAGTTCGTCGCCGACGTCCGCCGCACCAAGACGCTGGCCCAGCTGCTCGAGCAGACGACGATCACCGACGCGTCGGGCAACCCGGTCGACCTCGAGGCGCTGCGCCCGAAGACGGTGCAGGCCCCGGCCGACGACGAGGCCGCCGAGGACACCACCGAGGCAGCCCTGGCCGACGGCGACATCGGCGTCCAGGCCGTCGCGACCGAGGCCGCCGAGGGCGCTACCGAGAACACCGAGGACGTCGACAAGGCCTGATCCGCGGGTCCCACCACCGACGACGCCGTCCTCCCTACCGGGGAGGGCGGCGTCGCCGCGTTCCCCGGGGTCCAGCGCTGCGCCGACGGCGAACACCGCCCGTACGGGGACTGTCGCGTCGGAGGTCCGCGTTAGGGTCGACAGGACTCAGGCGATCGCCGGGAGGTAGCCCCTCCCGGAGGGCCGTTCCGGGCCCCGCACCACACGAGAACGACTGCCACGACGCGTCCTACGGAGGTCACCGCACCCGTGAGCACCACCGACCCGATCCTGGCGAGCGCACCCTTGATGCGCGGCGCCGGCGGCATGATGAACCTCGGCGACTCGGTCTACGAGCGCCTGCTGCGCGAGCGGATCATCTTCCTGGGCACCCAGGTGGACGACGTCATCGCCAACCAGCTGGTCGCCCAGATGCTGCTGCTGTCGGCCGAGGACCCCAAGCAGGACATCCACCTCTACATCAACTCGCCCGGTGGCTCGGTCACCGCGGGCATGGCCATCTACGACACGATGCAGTTCATCGACTGCGACGTCGCCACCTACGGGATGGGCCTGGCCGCCTCGATGGGCCAGTTCCTGCTGACCGCCGGCACAAAGGGCAAGCGCTACGCCCTGCCGCACGCGCGGATCCTGATGCACCAGCCCTCGGCCGGCGTCGGCGGCACGGCCTCCGACATCGCCATCCAGGCCGACCTGTTCCGGCGGACCAAGCAGGAGCTGTCGGAGCTGCAGGCGCAGCTCACCGGGCAGACCGTCGAGCGGATCCTCGAGGACTCCGACCGCGACCGCTGGTTCACCGCGCAGGAGGCCCTGGAGTACGGCTTCGTCGACCACGTCGTCAGCAGCGCCACCATGACCGACAGCGCCAACCCGGTCTCCGACAACTGAGCAGCGAGGACTGACGAACATGAGCGGTTTCCAGCTGCCTTCGAGCCGGTACATCCTGCCCTCCTTCGTGGAGCGCACGAGCTACGGCATGAAGGAGTCCAACCCCTACAACAAGCTCTTCGAGGAGCGGATCATCTTCCTCGGGGTGCAGGTCGACGACGCGTCGGCCAACGACGTGATGGCGCAGCTCATCACGCTCGAGTCCGCCGACCCGGACCGCGACATCACCATCTACATCAACTCGCCCGGTGGCTCGTTCACCTCGCTGATGGCCATCTACGACACGATGATGTTCGTCCGGCCCGACATCCAGACCGTCTGCATGGGCCAGGCCGCCTCGGCCGCCGCCGTCCTGCTGGCGGCCGGCACGCCGGGCAAGCGCCTGGCGCTGCCCTACTCCCGCGTGCTGATCCACCAGCCCTCCGGCGAGTCCGGTGGCCAGGTCTCCGACCTGGAGATCCACGCCGCCGAGATCGAGCGGGTGCGGGTGCAGATGGAGGAGATCCTGGCCCGGCACACCGGCCGCAGCCAGGAGCAGGTCCGCAAGGACATCGACCGCGACAAGATCCTCACGGCCGCCGAGGCCAAGGAGTACGGGATCGTCGACCAGGTGATCCAGAGCCGGAAGCTCAACGCCCTCCCCACTCCGTGATCCGGTACGGGCCGGGGGCGCGCGCGTCGCGTCTCCGGCCCGTACCGTCGGAGGTCTGAGGGCACGGCGGGACAGAAGTGGAAGAGCCTCGGGCGTTCCGGGTGAGTCATTGCCCGGCCCCGCCGGAGGCGGCGGGTACGTTCGGCGAACGCCCGATCCCCGGCCGGAAGTGCTGGGAGGAGAGCCTCGCGGGGCAGCCTGTCAGCGAGGTCGAGCAAGGGCGCAAGACAACCAAGCAGGGTCCAACCCGCGGGTACCTGACACCAGGACCGGCGACTGTCGAGGTGGAGGTCAGCAGGTGGCACGAATCGGTGAGAGCGGTGATCTGCTCAAGTGCTCGTTCTGCGGCAAGAGCCAGAAGCAGGTCAAGAAGCTCATCGCTGGCCCCGGGGTCTACATCTGCGACGAGTGCATCGACCTCTGCAACGAGATCATCGAGGAAGAGCTCTCCGAGTCGTCGGACCTGAAGTTCGACGAGCTGCCCAAGCCCAAGGAGATCCACGACTTCCTCGACCAGTACGTCATCGGTCAGGACAAGGCCAAGCGGACGCTCTCGGTCGCGGTCTACAACCACTACAAGCGGATCCAGGCCGGCGGCGACCGCGCCAACCGTGAGGACGCCGTCGAGCTGGCGAAGTCCAACATCCTGCTGATCGGCCCCACCGGCTGCGGCAAGACCCACCTGGCGCAGACGCTGGCCCGGATGCTGAACGTCCCGTTCGCCATCGCCGACGCCACCGCGCTCACCGAGGCGGGCTACGTGGGTGAGGACGTCGAGAACATCCTCCTCAAGCTGATCCAGGCCGCCGACTACGACGTCAAGCGGGCCGAGACCGGCATCATCTACATCGACGAGGTCGACAAGATCGCCCGCAAGAGCGAGAACCCGTCGATCACCCGCGACGTCTCCGGCGAGGGCGTGCAGCAGGCGCTGCTGAAGATCCTCGAGGGGACGACGGCGTCGGTGCCGCCGCAGGGCGGGCGCAAGCACCCGCACCAGGAGTTCATCCAGATCGACACGACGAACGTGCTGTTCATCGTGGGTGGTGCATTCGCCGGCCTGGAGCAGGTCATCGAGGCACGCGCCGGCAAGCAGGGCATCGGCTTCGCCGGGGAGATCCGCGGCAAGCAGGAGATCGAGGACGCCAACGCGTTCGCCGAGGTCATGCCCGAGGACCTGCTGAAGTTCGGCATGATCCCCGAGTTCATCGGCCGCCTCCCGGTCATCACCAGCGTCCGCAAGCTGGACCGTCAGGCGCTGATCAACATCCTGACCCAGCCGAAGAACGCCCTGGTGCGCCAGTACCGGAAGCTGTTCGAGCTCGACGGCGTGGAGCTGGAGTTCACCGACGACGCGCTCGAGTCGGTCGCCGACCAGGCGATCCTCCGGGGCACCGGCGCCCGCGGGCTCCGGGCGATCATGGAGGAGGTGCTCCAGTCGGTCATGTACGACATCCCCAGCCGTGAGGACGTCGCCTCCGTGGTGATCACCAAGGAGGTCGTGCTGGAGCACGTCAACCCGACCATCGTGCCGCGCAAGCCCTCCCGCGCCCCCCGCGAGAAGTCGGCCTGACCTCCCGCTGACCAGCCAGCGAGCCCGTCCCCGGAACCGGGGGCGGGCTCGCTGCGTCTCAGGGCACGTTGCCGGGCCGCCGACACCAGCAGTGCCGCCCGTTACGCGGACTGCTGGTGGAGCGATGACCCTGACGAGGACATTCGCGCTCATCGAATGCCCTCCTGAGGGACATTGCCGAGGCGACGGCTGTAGGTCCGCGCGATCTGGGCGCGGCAGCCTGCCGGGTCCGAGGTCGCCCGTCGGTAGCTGAAGCGCAGGGTCTGCCAGCCGAGGACAGCGAGTGCGGCGTCCCGGCGCAGGTCCCGTTCCCGCGCCTCCTCGGAGCTGTGGAAGGCGGCGCCGTCCAGCTCGACCGCCAGCAGCACCTCGGGCCAGGCGGCATCGAGGAGAACGGGCCCGTCGGGCAGGTGCACCTGGTGCTGGCGCCGGCACTCCGGCAGCCCGGGAACGGTGAGGATCTCCCTGAGGCCGAAGATCTCCAGCTCGCTGTGGCTCCCGCCGGCGACCAGCCCGAGCAACTCGTGCAGCGCCGCCCGCCCGGGCAGGTTGGGGCGGCGGTCCAGCTCGGCGGCCACCTGGGCCGGTTGCACGTTCCGTCGCTGCACCGCGCGCAGCACCGCTCCGCGGGCCAGGCCGGGAGAGGCCCGCATTGCCGTCGCGCGGTGCGCGTCGCCCCAGGTGTCCACGAGCGCCCGGCTCACCGGCGTCGCGACCAGGCCTCGCGCGGTGGCCAGCCCGAAGGGCATCCGGCTCCGGTGGACGCGCAGCCACCGTGACGACCGCACTCTCGATCCCGGTGGCACCGTGACGTCCAGCCGGGTGTACTCGTCCCCGAGGCCGTGGACGGCCAGCGCGCTCCAGTGGCTGAGCGGCCCCCCGCAGTAGGACGCGGCTGCGTGGGCACGCACCGTCCAGTCGTCGACGAGTTCGGGGACCGTGACCCAACCGGGGTGCAGAAGGACGAGGCGGCCGGCGGCGAGCCAGCGCCCGATCGTGCGCGGCGCGACGAACCGCGACAGGGCAGCCGTCGACGACACGCGGGTGGGGCCGAGCAGCTCGAGGACGTCGTGCACGGCCACAGCGTGGGGGCAGAAAGGCTTACGTCGGGGCGGGGCGGCTGATGCTGTGGACAAGCTTGCAGACGTTGTCCCGGGGGCGGGCATTCCGGCGGGCAGGATGTCGCGGTGAGGGACACCGTTGCCGGCCTGGAACGGGGGCTAGCGTCCACGGGGTGACGCGGTACGTGGCCCTGCTGCGGGCGATCAACCTGGGGGCGACCCGCCGGGTGTCCATGCCGCGGTTGCGCGAGGTACTCGCCGAACGCGGCCACGGCGCCGTCCGCACGCACCTGGCCAGCGGCAACGTGCTGCTCGACAGCGGGCTGACCGAGCCCGAGTTGGCGGCCGAGCTCACCCGGGTCATCGGCGAGGAGTTCTCCCTCGACGTCCCCGTCGTCATCCGGACGGCGGACGAGCTGGCCGACGTCGTCGCCGCGGACCCGCTCGGCCACGTCGCCAGCGACCCGGCCCGCTACTCCGTCACCTTTTTCCCGGAGGCCCCGCACCCCGACCGGGTGGCGGCGCTCCCGCCCGCCGACGGCGGCGCGTACGAGCTCCGCGGCCGCGAGCTCTACCTGTGGCTCCCCGACGGCATGCAGCGCAGCGCCATGGGCGGGTGGAAGTGGGACCGGCTGCTCGCGAGCGCGGGCACCAACCGCAACTGGAACACGGTCACGAAGCTAGCCGAGCTGGCCCGCTGAGGCCGTCGCAGCACTGTGCGCGGATCAGGCCTCCGGCGCCGCAGCCAGGACGACGTCGACGCGCAGCGGGCCCTCGCCGGACACCACGGTCAGCGTCTGGATCCGGCCGGCGTCGGTGAGGTCACCCCGGGCGGCCTCGACCGCGGCGAGCCGCGCCTCGGGCACGGTCACCGTCGCCGACTCGACGTCGGTGCGCATCGAGGTCTTCGCGTCCGACTTCGCCTTGCGGACCAGCGACAGCACCTCGGCCGCGGCCGTCACCACGGCCGGGTCGCCGCCGGTGGGCAGCTCCGTCGCGGTCGGCCACAGCGCCCGGTGCACCGAGCCGGTCTGCCACCACGACCAGACCTCCTCGGTCACGAACGGCAGCACCGGGGCGAACAGCCGCAGCTGCACCGACAGCGCGAGGGCCAGGGTGGCCTGGGCCGAGGCGGCGCCGTCACCGGTGCCGTAGGCGCGGGTCTTCACCAGCTCCACGTAGTCGTCGCAGAACGACCAGAAGAAGGTCTCGGCGACCTCGAGGGCGCGGGTGTAGTTGTAGGCCTCCATCGCCGCGGTCGCCTCGTCGACGACCTGGGCCAGCGACGCGAGCAGGCCGCGGTCGATGGGCTCGGTCACGGCCGCGGGGGACAGGTCGGTCGAGGCGCCCAGCCCGAGCACGAACTTGCCGATGTTGAGCACCTTCATGGCCAGCCGGCGGCCGACCTTCATCTGCGCCTCGTCGAACGGCGAGTCCGCTCCCGGGCGGGCGCCGGCCGCGCGCCAGCGGACGGCGTCGGTGCCGTACCGCTCCAGGACGTCGATCGGCGTCGTCGCGTTGCCCTTGGACTTCGACATCTTCTTGCGGTCGGGGTCGACCACGAAGCCGGAGATGGTGGCGTGCGTCCAGGGCACCGCGCCGTGCTCGAAGTGCGCGCGGACGACCGTGGAGAACAGCCAGGTGCGGATGATGTCGTGCGCCTGCGGCCGCTGGTCCATCGGGAAGACCTTGGCGAACAGCTCCGGGTCGGTGTCCCAGCCCGAGGCCACCTGCGGGGACAACGACGACGTCGCCCAGGTGTCCATGACGTCGGGGTCGGCCATGAAGCCGCCCGGCTTCCCGCGCTGCGACTCGTCGAAGCCCGGGGGCACGTCGGAGGACGGATCGATGGGCAGGGACGCCTCGTCGGCGAGGATCGGCTCGTCGTGGACCGGCTCACCGGCCTCGTCGAGCCGGTACCAGACCGGGAAGGGGACGCCGAAGAAGCGCTGGCGGCTGATCAGCCAGTCGCCGTTGAGGCCCTCGACCCAGTTGTCGTAGCGGTGCCGCATGTGCTCGGGCACCCACTGGATCTCCCGGCCGCGGGCCAGCAGGGCTTCGCGCAGGTCGGCGTCCCGGCCGCCGTTGCGGATGTACCACTGCCGCGTGGTGACGATCTCCAGCGGGCGCTCGCCCTTCTCGAAGAACTTCACCGGGTGGGTGATCTGCTTCGGGTCTCCCTGCAGGTCGCCGGACTCCCGCAGCAGCTCCACGATCCGCTGCTGCGCGGAGAACACCGTCTTGCCGGCCAGCTCGTCGTAGGGGTGCGTGGGGACGTCGGCGGGCGGGTCGGCCAGCAGCCGGCCGTCCCAGCCGATGATCGCCCGGGTGGGCAGCTGCAGCTCGCGCCACCAGGTGACGTCGTTGAGGTCGCCGAAGGTGCAGATCATCGCGATGCCCGAGCCCTTGTCCGGCTCGGCGAGGCGGTGGGCGACCACGGGCACCTCGACGCCGAACAGCGGCGTCGTGACCGTCTTCCCGAACAGCGGCTGGTAGCGCGCGTCGTCGGGGTGGGCGACCAGCGCGACGCAGGCCGGGAGCAGCTCGGGGCGGGTGGTCTCGATGAAGACCGGGCCCTCGGGGCCGGCGAAGGCGATCCGGTGGTAGGCGCCGGGACGCTCCCGGTCCTCCAGCTCGGCCTGGGCGACGGCGGTGCGGAAGGTGACGTCCCAGAGGGTCGGCGCCTCCTGCGCGTACGCCTCGCCGCGGGCCAGGTTGTGCAGGAACATCTTCTGCGCGGTGGCCCGGGAGGACTCCGAGATCGTCCGGTAGACGTTCGACCAGTCCACCGACAGGCCGACGCGGCGCCAGAGCTTCTCGTACTCCGCCTCGTCCTCGGCGGTCAGGCGCTCGCACAGCTCGACGAAGTTGCGGCGGGAGAGCGGCAGCTGGTTCTTCTCCGGCTTGGCCGGCGGCTCGAACGAGGGGTCGTAGGAGAGCGCGGGGTCGCAGCGCACGCCGTAGTAGTTCTGCACCCGGCGCTCGGTCGGCAGGCCGTTGTCGTCCCAGCCCATCGGGTAGAAGACGTGCTTGCCGCGCATCCGCTGGTAGCGGGCGACGATGTCGGTGTGGGTGTAGCTGAAGACGTGGCCCACGTGCAGCGAGCCGCTGGCGGTCGGCGGGGGAGTGTCGATCGACCAGATCTGCTCGCGCGGCGCCTGCAGCGCGGCCTCGCGGTCGAAGCCGTAGGTGTCCTCGGACGCCCAGCGGGCGACCCACTTCTCCTCGAGGCCGTCGATCGACGGCTTCTCCGGTACGCCGACGGTCGCAGCCGGGGCAGTGGTGTCCGGGGCGGCGGTGTCGGGAACCATGTCGCACATCCTAGGAAGGCGCGGCAACGCGGTTCCGCGCACGCCGGGGGAACCGTGCGCCGGCGTCGTCCGTCAGCCTGACGTGGACACGCTGCGCCTGCTGCTCAACCTCGTCTGGCTGCTGCTGCAGGGCTGGATCCTCGCGCTCGCCTACCTGCTGGCCGGGGTGCTGGCCTGCCTGCTGGTCGTGACCATCCCGTTCGGCATCGCCTCGTTCCGGCTGGCGGCCTTCGTCGTCTGGCCCTTCGGCCGGACGACGGTGCGCGCACCCGGTGCGGGCGTGGCGTCGGCGATCGGCAACCTGCTCTGGTTCCTCGTCGCCGGCTGGTGGCTGGCGGTCATCCACATCATCGCGGGCATCGGCTTCTGCCTCACGATCATCGGCATCCCCTTCGGTGTGGCCTCGTTCAAGCTGGCCGCCGTCGGGCTCTTCCCGTTGGGCAAGCGGGTGGTGGAGACCGCCCCGCCGCGGGACTGGCTGCACGCGGGCGGCGGCGTGGTGGACGGCGCGCCCCGGCGGCGCGTGGGGGCGTACTGAACAACTGGCATCCTGGGCAGGATGAGCAACGGCAGCACCGGTGACATGGCCCGGGTCGAGAACGAGCTGCTGGCCCGCTGGCCGGAGAGCCGCCTGGAGCCCTCGCTCACCCGCATCAGCGCCCTCGTGGACCTGCTCGGGTCGCCGCACCGGGCCGCTCCGGTGATCCAGGTGGCGGGCACGAACGGCAAGACGACGACGGCGCGGATGATCGACGAGCTGCTGCGCGGCTTCGGCCTGCGGGTCGGCCGCTTCACCAGCCCGCACCTGCAGTCGATCCGGGAGCGGATCGTGCTCGACGGCGAGCCGGTGAGCGCGGAGCGCTTCGTCGAGACCTACGACGACATCGCGCCCTACGTGCAGATGGTCGACGCCGCCGGCGAGATCCCGATGAGCTTCTTCGAGGTCATGGTCGGCATGGCCTACGCGCTCTTCGCCGACGCCCCGGTCGACGTCGCGGTGATCGAGGTCGGCATGGGCGGGACGTGGGACGCCACGAACGTCGCCGACGCCCGGGTCGCCGTCGTCACGCCGGTGGCCCTGGACCACGCCGAGTACCTCGGCCCCGACGTCGGCACCATCGCCGGCGAGAAGGCCGGGATCATCACCGGCGACGCGATCGCCGTCCTCGCCCACCAGGAGCCGGCCGCGCTCGACGCGCTGGTCCGCCGCGCCGTCGAGGCCGACGCCGTCGTCGCCCGCGAGGGCACCGAGTTCGGCGTCCTGGAGCGGAAGGTCGCCGTCGGCGGGCAGCAGGTCCGGCTGCAGGGTCTGGGCGGCGAGTACGAGGAGATCTTCCTGCCGCTGTTCGGTGCCCACCAGGCGCAGAACGCGGTGACGGCGCTCGCCGCGGTCGAGGCCTTCCTCGGTGCGGGCGCCGCCACCGGGCCGATCGAGCAGGAGACCGTCCGGGCCGCGTTCGCCGCGGTCCGCTCGCCCGGCCGGCTCGAGCGGCTCCGCACCAGCCCGACGGTGCTCGTCGACGCCGCGCACAACCCGGCCGGCATGACCGCGACCGTGGCGGCGCTCCGGGAGTCCTTCGACTTCACCCGCCTGGTCGGGGTGGTCGGCGTCGTGCAGGGCAAGGACGTTCCCGGGATGCTGGCCGCGCTGGAGGAGGTCTGCGCCGAGCTCGTCGTCACCCAGAACGGCTCGCCGCGGGCCATGCCCGCCGACGAGCTGGGTGCCCTGGCCGTCGACGTCTTCGGCGCCGACCGGGTCAGCGTCTCCCCGCGCCTGGGGGAGGCGATCAGCGAGGCGATCGAGCTGGCCGAGGCCGGCCCGGACGACGCCCTCGGCGGCTCGGGCGTGCTCGTCACCGGCAGCGTCGTCACCGCGGGCGAGGCGCGCTCCCTCCTCGCGCGGGGGTCGCGGTGACCGCGCCGGAGCCGCTGCGTGCGGCGAAGGCGCTGCGCGGCGCCGCGGCCGCGGTGCTGGTCCTGGAGGGCATCGCGGTCCTGTTCGTGCCCCGGGCCATCGCGCAGACCGAGGGCGGGCTCGGCGGCCGGCTGTGGGTGCTCCTCGGGCTCGCCGTCGTCCTGATCCTGGCCAGCGGCATCCAGCGCAGGGAGCGCGGCCTGGTCATCGGCACCGCCCTGCAGCTGCCGCTGCTGCTCACCGGGCTCTACACGAACGCCATGTGGTTCGTGGCGGGGGCGTTCCTGCTCATCTGGATCTACCTCCTGCAGGTCCGCAAGCAGCTGCTCGGCACCGCCTTCGGCCCCGTGCGGGCCCCGGACCCGGCCGACGGCGCAGGCGGCCCCACGGCCACCCCGTAGGCTGCCGCCCCGTGACCGAACGCACTCTCGTCCTCGTCAAGCCCGACGGCGTCTCCCGCGGCCTGGTCGGCGAGGTGATCACGCGGCTCGAGCGCAAGGGCCTGCGCCTGGTCGCCGCCGAACTGCGCACCCTCGACCGCGAGACCGCCGAGACCCACTACGCCGAGCACCGCGAGCGGCCGTTCTTCGCCGACCTCGTCGAGTTCATCACCGGCGGGCCGCTCATGGCGCTGGTCGTCGAGGGGCCGCGGGCCATCGAGGCGTTCCGCGCCCTGGCCGGCGCCACCGACCCGGTGAAGGCCGCCCCCGGCACCATCCGCGGCGACTTCGCCCTCGAGGTGCAGAACAACATCGTGCACGGCTCCGACTCGCCCGAGTCCGCCGCGCGCGAGGTGACGCTCTTCTTCCCCGACCTGGGCTGAGTCCCCCTGGCAAAGGAGGCTATGCCTACGGGATCGACGCCGAAGCCGTAGGCATAGCCTCCTTCGCCTGCGAACTGGTCAGAGGTCGGCGTCGGCCGGCTCCTCGGGGGCGGTCCAGGCCAGGTGCCAGTAGGGCAGCAGGCCGGCGGTGAACCAGAGCAGGAACCCGAGGTACAGCGCCAGCGGCACGTGCCCGGTGAGCGCGACGACGGCGACGGCGCCGCTCCACGACGCGAAGTGCAGGGCGGTGGCCGGCCAGGCCATCCCGGTGAAGGACCGGTCGCGCAGCCGGCGCTGGTGCTCGTCCAGCGAACGGACGCTGCGGTCGAACACGCCCCGGATGCCGGCGTTGAGAAGCGAGTGCAGCGGGATGAAGCCCAGCAGTCCGACGGTCATGACGACGAAGTAGGTCGTCGTCCAGCCGACGTCCGTCGCGGCGGCGGTGACGGTTGCCGAGATCAACGCCGACAGGAGCGCCGCCTGCGCGATGACCGCGCGCCGACGGACCCGCACCGTGCGCGCCCAGGCCCAGCGTCCGTCCTCGAAGTTCCGGGCGAGGTAGGTCTGGTCGGGGGAGATGCTCATGACGTCCTCCTGAGGAGTTCCTCGCTGAGCGAGGGCAGCGGATCGAGCGAGAACACCGCCTCGACCGGCAGGTCGAAGAAGCGGGCGATGCGCAGGGCCAGGGCCAGCGACGGGCTGTAGTCGCCGCGCTCCACGTAGCCGATCGTCTGCGGGTGGACGCCGACGGCGTCCGCGAGCTCCTTGCGGCTCACGCCGCGGTCGGCCCGGAGCACCGCGATGCGGTCGTGGACCTTGTCCGCCTCGGACTTCGGCTGTCGTCCCATGCGATGAACCATAGCATTATTGCTACGAAAGCTGTCAAGCAACGACGGCGGAGCGCTGCTGCGCGAGGCCGCCCGGCGGCGTGGGCGAGGGCCGGCGGGGGAACTCCCCACTCGGCGAGGGGTGGGGCCGCGCGCGGGCCGTCTACCCTGGACCGGTCATGACTGGTGAGACTCTGTACCCCCGCCTCGAGCCGCTGCTGGCCCAGATCCAGAAGCCGATCCAGTACGTCGGGGGTGAGCTCAACGCCCAGCTGAAGCCGTGGGAGTCCGTGGACGTCCACTGGGCGCTCATGTACCCCGACGCCTACGAGGTGGGGCTGCCCAACCAGGGGCTGATGATCCTGTACGAGGTGCTCAACGAGCGCCCCGACGCCCTGGCCGAGCGCACCTACGCCGTCTGGCCCGACCTCGCCGCGCTGATGCGCGAGCACGGCGTCGGCCAGTTCACCGTCGACGGCCACCGCGCCGTCCGGGACTTCGACGTGCTCGGCGTCAGCTTCGCCACCGAGCTCGGTTACACCAACCTGCTCGAGGCGCTCGACCTCGCCGGCGTGCCGATCCACGCCGTCGACCGCGACGAGACCCACCCGGTCGTGGTGGCCGGCGGGCACGCCGCCTTCAACCCCGAGCCGGTCAGCGACTTCGTCGACTGCGCCGTGCTGGGCGACGGCGAGCAGGTCGTCGGCGACATCACCGACGTCGTCAAGGCGTGGAAGGCGCAGGGCCGCCCGGGCGGCCGCGAGGAGCTGCTGGCCCGCCTCGCCCGCGTCGACGGCGTCTACGTGCCCCGCTTCTACGCCGTCAGCTACGGCCCGGACGGCGCCATCGCCGCGGTCGCCCCGACCCGGGACGACGTCCCGGCGAAGGTCGGCAAGCGCACCGTGATGGACCTCGACGAGTGGCCCTACCCCAAGCAGCCGCTGGTCCCGCTCGCGGAGAGCGTGCACGAGCGGATGAGCGTGGAGATCTTCCGCGGCTGCACCCGCGGCTGCCGCTTCTGCCAGGCCGGCATGATCACGCGCCCCGTGCGCGAGCGGACCATCACCGGCATCGGGTCGATGGTCGACGCCGGCCTCAAGGCGACCGGCTACGAGGAGGTCGGCCTGCTCAGCCTCTCCAGCGCCGACCACTCCGAGATCGGCCAGCTGGCCAAGGAGCTCGCCGACCGCTACGAGGGCACCAACACCGGCCTGAGCCTGCCGTCGACCCGCGTGGACGCCTTCAACGTCACGCTGGCCAACGAGCTGTCCCGCAACGGGCGACGCAGCGGCCTCACCTTCGCCCCCGAGGGCGGCAGCGAGCGGATCCGCCGGGTCATCAACAAGACGGTGTCCAAGGAGGACCTCGTCCGCACGGTGACCACGGCCTACGCCAACGGCTGGACGCAGGTGAAGCTCTACTTCATGTGCGGGCTGCCGACCGAGACCGACGAGGACGTCCTGGAGATCGCCGAGCTGGCGGTCGAGGTGATCCGGGCCGGCCGCGAGGCCAGCGGCCGCAAGGACATCCGCTGCACCGTCTCCATCGGTGGCTTCGTGCCCAAGCCGCACACCCCGTTCCAGTGGGCCGCCCAGGCCAGCGCCGAGACGATCGACCACCGGCTGCGGGTGCTGCGGCAGGCGATCAACGCCGACCGCCGCATCGGCCGCTCCATCGGCCTGCGCTACCACGACGGCAAGCCGGGCGTCATCGAGGGACTGCTGTCCCGGGGTGACCGCCGCGTCGGCCGGGTCATCGAGCGCGTGTGGCGCGAGGGCGGGAAGTTCGACGGCTGGAGCGAGCACTTCTCCTACGACCGCTGGACGCAGGCCGCCGCCGAGGAGCTCCCCGCGTTCGGCGTCGACCTCGACTGGTTCACCACCCGGGAGCGCACCGAGCACGAGATCCTGCCCTGGGACCACCTGGACTCCGGACTGGACAAGGAGTGGCTCTGGGAGGACTGGCAGGAGGCCCTCTCCGAGGAGGAGGTCGCCGACTGCCGGTGGACTCCCTGCTACGACTGCGGCGTCTGCCCGACCATGGGCACCGAGATCCAGATCGGGCCGACCGGGCGCAGCCTGATCCCGCTCACCGTCGTCTGATGGCCCGCCAGCCCGAGGGCCCGCCGCCGCCGCCCACCGTGCAGAAGCTGCGCATCCGCTACGCCAAGCGGGGTCGGCTCCGGTTCGCCTCGCACCGCGACCTGGCGCGCGCCCTGGAGCGGGCGCTGCGCCGGGCCCAGGTGCCCATGGCGTTCTCCGCCGGGTTCAGCCCGCACCCGAAGATCTCCTACATCGGGGCCGCGCCCACCGGGTCGGCCAGCGAGGCGGAGTACCTGGAGATCGGCGTCGCGATCCGCTGCGACCCCGAGGCCGTGCGGGTCGCGCTGGACACCGCGCTGCCGCCCGACGTCGCCGTCCTGGAGGTCGTGGAGGCGCAGGAGGGGACCGGCTCCCTGGCCGAGCGGATCGACACCTCGGTGTGGCGGGTCGAGCTGCCCGGCGTGGCGCTCGCGGAGCTGCAGCCTGCCGTGGAGAAGTTCCTCGCCAGCGAGGTCGTCACGGTCGCCAAGCGGACCAAGAACGGCCTCAAGGACATCGACGCCCGCCCCGCCGTGGCCGCCGCATCGGCTGCCGAGGAGGCAGGTTGTGCCATACTGCACATGGTCGTCCGGCAGGTGACGCCCGCCGTACGACCCGACGACGTGTTGGCCGCCCTGGCTGCTGTTGCCGACCTGCGCCCGCCGTTGCCCCCCCGGGCCGTGCGTGAGGCGCAGGGCCGGCTCGACGACACCGGGACCGTGGCCGATCCGCTCGGACCCGACCGCGCGGCGCGCGCTCCCGTACCGGGAGAACACGCAGCGGTCTGACCGATGGATCCCTCCGGGGCCCGCGCCGTCGCAGCGACACGGCTGCCAGACGTGACGCACCCGCTCCGGGTCACCCCGATCCGGACGACGCAGACCACCGCACCACCCGCACCACCGCACCCGGCGTCACCGGGCGCGGGCACCACCGCAGTCCGGCTCCTCGCCGCGGCAACCGTCGCGCGGGAGCCGCCCACAGACTTCGCAGGGCGAGCCAGTCCGCCGTACCCAGCGCGGCAGCCCGCCCCGCCCCAACCCCGTGCTCCTGCGCGGCCGCCAGCACATGGCGCCCGGGAGCACATGAGGAGGCGAGAGCCCTCGTGGCTGACACCGACCACCCGACCACCGAGACCGACGAGACCCAGGGAGCCGGCGTCCCGGCGGGCACACCGCAGCCCGCCGGGGCCGAGGTGACCGGCATCCCGGCGACCTCCGACGAGGGGGCGCCCGCCGAGGACGCCGAGCAGCCGGCCGAGGACGCCGAGCAGCACGCCGAGCCCCCGGCCGACGAGGCGGAGGGCGCCGAGGCCGAGGAGCCCGCGCCCTCCCGGTTCGGCGCCCAGTTCAGCTCCCCGGAGCCCACGGCCGTCGTCGCCCGCCCCCGCCGGCGGGCGACCCGGCCGGTCGCCGCCGCCGACCCCGACCCGGTCGAGGCCGTCGCCCCCGCACCCGCGGCGCCGGTCCCGGCCTTCATCAGCTTCATGGCCCCGCCCGTGGACGTCCCGCCGGCGCCGCGCCGGCGCAGCCGCCGACCGGCGGAGTCGCCCGACCCCGAGGCGCTCGAGGACCGCACCGCCGACAGCGGCGAGGAGACCGAGGACGAGGCGCCCCGCTCCCGCCGCAACCGCTCGCGCCGCCGGGCCGCCGAGGAGCAGCCGGCGCGCGACGAGAGCGACGTCGTCGAGGACGAGCAGGCCGAGGACACCGACGAGAACGACGAGTCGGGCGAGGACAACGGCTCGTCGGCCAGCCGCCGTCGCCGCCGGGGCCGTCGTGGCCGGGGCCGTGGCCGCAGCGGCGAGGACTCCGCCGACACCGACGACGAGGACACCTCCGAGCGTCCGGGCGCCGACAGCGACGACGACGACACCACCGACGCCGCCGAGGAGTCGGCCGAGAGCGACGAGGACACCGACGACGAGGGCTCGACCGGATCGGGCACCCGGCGTCGCCGCCGTCGCCGTCGCCGCAGCGGCAGCTCGGGGGGCGAGGACTCCTCCGACGACACCGACGACGACGACCGCCCCGAGCGGGCCGGCCGCAACGGCCGCAGCACCAGCGACGACGACGTCCGCGGCATCGCCGGCTCCACCCGGCTGGAGGCCAAGCGCCAGCGCCGCCGGGACGGCCGGGACACCGGGCGCCGTCGCCAGCCGATCCTCACCGAGTCGGAGTTCCTCGCCCGCCGCGAGGCCGTGGACCGCAAGATGGTCATCCGGCAGCGCGGCGAGCGGACCCAGATCGCCGTCCTCGAGGACGACATCCTGGTCGAGCACTACGTGACCCAGGCGTCGGCCACCTCCTTCGCCGGCAACGTCTACCTCGGCCGGGTGCAGAACGTGCTGCCCAGCATGGAGGCGGCGTTCGTCGACATCGGCAAGGGCCGCAACGCCGTCGTCTACGCCGGTGAGGTCAACTGGGACGCCGCCGGGCTCTCCGGCAAGCAGCGCTCCATCGAGCAGGCGTTCAAGTCCGGCGACAAGATCCTGGTGCAGGTCACCAAGGACCCGATCGGCCACAAGGGCGCCCGCCTCACCCAGCAGATCAACCTGCCCGGCCGCTTCCTGGTCTACGTGCCCGGTGGCTCGATGACCGGCATCAGCCGCAAGCTGCCCGACACCGAGCGCCAGCGGCTCAAGGACATCCTCAAGCGGATCGTCCCGGACGACGCCGGCGTGATCATCCGGACCGCCGCGGAGGGCGCCTCGGAGGAGGAGCTCACCCGCGACGTCAACCGGCTGAAGGCGCAGTGGGAGGTCATCAAGCAGAAGTCCGAGTCGACGTCGAACGCGCCGACGCTGCTCTACGGCGAGCCGGACCTGGCCATCCGGGTGATCCGCGATGTCTTCAACGAGGACTTCAAGGAGCTCGTGATCCAGGGCGACGACGCCTGGGACACCGTCGAGGCCTACGTCGCGCACGTCTCCCCGGAGCTGACCGGGCGGCTGACCCGCCACACCGGTGAGGGCGACGTCTTCCGCGACCTGCGGATCGACGAGCAGCTGACCAAGGCGCTGGACCGCAAGGTGTGGCTGCCCTCGGGTGGCTCGCTGGTGATCGACCGGACCGAGGCCATGACCGTGGTCGACGTCAACACCGGGAAGTTCACCGGCTCGGGCGGCAACCTCGAGCAGACCGTGACGCGCAACAACATGGAGGCGGCCGAGGAGATCGTCCGCCAGCTCCGGCTGCGCGACATCGGCGGCATCATCGTCATCGACTTCATCGACATGGTGCTCGAGAGCAACCGCGACCTCGTGCTGCGGCGGCTGACCGAGTGCCTGGGCCGCGACCGCACCAAGCACCAGGTCGCCGAGGTCACCTCGCTCGGCCTCGTGCAGATGACCCGCAAGCGCGTGGGGCAGGGCCTGCTGGAGGTCTTCTCCGAGGCGTGCGAGCACTGCCGCGGGCGCGGGATCCTGGTGCACCTCGACCCGGTGGACGAGAAGCGCCGGAGCGGCGGCTCGGGCGGCAACGCCTCCGCCGGGAAGGACTCCGCCGGGAAGGACTCCGGTGGCCGGGATTCGGGCGGCCGGGACTCCGGCGGCGGCAAGGACACCGGGAACGGGCGCAACCGCGGCAACGGCGGCGGCAAGGACGCCGGGAAGGACGCCCCCGCCAAGGACGCGCCCGCCGCGGAGGCCGAGGAAGCCACCCAGCCGGCTGCGGCCGACGCGTCCGCCGGTGACGGCGAGGCGCCCGAGGGCGGCCGCAGCGGAGGGCGCCGCGGCCGCGGCCGCCGCAACCGCGGGCAGTCCGGCGAGGAGCGCGCGGCCGAGGACGCCGCCGTCCTCGCCGGGACCCGCGCCGACGAGGACGCCCCGGCGGGGGAGCCCGCCGCCGACGGCTCGGCGGAGACGGTGGAGGACGTCGCCCCGGAGGCGGCTCCCGCGCCGGCCGAGGCCGAGCGGTCCGGCGCGCCGGAGGCCCCGGCCGGGTCGGACCAGGCAGCCGTCCCGGAGGCGCAGCCGGTCGACCCGCCGGTGACGACGGTCGAGCCGCTGCCCGAGACCGCACCGGTCCCGGTGCCGACGGCGGAGACCGACTTCGACGACGTGCTGCCGGCCGGCGAGGTCGGCGCGGTCGAGGCGCCGGAGCAGAACGCGATGCCGATCACCCCGGCCACGACGACGGCCGACGTCGTCCCCGGTGGGGTGGCGCACGCCGCCGGCGCCGGGCCCGACGGCCGGCCGTCCGCCGACCCGTCGGCGGGCGACGGGGAGCCGCCCGCGGCTCCCTCCCGACCGCGTCGCCGGCGGGCCGCCAGCCGCCCGGCGGGCCCGCCCGCCTGAGGATCGACCCCCTCCTCACCGGGTGGGGAGGGGGTGCCCGGGGGCACGTCGACCCGTCGACCGCTCTCGGGTACGCTGGACGGGTTGCTGCGCCACCGCGCAGGCGCCTCCGGGTGCCGCCGGAAAGGTGTGGGCAGCCCGTCCAAGCACCCGGCGCCCGTTCCGGTCGTGCGCGCCGGACACAGAGCTTGACGTGAAGAAGCGAACGAGGAGTCAGTGGTGTACGCAGTTGTGAAGGCCGGTGGCAGCCAGCACAAGGTGGCCGTGGGCGACACGTTCACGATCAACCGCCTGCAGGGTGCGGCGGGCGACAGCGTCGCCCTCCCGGCCATCCTGCTGGTCGACGGGGACACCGTCACCAGCGATGCGGCGGCTCTGGCCAAGGTGACCGTGACCGGTGAGATCGTCGAGCACGCCAAGGGCCCGAAGATCCACATCCACAAGTTCAAGAACAAGACCGGCTACCACAAGCGGCAGGGGCACCGTCAGCCCCTGACCAGCGTCGTGGTCCGCGACATCTCGAAGGGCTGACGCTGACATGGCACACAAGAAGGGCGCCTCGTCCTCCCGCAACGGCCGCGACTCGAACGCGCAGCGCCTCGGCGTCAAGCGCTTCGGTGGTCAGGTCGTGAAGGCCGGCGAGATCATCGTCCGCCAGCGCGGGACCCACTTCCACCCGGGTCTCGGCGTCGGCCGCGGCGGCGACGACACGCTGTTCGCCCTCGCGCCCGGCTCGGTCACCTTCGGCACGCGGCGGGGACGCAAGACCGTCTCCATCTCCGCGGTCGAGGCCTGATCCCCAGTAGCAGTTCCGCTCACGAGCGCACGGGCCGACCGGCCCGTGCGCTCGTGGCGCTTGACAGGTAGGTAGGAGGCGGCGCGGACCCAGGTCCGCTCGGTACACATGGCCGCTTTCATCGACCGCGTCACCATCCACGTCGCCGCCGGCAACGGCGGGCACGGCGTGTCCTCGGTGCATCGCGAGAAGTACAAGCCGCTCGGTGGGCCCGACGGGGGCAACGGCGGGGACGGCGGCGACGTCGTCCTCGAGGTCGACCCCAGCGTGCACACCCTGCTCGACTTCCACCACCGCCCGCACCAGAAGGCGGCCAACGGCCGTCCCGGCGCGGGCAGCAACCGGCACGGCGCCCGGGGCGAGGACCGCGTGCTGCGGGTTCCCGAGGGCACCGTGGTCAGCACCGCCGACGGCCGGGTCATCGCCGACCTCATGGGCAACGGCACCCGCGTCGTCCTGGCGCACGGCGGCAAGGGCGGCCTGGGCAACGCGGCGCTGGCGAACTCCCGCCGCAAGGCCCCGGGCTTCGCGCTGCTCGGCGAGCCGGGGGAGACCCTCGACGCCGTCTTCGAGCTCAAGAGCGTCGCCGACGTCGGTCTGGTCGGCTTCCCGTCGGCCGGCAAGTCGTCGCTGATCGCCGCGATGTCGGCGGCCCGGCCGAAGATCGCCGACTACCCGTTCACCACGCTGGTGCCCAACCTGGGCGTGATCCGCTCGGGCGACACGGTCTACACGATGGCCGACGTCCCCGGGCTCATCCCCGGTGCGTCCACCGGCAAGGGGCTGGGCCTGCAGTTCCTCCGCCACGTCGAGCGGTGCGCCGTCCTGGTGCACGTCGTCGACATGGCGACGATCGAGCCCGGCCGTGACCCCGAGAGCGACATCGAGGCGCTGGAGCACGAGCTCGCCGAGTACGGCGGCGACGAGCTCGACCTGGTCGGGCGGCTGCGGATCGCCGTGCTGAACAAGATCGACGTCCCCGACGGCCGGGAGCTGGTCGACCTGGTGCGCGCCTCGCTGGAGGAGCGCGGGCTGCAGGTGTTCGCGGTCAGCGCCGCGACGGGGGAGGGGCTGGCCGCCTTCGGGTACGCGCTGGCCGCCGCCGTCGAGGAGCACCGGGCCTCGCTGCCCGAACCGGAGCCGGTGCGCGTCACCCTCACCCCGCGCGCGGTGGACGACTCCGGCTTCACCGTGGAGCGCGACGCCGACGACCCGGACGCGTTCGTCGTGCGGGGCGTCAAGCCCGAGCGCTGGGTGCGCCAGACCGACTTCACCAACGACGAGGCCGTGGGCTTCCTCGCCGACCGGCTCAACCGCCTCGGCGTCGAGGAGGAGCTGGCCAAGGCCGGGGCCCGCGAGGGCGACGCCGTCACCATCGGCGACGTCACCTTCGACTGGGCGCCGACGCTGCCCGCCGGCAGCCTCACCGTCGAGGAGTCCGCCGGCCTGGGCGGCCGCGGCACCGACAACCGGCTGGAGAGCAACGAGCGGATCGGTGCCGCCGAGCGGCTGGCGGCCAAGCGCGCCCGCCGGACGCCGTTCGAGCTGTCCGAGGGCGGCTGGACCGACGAGGACCTGCCGGTCCTCGACGGCGGCGACCCGGACGACGACCTGGACGACGAGGACGTCGACGGCGCGCGCGGGGCCGACCAGGACCCGGAGGACGACGAGCAGGCGGACGGCCCGCGGTGACCGACGCTGCGCGTCCCGGGATCGCCGGGGCCGGCCGGGTCGTGGTCAAGGTCGGCTCCTCGTCGCTGACCACCCTGCCCGGGGGCCTGGACGTCGACCGGCTCACCGCGCTGGTCGACGTGCTGGCGGCCGTCCGAGCCTCCGGCCGCGAGGTCGTGCTCGTCTCCTCGGGGGCGATCGCGGCCGGCCTCGCGCCGCTGGGGCTGGACGGGCGCCCGCGTGATCTCGCGACCGCCCAGGCGGCGGCCAGCGTCGGTCAGCTCCGCCTGGTGCAGACCTACGCCGACGCCTTCGCCCGGCACGGGATCACCGTCGGCCAGGTGCTGCTCACCGCCGACGACCTGACCCGGCGCAGCCACTACCGCAACGCCCACCGGACGGTGGAGCGGCTGCTGTCGCTCGGCGTGCTGCCGATCGTGAACGAGAACGACACGGTCGCCACCGAGGAGATCCGGTTCGGCGACAACGACCGGCTGGCGGCCCTGGTCGCGCACGTCGCGCAGGCCGGGGCGCTGGTGCTGCTCTCCGACGTCGACGGCGTCTACGACGGCGACCCGCGCACCGGGCCCGCGCAGCTGGTGGACACCGTGCGCGACCCCGCCGACCTCGCGGCGGTCACCCTCGGCTCGGCCACCCGCAACGGCGTCGGCACCGGCGGGATGGCCACCAAGGTGGAGGCCGCCTTCATCGCCGCGCACGCCGGCGTGCCCGTCGTCGTCACCTCCACCCCGCGGGCCGGTGACGCGCTGGCCGGCGGCCGGGTGGGCACGCTCTTCGCACCGATGGGGAAGCGGCCCAGCGCCCGGCAGTTCTGGCTGCGCTACGCCAGCCGGCCGCGGGGCCGGCTGATCCTGGACGAGGGCGCGGTCGTCGCCCTCCGGGACCGGCACGCCTCGCTGCTGGCCGCCGGCATCACCGGGACCGCCGGGGAGTTCCTCGCCGACGACCCGGTCGAGCTGGTCGGCCCCGACGGCGTCGTCGTCGCCCGCGGGCTGGTCGCCTACGACGCCCGCGAGATGCCGGCCCTCCTGGGGCGCAAGACCGGTGACCTCCCGCCGGAGCACCGCCGGGAGGTCGTGCACCGCGACGAGATGGTGCTGGTCGGACGCCTGCGCTGAGCGCCGCGGCCCGGCTGAGAGACTGACCGGGTGACGATCCGCCCCATCCGCGAGCTCGGTGATCCCGTGCTGCGCACCCCCTCCGACCCGGTCCGGGCCTTCGACGGCTGGCTGGCCACGCTGGTCCGCGACCTCGAGGACACCGTGGACCACCCCGGGCGAGCCGGGGTGGCGGCGCCGCAGATCGGTGTCAACGTGCGGGCCTTCTCCTACAACATCGACGGCGTCATCGGGCACATGGTCAACCCGGTGATCGTCGAGCGGTCCGAGGAGATCCAGGACGGCGACGAGGGCTGCCTGTCCGTGCCGGGCATCTGGGCCCCCACGGTCCGCGCGATGCGCTGCGTCGCCGAGGGCTTCGACGTCGACGGCAAGCCGCTGCGGCTGGAGGGGGAGGGGCTGATGGCCCGCTGCCTGCAGCACGAGGTCGACCACCTCGACGGCAAGGTCTTCCTCGACCGGCTCACCGGCGACGCCCGGAAGTCGGCCCTGCGGGCGCTGCGCGACCGCTGAGCCCGCGACGGGCGCGCTCCGTCGGAGGCCCCGCGTAGCCTGGCGTCGTGTCCGACGTCTCCGGCCTGCCGCTGATCGGTGCCGCCGCGCTGCGTGCGCGGTCGGCCGCCCGGGTGCTGCGCACCCTGCCCACCGACACCAAGGACGCCGCGCTGACGGCGATGGCCGAGGCGCTGGTCGAGCGGACCGAGGAGATCCTGGCCGCGAACGCCGCCGACGTCGACGCCGCGCGGGCCGACGGCACACCGGAGGCGATCCTCGACCGGCTCCGCCTGGACCCCGCCCGGGTGGCCGGGGTCGCCGACGCGTTGCGCCAGCTGGTCGCGCTGCCGGACCCGGTGGGCGACGTCGTCCGCGGCTCCCGGCTGGCCAACGGCCTGGAGCTCAAGCAGGTCCGCGTGCCGCTCGGCGTCGTCGGCATCGTGTACGAGGCCCGGCCCAACGTCACCGTCGACGCCGCGGGCCTCTGCCTCAAGAGCGGCAACGCGGCGCTGCTCCGCGGCTCCGCCTCGGCCTTCCGGACCAACACCGCGCTGATCGCCGTCCTCACCGATGCCGGCGAGAAGGCCGGCCTGCCGGCCGGGTTCGTCGAGCTGCTGCCCGCCGACCGCGCCTCGGTGGGCGAGCTGCTGAGCGCCCGGGGGCACGTCGACGTGGTGATCCCGCGCGGCGGTGCCTCGCTGATCCAGCGGGTCGTGCGCGAGTCCCGGGTGCCGGTCATCGAGACCGGCGAGGGCAACTGCCACGTCTACGTGGACGCGTCCGCTGACCCCGCGATCGCCGAGGCGGTCGTGCTCAACTCCAAGACCCACCGGGTGAGCGTCTGCAACTCCGCCGAGACGCTGCTGGTGCACAAGGACGTGCCGTTCCTGCCGCGGCTGCTGGCCGCGCTGGCCGGCAGCGGCGTGACGCTGCACGGTGACGAGGCCGCCCGGTCCGCCCACGACGGCGTCGTGCCGGCCACCGACGAGGACTGGGCGACCGAGTACCTGTCGATGGACATGGCCGTGCGGATCGTCGACGACCTTCCGCAGGCGCTGGACCACATCGCGCGGTGGAGCACCGGCCACACCGAGGCGATCGTCGCCGACTCGGCCCGCGCCATCGCCGACTTCACCGCAGGCGTGGACGCCGCCGCGATCCTGGTCAACGCCTCCACCCGGTTCACCGACGGGGGCGAGTTCGGCTTCGGTGCCGAGATCGGCATCTCGACCCAGAAGCTGCACGCCCGGGGCCCGCTCGGCCTGCCCGAGCTGACCTCCACCACCTACGTCGTCACGGGGTCCGGCCACACGCGCTGATCCCGTTCCCTTCTCGAGGAGCCGCATGCCCCGCCCGCCGTCGCAGTCCGCCCACTTCTCGTCGGTCGCGGACGTCAGCAAGCGGCTGTCGACCGCCGGCTACCTGCCCGACGCGCAGATCGCGACGACGGTCTTCCTCGCCGACCGCCTGGGCAAGCCGCTGCTGGTGGAGGGGCCCGCGGGGACGGGGAAGACCGAGCTGGCCAAGGCGCTGGCGGCGGCCACCGGGTCCGAGCTGATCCGGCTGCAGTGCTACGAGGGCCTGGACGAGGCCCGGGCGCTGTACGAGTGGAACTACAAGAAGCAGCTGCTGCGCATCCAGGCGTCGCAGGCCGGGGGCGGCGCGGACTGGGACACCGTCCACGACGACATCTTCGGCGAGGAGTTCCTGCTCTCCCGGCCGCTGCTCACCGCGATCCGCCGCACCGAGCCGACCGTCCTGCTCATCGACGAGACCGACAAGGCCGACGTCGAGGTGGAAGGCCTGCTGCTGGAGGTGCTCAGCGACTTCCAGGTCACCATCCCCGAGCTCGGCACGATCACCGCGACCCGCCGGCCGATCGTCGTCCTGACGTCCAACGCCACCCGCGAACTGTCCGAGGCGCTCAAGCGGCGCTGCCTGTACCTGGCGCTGGACTACCCGACCGCCGAGCGGGAGCGGGAAATCGTGCTCTCGCGCGTGCCCGACCTCGCCCCGGGGCTGGCCGACCAGCTGGTCCGCACGGTGCGGGCGCTGCGCGGGCTGGAGCTGAAGAAGTCGCCGTCGATCTCGGAGACGCTCGACTGGGCGCAGACGCTGCTCGAGCTCGGCCTGGACACCCTGGACGAGTCGGCGATGGCCTCGACCCTCGGGGTGGTGCTCAAGCACGCCAGCGACCAGACCCGGGCCGCGGCCGAGCTGCGGCTGAACTGATGGAGGCGCGGGTGGCCCCCGGCGGGCGGTCCGGCGGGCTCGCCGGCCACCTGGACGGGTTCGTCCGGGCGGTCCGGGAGGCCGGCATCCCGGTGGGCATCAGCCAGGCGGTCGACGCCGCGGAGATCCTCACCGTCGTCGACCTGCTCGACCGCGAGCAGCTGCGCCACGGGCTCGCCGCGGTGCTGCTGCAGCGGGCCGCCCAGCGCCCCACCTACGACGTCCTGTTCGACCTGTGGTGGCCGCTCGGTGACCGGCCGGCCGCCGATCCGGACGAGGGCGATGGCGCAGGGGAGGAAGGCGGATCCACCCTGGACGTCCCCGACGACGCCGCGCTGGCCGCGCAGATGCGGGCCGAGCTGCTGGAGCTGCTGCAGGACGGCGACCCCGAGGCGCTGCGCCGGTTCGCCCGGGAGGCCGTCGATCTGCTGGGGCAGGGGCAGCCGACCCCGTCGGGGCAGTCGTACTTCAGCTACCGGGTCATGCGGGCGCTCTCACCGGACACGCTCGTCGCGCAGCTGCTGGCCGGGCTGCTCGGGGACACCGGCCGCGGCGGGCTGGCCGAGCAGGTGGCGCGGCAGACCGTCCGCGACCGGCTGGCCGCGTTCCGCGCCGCGGTCGAGACCGAGGTGCGGCGGCGGACGGCGGCGGAGAAGGGCCGCGACCGGATCGCCAAGAACGCCGTCCGCCCGCTGGCCGACCAGGTGGACTTCCTCCGCGCCCAGGCCGCCGACCTGGCCGAGCTGCGCCGGGCCGTCGCGCCGCTCGCCCGCCGGCTCGCCGTGCGGCTCTCCGCGCGCCGCCGGCTGGGCCGCCAGGGCCGACTCGACTTCCGCAAGACCGTGCGGGCCTCCCTGGGCACCGGCGGCGTCCCGGTGGTCACCCACCACCGGCCGCGCAAGGTGCACAAGCCCGAGCTCGTGGTGCTCTGCGACGTCAGCGGGTCGGTGGCCGGGTTCAGCCACTTCACGCTGATGCTGACCCAGGCGCTGCGCGAGCACTTCACCGGTGTGCGGGCCTTCGCGTTCGTCGACTCGACCGACGAGGTGACCCGGTTCTTCCGGCCCGGCGTGGACGTCGCCGACGCGATCGCCCGGATCGGCCGGGAGGCCCAGGTGGTCGGCTTCGACGGGCACAGCGACTACGGCACCGCGTTCGAGGTGTTCGCCGACCGCTGGGCCTCGGCCATCGGCCCGAAGACGTCGCTGCTCGTGCTGGGCGACGGGCGGACCAACTACCGGCAGCCCGGGATCCCGGTGCTGGCCGGCCTGGTCTCCAAGGCCCGGTCGGCGCACTGGCTGAACCCCGAGCCGCGGCGGCTGTGGGGGAGCGGTGACTCCGCGGCCGACCGCTACGGCGAGGTCATCGGCATGGTCGAGTGCCGCAACGCCGCCCAGCTGGCCGACTTCGTCACCACCCTCTGAGCCCGTCGACCTGTCGAGGTGTCGACCTGCCGCCGGGTCGACACCTCGATGCATCGACTCCTCGACCGGCTCCCTGCGCGCCTTCCCACCGGCCGCCGGCACGCCACCGGACCCCGGCCGACCCGTAACCGCGCGCGGCCGGAGCCGTTGGACAACGCGGTGTCGACGACGTCGCCACCGGCTGACCGCACCGGCGTGGCCGGCCGCGACCGGCTGCACGGGGGAGCCGGTCGCAGCAACCCCGCCGGCACGGCAGGCAGCCCGGGCGGGTAGCGCCGCGGGCGCGGGGCCGGTCCTCCCGGGGCCGGCCCCCGTGCCCTCCGGATACGCTCGACCGGTGGCAGGACGACGAGTGGGCGTGATGGGCGGGACGTTCGACCCGATCCACCACGGTCACCTGGTCGCCGCCAGCGAGGTCGCCGGCCTGTTCGGGCTCGACGAGGTCGTGTTCGTGCCGACGGGTGAGCCGTGGCAGAAGAGCGACCAGGCGGTCAGCCCGGCCGAGGACCGGTACCTGATGACGGTCATCGCCACGGCGTCCAACCCACGGTTCTCCGTCAGCCGGGTCGACATCGACCGGGGCGGCCCGACCTACACGTTCGACACCCTCACCGACCTGCAGGCCCAGCGGCCCGGCGCGGAGCTGTTCTTCATCACCGGGGCCGACGCGCTGGCCCAGATCATGACCTGGCGCGACGGCGCCCGGTGCTTCGAGCTGGCGCACTTCATCGGGGTGACCCGCCCGGGCTACGAGTTGGGCGACTCGCACCTCCCCGAGGGTGGCGTGAGCCTGGTCGAGATCCCGGCGCTGGCCATCAGCTCGAGCGACTGCCGGGCGCGGGTGGGCCGGGGGATGCCCGTCTGGTACCTCGTGCCCGACGGCGTCGTGCAGTACATCGAGAAGCGCGGTCTCTACCGGGAGCCCGCGCAGCGTTCCGCCACCGCCCTGGGGGAGGCCGGCGACGGCCGGCCCGCCGGGGACCGGCCCACCTACGACCGCCCACCGCCCGCCGGGACGGGGAACACCTCACCCGGCGACGGCGCTCCTGCTGCATCCACGACTTCCCACCTCCAGGAGGTGCCCCGATGACCGCCTCGCCCGAGGCCCGGGAGACCGCGCTGCTCGCCGCCCAGGCGGCTGCGGACAAGCTGGCCGTCGACGTCTCCATCGTCGACGTCAGCGAGCGGCTCGCCATCACCGACGCGTTCGTCCTCGCGTCCGCACCCAACGAACGGCAGGTCCAGGCCATCGTCGACGAGGTCGAGGAACGGCTCCGGGGGCACGGCGTGAAGCCGGTGCGGCGCGAGGGCGTCGCCGAGGCCCGCTGGGTGCTGCTGGACTTCGTCGACGTCGTGGTGCACGTCCAGCACGCCGAGGAGCGGGCCTACTACGCCCTCGAGCGGCTCTGGAAGGACTGCCCCACCATCCCCTTCACCGACGCGGCCGCTCCCGTGGCCGGCGGCTCGACCGACGCCGGTTCCCCGCCCGTCGCGGAGACGGCCGGCCAGTGACCTCGCCGGCCCTGCCCGAGCTGCCGGTGACCCGAGTGGTCGTCTGGCGGCACGGACGGACCGGGTGGAACGCCGCGGGCCGCTTCCAGGGGCAACTCGACCCGCCCCTGGACGACGTCGGGCGCGCGCAGGCCAGGCATGCCGCACCGCACCTGGTGGCGTCCGCCGGGCTGGCGGGGCGGTCCACCGCGGTGGTGTCCAGCGACCTGGAGCGCGCCGCCGACACCGCGCGGGAGCTGACCGCCCTGCTCGACGTGCCGCTGCAGCTGGAGCCCCGGCTGCGCGAGCACGGCATGGGCAGCTGGGAGGGGCTGACCCGCGACGAGGTGGCCGACCGCTTCCCCGAGCAGTACGCCGACTGGCTGGCCGGCGGCCCGGTGCTGGGGCGCGGCGGTGAGGAGACGGCGGCCGTGGCCGAGCGGGTGCTCGCCGCGTTGCTCGACCTGCCCCCGGTCGAGGTGGCGGTCGTGGTGACCCACGGCGGCACGAGCGGCCGGATGATCGAGCGGCTGCTGGAGCTGGGCCCGGACCATCGGCGGGTGTTCGGGCCGCTGGGCAACTGCGCCTGGAGCGAGCTGGCCCGCCAGAGCGGCCGGTGGCGGCTGCTGCGGCACAACTCCTCGGCCGGGCCGCTGCCCGAGGGCCTCGCCGTCCCGCCGGCGGAGCGGCTGCGGGCCGACCGTCCGGCGGGTGACGAGGCCGAGGCCCAGGCCGGCGCCGCGCAGGCGCAGGCGCAGGACGCCGACGCCGTCGGCTGAGCCGGGTCGGCGGGGCGAGGAGGGCTCCCGTCCGGCCGCGCCCTCCGGCGGCGGCTAGCCTCGCCGGGTGCCCGTCGCCGTTCTCACCGATTCGACGGCCTATCTGCCCCCGGACCTGGCCGCCGAGTACGGCGTCCACGTGGTGCCGCTGTACGTCGTGCTGGCCGGCCGCTCGGGGCGCGAGGGCGACGACATCAGCTCCGCGGACGTGGCGAAGGCGCTGTCGTCGCGGGGGCAGCGGGTCTCCACCTCCCGCCCCACACCGGGGGACTTCCTCGCCGCCTACCGGGCCGCGCTCGACGCCGGCGCCGACCGGTTGGTCTCGGTGCACCTGTCCGCGGAGCTCTCCGGCACCTGGGACGCCGCCCGGGTCGCCGCGTCGCAGGTGGGGGAGCACATCGTCTCGGTCGTCGACTCCCGCTCCGCCGCGATGGGCACCGGTTTCGCCGTCCTGGAGGCCGCCCGTGCGGCCGCCGCGGGGGCGGACCGGGACGAGGTGGACCGGATCGCGCGCCAGGCCGCGGCACGCACCCGCACGCTCTTCGTCGTCGACACCCTCGAGCACCTGCGCCGTGGCGGCCGGATCGGCTCGGCGGCGGCGGTGTTCGGGTCGGCGCTCGCGGTGAAGCCGGTGCTGCACGTCGTGGACGGTCGCGTCGTGCCGCTGGAGAAGGTGCGCACCTCGGCGCGTGCGCTGGGGCGCCTGGTGCAGCACGTCGTCGAGCAGGCCGGGGACCGGGAGGTCTCGCTCGCCGTCCACCACCTAGCCGCGGCCGAGCGGGCGGACCGGCTCGTGTCCGAGCTCCGCGAGCGGGTGCCCCGCCTCCGGGAGCTGTACGTGAGCGAGCTGGGCGCGGCGATCGGGGCCCACGTCGGCCCAGGTGCGGTCGGCGTCGTCATCTCCGCCGGCGCCGACGAGCCGGTGGCCGACCCCGGCAGGGACGACGACCGGAGGCACTGAGCACGGAGCGGACGGGACGCATCGGCACAGCGGGCGCCGGGAGGGGCGCGGGCGGCCGTCCGGCGTCCACAGGCCCGGTCGGGATCCACAGATCCGGCGGACCGGCTCCGCCGGGGAGGGTGCCTTCCTAGCGTCCCCGGGGTGCGCCTCCCTCTCCGCCGCGACGACGACGCCGACGTCATCCGCGCCCGTCTGCGGGCCGTCCTGGCCGAGCCACGCACCTCCCCGGCCGGGTGGCTGCCCGGCGACGACGAGGACCGAGCAGGATGGTCCTGGCCGGGTGACGACCGGGTCACCGTGCCGGTCGACGCCGGGGAAGACCAGGAACGGCCGGTGGGTGTCGGCCGGCACCGCGCACCCGGCACGACGGTGCGCTGGCATCCCGGCCGGCCGGGCACCCAGGCGGTCTGGGTCGCCGCGTTGGCGGCAGTTCTCCTCGTGCTCGGCTGGACGTGGTGGGAGCGGCCCCGGGTGGAGCCGGCAGCGGCCGCCACTGCGGTGCCGACCACGTCCCCCGCCGGCCCGGCGTCCTCCTCGGCCGCGGCCGAGGACCCGCCCACGGGGACCACCATCCCCGAGGCGGCCTCCGTGGTGGTCTCCGTGGTCGGCCAGGTGGCGCGGCCGGGCCTGGTCACGCTGGCCGCCGGGGCCCGGGTCGCCGACGCAGTCGCCGCGGCCGGCGGGCTGCTGCCCGATGCGGATCCCGCCTCGGTGAACCTGGCTGCTCCGCTCTCCGACGGGCAGCAGATCGCCGTCGGGGTGCCCGGGGCGGTACCGGACGGCGCGCCGGCCGGAGGCGCTCCCGGCAGTGCGGCCGCCGGCGGGCCGGTCGACCTCAACACGGCCGGGGTCGCCGAGCTCGACGCGCTGCCGGGCATCGGGCCGGTCCTCGCGCAGCGGATCGTCGACCACCGCACCCGCACCGGCGGCTTCCGCAGCGTCGAGGAGCTGGACGACGTCCCGGGCATCGGCCCGGCCATCGCGGCGGAGCTGGCCGAGCTGGTGGGGGTGTGAGCCGCGCACCGCGCCGGTCGGCCCACCCGGAGCCCGGCCGGCCGGCCGACCGGTGGCGCTGGCTGGACCTGCGGCTGTGGCCGCTGGCCGGAGCGGTCTGGGCGGTGGGCCTGGCCGCTCCGTTCCTCGCTCCGCCGGTCCTCCTCGCCCTGGCGGGCGCCGCCCTCGCAGCTGCGGTGGTCCTCGCCCGCGCCCGTGGCATCCGGGTCGCCGTGGTGCTGGTGGTCCTGGCCGGGATCGCGGCCTCCTCCGTCGTCGCCGCGGGGCGGGGCGCAGCTCGCGACGCCTCACCGCTGCGGGCCGCGGCCACGGCCGGTGGAACGGTGGAGGTGTCGGTGACGGTGCGCAGCGATCCACGGCTCCTGGCCGGCCCGGGCGCCCCGAGGGTGGTCCTCGACGCCCGCGCCACCGAGTACGTCGACGGCGCCGCGGTCCACCGGCTGCGCGACGCCGTCCTGGTCTTCGCCCCGGCCGAGGGGTGGACGGGGCTGCTCCCCGGCCAGGAGCTCCGGGTGCGGGCGGGGGTCGCCCTGCCCGAGCCCGGCCGGGACGTCGTCGCGGTGCTGTCCGCGCGCGGGCCACCGGAGCGGCTGGTGCCCCCGGGAGCGGCGCAGCGGGCGGCCGGCGCGCTCCGCGAGTCGCTGGCCAGCGCCTCGACCCGGCTGCTCGGGGACCGCGTCGGTGGCTTGCTGCCCGGTCTGGTCGTCGGCGACACCCGTGCCATGGACCCGCTCCTCGAGGAGGAGTTCCGTGCGGCCGGGCTGGCCCACCTGACCGCCGTCTCGGGGGCCAACGTCGCGATCCTGATCGCCGGCGTCCTCCGGCCGTTGCGGCGCCGCGCCGTCGACCGGCGGGTGCAGGCGCTGATCGCCCTGCTGGCGCTGGTGGGATTCGTCGTCCTGGCCCGGCCGAGCGCCAGCGTGCTCCGGGCGGCCGCCATGGGGGCGGTCACGCTCGTCGCCCTCGCCTCGGGACGGCCACGGGCGGCCCTGCCGGCCCTCGGGGCGGCGGTGACCGTACTGCTGGTGGTGGAGCCTCGGCTGGCGCGCGATCCGGGCTTCGCGCTGTCGGTCGTCGCGACCGCGGCGATCGTGCTGCTCGCCCCGACGTGGGCGCGGCGGCTGCGCCGCCACGGCTGGCCGGCGCTGCTGGCCGACGCCGTCGCCGTCAGCGTCGCCGCCGGCCTGGCCACCGCTCCGGTGATCGCCGGGCTCACCGGCACCGTCAGCCTGGTGTCCGTCCCGGCCAACCTGCTGGCGGCCCCCGCGGTGGCCCCGGCGACCGTCCTCGGGCTGCTCGCGGCACCGGCCGGCCTGGCCGCCCCCTGGCTGGGGGACGTCCTGGTCCACCTCGCCGGCTGGCCGGTCCGCTGGATCGTCGTCGTGGCCGAGCGCGCCGCGGGGGCGCCGGACGCGGTCGCCGGATGGCCGGCCGGAACGGTCGGCGCACTGGCTCTCACCGGGCTCCTGCTGGCCGTGGTCTGGGCGCTGTGGCGGTTCCCCCGGCTGCGTCCCCTCGGGGTGGCGGCGCTGGTCGCGCTCGTCGTCGTGGGCTGGCCGCTGCGCCAGCAGCTGGACGGCTGGCCCCCGGCCGACGCGGTGCTCGTCGCCTGCGACGTCGGTCAGGGGGATGCGCTCGTGCTGCCGCTGGGCGGCGGGCGCGGTGTGCTGGTCGACGCCGGGCCGGACGGCGCCCCGGTCGACCGCTGCCTGGACCGGCTGGGCATCGACGCGCTGCCCCTCGTCCTGCTCTCGCACCTGGACGCCGACCACGTGGGCGGCCTGGCGGGCGCGCTGCACGGCCGCACCGTCGGGGTGGTGTCCACCGGCACGCTGTCGCCGGCCGACGAACGGGCCCCGGCCGTCGACGCGCTGCTCCGCCGCGCCGGGAGCACCCGCACGGTCCTCGTCCCGGGCGACCGCCGTTCCCTGGCCGGGGTGGAGCTGGAGGTGCTCGCACCCGACCCCCGGCGGGCCACCGCGGCGGCCGAGGCCAACGACCTGTCACTGGTCGTCCGCGTCACCGCGCCCGGGGGGCTGCGCCTGCTGCTCACCGGGGACCTCGGCGCCGAGGCCGAAGCCCGGCTGCTGCGCGAGGGGACCGACCTGCGCGCCGACGTGCTGAAGGTCCCGCACCACGGCAGCGGGGACGCCGATCCGGACTTCCTCGCCGCGACCGGGGCGAGGACCGCGCTCATCTCGGTGGCCCCGGACAACACCTACGGGCATCCGGCCCCCCGGCTGCTCCGCTGGCTGACCGAGGCCGGCATGCGGGTGCACCGCACCGACCGGGACGGCGACCTGGCGGTGGCGGGCCGGGTGGGGGAGTGGGGCGTCGCGGCGCGGGGGAAGGAGGCCGGTGCCACTACGGGAGCGGCCGGACCGACCGTCCCGGCGGCGCCCGTCGGGTCCCGGGCGGTCGCCGGGAACCGTCGGCGGCGCGTGACACCATGCAGGTGTGCCTGCCGCCGCCGTCGAGCCCACGTCGCGCCTGCGGGTGGTGATCGGCGAGGAGGAGCTGCTCCGCTCCCGGGCCGTCGGCGCCGTGCGCACCGCCGTCCTCGCTCGCCACCCCGACGCGGAGGTGCACGAGCTGGCCGCCCTCGGGCTGCCGGTGGGGCAGCTGGCCGACGTGCTGGCGCCCTCGCTCTTCGGTGGGCACCGGCTGGTGGTGGTCACCGGGGTGCACGAGTCGGCCGGCGCGCTGGCCGACTCGCTCACCGGCTACGCCAAGGACCCGGACCCCGACCTGACGCTGGTCATCGTCCACTCCGGGGGCAAGCGCAACGAGGCGCTGGTCAAGGCCTTCAAGGCCGCCGGTGCGGCGGTCGACGAGTGCCCGAAGGTCACCTCCGTCGGCGACCGCATCGCCTTCGTGCGCAACGAGGTGCGCCGGCTGGGCGGCCGCATCGCTCCCGAGGCGGTCACCGCGCTGGTCGACGCCGTCGGCGCCGACCTGCGGTCGCTGTCCGCCGCCGCGAGCCAGCTCGTCTCCGACTTCGGCGGCAGCATCGACGCCGACGACGTCGCCCGGTTCCACCGCGGCCAGGCGGAGGTCACCGGGTTCACCGTGGCCGAGCGGGTGCTGACCGGTGACCGGGCGGGCTCGATCGAGATGCTGCGCTGGGCGCTGGAGCGTGGGGTCGCCCACGTGCTGATCGCCGACGCGATCGCCGACGGCGTGCGCACCGCCGCCCGGGTCGCCTCGCTGAGCTCGACCAACCCGGGCGACCTCGCCCGCACGCTGAAGATGCCGCCCTGGAAGGTCAAGAAGGCGCAGGCCCAGGCCCGGGGGTGGAGCATCGAGGGCCTGCAGTTGGCACTCGGTGTGGCCGCCGACCTCAACGCCGACGTCAAGGGCGTCGCGGCCAGCGCCGACTACGCGCTCGAGCGGGCCATCCGGCGGATCGTCACGATCCGCCAGGAGACAGGACGGGGCCGACCCGCCCGCACCGGTCGCTGAGCGCGCCGTCGAGCGGCGCGCGTCGGGGGTGATCGGCGGGGGTGGCCGATAGCGTGTCGCCTGTGGAACTCACTCGTCCCGCAACTCCGTCGGCGGCCGCGCGCTGGAAGGCCGCCGGCTGGGACTACGTCGTCATCGTGGGGTGGCTGGCATTGCTTGCGGCCGTGGCCGCCGTGGCACGCCTGTCCGGGCTCGTCCCGGACGCAGCCTCCGACGGGGAGGCGCCGCTGGTGATCGCCGACCTGGGGGTCTTCGTGGCCACCGTGCTCCCGGTCTGGCTGTACTTCACGCTCCGGGAGGCCGGTCCCCGGCATGCCGGGCCGGGCAAGCAGCGCGCCGGCCTCCGGGTGGCGGTCGACGGCGGGGCGCCGGCCGGGTCCGGGGGGCCGGTGGGTCCCGGGCTCGGGCGAGCGGCCGTGCGCAACGCGGTGAAGTGGTTGCCCTGGCAGCTGGCGCACCTCGCCGTCACGCGGGCCATCCTCGGCAGCGACGAGTGGGTGGTCATGGCGACCAGCTACGGCCTGTCGCTGCTGCTGCCGGTCCTCAGCCTGGGCATGGCCTGGCGGGACCCGGCGGGCAGGGCGCTGCACGACCGCCTCGCCGGCACGGTCGTCGTCCCGGCGGCCGTCGTGCCGTGACCCTGCTGCGGGGCGGCGACGAGCTCCCGGGCGCGCCGAGCCGGGCCGTTGCCGGCCGCGCCGCCCGAGAGTCAGCGGGGCGTGAGCCGGGTCTCCGGGTCTCGGCACCAGGCCTCGACGGCGGGCCACCGGCCGTACCCGGCCTCCGGGTCGAGATGGCCCTGGCCGGGCAGCAGATCGGTGTCGACCCCCAGCGCGCGGTAGACCGGCACGGCGCCGCCGTCGGGCCAGTACTGGTCGTCGTCGCTCGCGGCCAGCCGCACGGTCCCGGCGGACCGGCCAGGACGGCGGCATCGGGGGAGACGGCGGCGAACTCGGCCACCTCCGGGTACCCCGCCAGCGCCTCCGGCGCGGGCGGGGCGACCAGCAGCACCCGGTCCACGCGCTCCTCCGGCGTCAGCAGGCCGGCTGCGTGCTGCCACAGCGGCACGGCGAGGGAGTGCGCGACGACGACGCGCTCCCCGGTGCCGAGCTGGGCCAGCTCGGCGCGCAGCAGCTCGGTCCAGGCGGCGAGCGCCGGCCGGTCGGGGTCGGGGAACTGCGGGTAGAGCACCTGCTCGCCCGCGGCGCGCAGCGACTCGACCAGCTGCCACTGCCAGTGGTCCGCCGGCCGGCGGTTCTGCCAGCCGTGCAGGACCAGGAGGCGACGCGACATCACAGGGCTCCTCCGGCGGACGTCCTCATGACATGCGACGAGCCCCCGTCCCGGAGGGGGCAGGGGCTCGTTCGCGGCCGCGCGAGGCGCGGCGTCACCGGCTCAGAGGCCGGCGACCTGCTTGGCCAGACCCGACTTGCGGTTGGCGGCCTGGTTCTTGTGGATGACGCCCTTGCTGGCGGCCTTGTCCAGCTGCTTGGCAGCGGCCTCGTAGGCGGCGGTCGCAGCAGCGGCGTCCCCGGTCGCGGCGGCGCTGCGGACGCGCCGGACGGCCGTCTTCAGGGCGGACTTGACCGCGACGTTGCGCTGACGCGCCTTCTCGTTGGTCTTGATCCGCTTGAGCTGGGACTTGATGTTCGCCACGCGTGAGCCTCGGTGTCTCGACAGGAGGGAGTTCTTCTGACAGTGCGTCCGGGCATGCGCCACAGGACCGGCCTGCAAAGATACCAGCGTCCCGCCGCCGGCCCCACCCCGCCGTCCGGGGACGTCGCACACACGCCGCACACACGCCGGACGCACCCGGCGACGCGCCCGTCTTCGGCCCCGGGCGGGGACGTGGGACGATGGCGGCACTGTGACGACTCCCGCTGCCACCGATCCGGCCCGCATCCGGAACTTCTGCATCATCGCCCACATCGACCACGGCAAGTCGACGCTGGCCGACCGGATGCTCGAAGTCACCGGAATCGTCGAGGGCCGGAACATGCGCGCCCAGTACCTCGACCGCATGGACATCGAGCGCGAGCGCGGCATCACCATCAAGGCGCAGAACGTCCGCCTGCCCTGGACGCCGCGCAGCGGTGCGGACACCAGAACCGAGTTCGTGCTCGACATGATCGACACCCCGGGCCACGTCGACTTCACCTACGAGGTGTCCCGGTCGCTGGCCGCCTGCGAGGGGGCCGTGCTGCTGGTCGACGCCGCGCAGGGCATCGAGGCCCAGACGCTGGCGAACCTGTACCTGGCGCTGGAGAACGACCTCACGATCATCCCGGTCCTCAACAAGATCGACCTGCCGGCCGCCCAGCCGGAGAAGTACGCCGCGGAGATCGCGCACATCATCGGCTGCGACCCCGACGACGTCCTCCGCGTCAGCGGCAAGACCGGTGAGGGCGTGCCCGAGCTGCTCGACCGGATCGTCACCGACATCCCCGCGCCGACCGGCCTGGCCGAGGGGCCGGCCCGGGCGATGATCTTCGACTCGGTCTACGACATCTACCGAGGGGTCATCACCTACGTCCGGGTCGTCGACGGGCGGATCTCCGGCCGCGAGAAGATCAAGATGATGTCCACCGGTGCCACGCACGAGCTGCTGGAGATCGGCGTCATCTCGCCCGAGCCCAAGCCCGTGCCCTCGCTCGGCGTCGGCGAGGTCGGCTACTTCATCACCGGCGTGAAGGACGTCCGCCAGTCCCGCGTCGGCGACACGGTCACGCTGGCGAGCAAGCCGGCCACCGAGTCGATCGGCGGGTACCGCGACCCGCGCCCGATGGTCTACTCCGGCCTCTACCCGATCGACGGCAGCGAGTACCCGCTGCTGCGCGAGGCCCTGGACAAGCTGCTGCTCAACGACGCCGCGCTGGTCTACGAGCCGGAGACGTCGGCCGCGCTGGGCTTCGGCTTCCGCGTCGGCTTCCTCGGGCTGCTGCACCTGGAGATCGTCCGCGAGCGGCTGGAGCGCGAGGCGGGCATCAGCCTGATCTCGACGGCGCCGAACGTCGTCTACCGGGTGATCATGGAGGACGGCACCGAGCACACGGTGACCAATCCCAGCGACTGGCCCGAGGGCAAGATCGACCGCGTCTTCGAGCCGATCGTCAACGCCACGGTCATCGCGCCCAGCGACTACACCGGCGCGATCATGGAGCTCTGCCAGGGCCGCCGCGGTCAGCTCGGCGGGATGGACTACCTGAGCGAGTCCCGCGTCGAGCTCCGCTACACGCTGCCCCTCGGCGAGATCATCTTCGACTTCTTCGACGCGCTGAAGTCCCGCACCCGCGGCTACGCCTCGCTCGACTACCAGGAGGCCGGGGAGCAGGAGTCCGCGCTGGTCAAGGTGGACATCCTGCTGCAGGGCGAGGCGGTCGACGCGTTCAGCGCGATCGTGCACAAGGACAAGGCCTACAGCTACGGCGTGATGATGGCCGGCAAGCTGCGCGAGCTCATCCCGCGGCAGCAGTTCGAGGTGCCGATCCAGGCCGCCGTCGGCTCCCGGGTGATCGCCCGCGAGACGGTCCGCGCCATCCGCAAGGACGTCCTCGCCAAGTGCTACGGCGGTGACATCACCCGCAAGCGGAAGCTGCTGGAGAAGCAGAAGGAGGGCAAGAAGCGGATGAAGATGGTCGGCCGCGTCGAGGTCCCCCAGGAGGCGTTCGTCGCCGCGCTCTCCACCAACGAGTCCACCGCTTCGGCCAAGCCCAAGTGATCGGGCGGGTCGAGGCCGTCTGCGTGTCCGGCCCGGACCTGCTGCCGCTGCCCGGCCGCCGCCCCAGCCGCAGCGGGATCGACAAGAGGCCCGTGGCCGGCCGGGTCGCCGTCGGCGAGCTCGGTCTGGACGGCGACGTCCAGGTCAACAAGAAGCACCACGGCGGCGAGGGGCAGGCGGTCTACGCCTACGCCCGCGAGGACGCCGAGTGGTGGTCCGCCGAGCTGGACCGGGAGCTGCCCCCCGGCCGGTTCGGGGAGAACCTGCGCACCGTCGGGCTCGACCTGCGCAACGCCGTCATCGGCGACCGGTGGCGGGTCGGGACGGCGCTGTTCGAGGTCACCGCCTGGCGCACGCCGTGCGCCAACTTCGCCCGGTTCTGGGACGTCCCCGACCTGGTGAAGCGGTTCGCCGCCCACGGTGCCACCGGGGCCTACCTGCGGGTGCTGGAGACCGGCGGAATCGCTGCGGGGGACGTCGTGGAGATCGTGTCCCGCCCCGACCACGGGATCACCGTGGAGACCGCCTTCCGGATCGTCATGTCCGACCGGTCGCGGCTGCCCGAGCTGACCCCGGTGCTGCCCCACCTGCCCCGGAAGGACCAGCCCGTGCTCGCCGCCAAGATCGAGAAGCGGCTCGCCGACGCGCACTGAGCGGGTACCACCGGTGCGAGCGGTGGGTGAGCCACCTACCCGGCCCGGGGCGACCGGCGATGTCACTGGACGATCCGGGCGGCCTCGCGCGCTAGGGTCCGCCGCGACGGCCGGGGAGTCCGACCGTGACGGGGAGGTCGCCATGCTGCTGCGCCGATCGGGCGTGCCGCTGCTCGCGCTGGCGCTGTTCGCCGCCCCGGTGCTGGCCGGCTGCGGGTCGGACGAGCCGGAGGAGTCGGCGGCCGCCCTGCTCGACCGGGCCAAGCAGACCCTCGACGAGGCCGAGAGCGCGCACTTCGTCCTGGACAGCGAGGGGGCGCCGGCGACCGGGACCGTGCTGGTCGGCGGGGAGGGCGACATCGCCCGCCCGGCCTCCTTCGACGGCACGCTGCAGGTGCTCGCGCTCGGGTCGACGCTCGACCTGGCGGTCGTGTCGGTCGACGGCACCGTCTACGCGCAGCTGCCGTTCACCACCGGCTTCGCCGAGATCGAGCCCGCGCAGTTCGGGTTCGGCGACCCCGGCGAGCTGCTGGACCCCGCGACGGGCATCTCCCAGTTGCTGGCCGAGGCGAGCTCGGCGGAGCTGGGGGAGGAGCGGCGGGTCGACGGCGAGGTGGTGCGCGAGGTGACCGCCGAGCTGCCCGGCGACCTGGTGGAGCAGGTGCTCGCCAGCGAGGACCCGTCGCAGCCGGTGCAGGCCCGGTTCTCCGTCGCCGCCGACAGCGGTGAGCTGCGCCGGGCGGAGCTGACCGGCCCGTTCTTCGCCGCCGGCGAGGACGCCACCTACATCCTCGAGCTCAGCGACTTCGGGGCCGATGTCGACATCACCGCACCGGCCACCGACTGAGGTCGCGGCCGCTTCCTCCCGGCAGGCCCCGGGTCTGGCGGCGATCGCCCTCGCCACCCTCGCCGTCCTGGTCACGGCGGCGGACACCTACGTCGTCGTGCTCGCCCTGCCCGACATCCTCACCGGTGTCGGCGTCGGCCTGGACGAGCTGCAGAGGGCGACCCCCATCGTCGGCGGCTTCCTCCTGGGGTACACCGCCACGCTGCCGCTGCTCGGCCGGCTGGCCGACCTCCGCGGGCGGACGCCGGTCCTCGTCGGCTGTCTCCTGCTCTTCGCGCTCGGCTCCCTGCTGACCGCGACGGCGGAGTCGCTCGGGCTCGCCGTCGCCGGCCGGGGTCTGCAGGGCATCGGCGCGGGTGGGCTGGTGCCGGCCACGCTGGCGCTGGTCGCCGACCGCTGGCCACCGGAGCGGCGGTCGCTGCCCCTGGGGGTGGTGGGCGCGGTGCAGGAGGCCGGTGCCGTCCTGGGGCCGCTGGCGGGCGCCGCGGTGCTGGCCGTGGCCGACTGGCGGGCGATCTTCTGGCTCAACCTGCTGCTCGGGCTCGGTCTCGCCGCCGGGGTGCTGGTCACCGGCCGGATGCGCCGGCCGGACCCGGCCGGCCTGGCGCTCGCCGTCGTGGCCGCCGGTGCCCTGGCCCTGCTGCTGGCCGAGCCACCGGCGCTGGCCGAGGACGTCGACCTGGGGCTGCTCTACGTGCCCCTGGTCGACGGCTGGCCGTGGAGCAGCCCGCTGCTGCTGGTCACCGTCCTCGCCGCCGCGGCGCTGGTCGCCCGCGGGCTGGTGCACCCGGCGGGCGCCGTCCTGCCGTTGCGAGGGCTGGGCCGGCTCGCCCGCGAGGTCGACGTCCTCGGGTCGGTGCTCGCCGTGGTGGCGCTCGGTGCGCTGGTCTGGGCGTTCGCCGCCGCCGACACCTCGCGGGAGGTGGTCGCGCACGGGGAGCTGCTGCTGCCGCTGGCCGCCGTCGCCGGGGTGCTGTTCGTCCTGCACGAGCGGCGCACACCCGACCCGGTGCTGCCGCTGGTGGCGCTGCGCCCGGTCGGCGCGTGGGGCGCCCTGGTGGTCAACCTGTTCGTGGGCGCGGCGCTGGTGGCCGCACTGGTCGACGTCCCGCTGTTCGCCCGCGCCACGACGGAGGCCGGGGACCAGCTGGGTGCGGCGCTGGTGCTGCTGCGGCTGCTGATCGCCGTGCCGGTCGGTGCCGTGGCCGGGGGCTGGCTCTGCCGGCTGGTGGCCCCGCGCCTGGTCGCCGGTGCCGGGATGGCCCTCACCGCGGCGGCGTTCGTCGCCATGACCATGTGGGACGAGCGTTCGCTGGAGGGCGCCTGGTCGACCGTCGTCCTGCTCGCCGCCGGGCTCGGGTTCGGGCTGGCGATCGCGCCGGTGAACGCCGTCCTGCTGTCGGTCACCCCGGGCGAGGTGCACGGCAGCGCGGGCGCGCTCGCCGTCGTCGCCCGGACCGTCGGGATGCTGGCCGGGCTGTCGCTGCTGACTGCGGTGGCGCTGCGCCGGTTCACCGCCGAGGTGTCGGCGATCGGCACGCCCATGGAGCTGTGCCCGACCAGCCCCGCCGACTGCGCCGCCTACGACGCGGCGACCGAGGCCGCGGTGCTGACCCAGCTGCACACGGTCTTCGCCGGGGCGGCGGTCGCGGCCGGGCTGGCTGCGGTGGCCTCGGTGGTGCTGCTGCGCGG
This sequence comes from Blastococcus sp. SYSU DS0619, assembly GCF_054051035.1. Lineage (NCBI taxonomy): Bacteria > Bacillati > Actinomycetota > Actinomycetes > Geodermatophilales > Geodermatophilaceae > Blastococcus > Blastococcus sp. SYSU DS0619. The sequence goes on along the minus strand of NZ_JBJHAM010000008.1, from coordinate 31,139 downwards.
GCGGGTCAGGAGTTCAGCGTCAGCCTGAGCTCGTCGCGCAGGGCCGGGAGGTCGACGCCGCGGTCGTGCAGCACCTTGGCCGCGAGGCCCTCACCCTCGCGGAGCACGCCCAGCAGGATGTGCGCGTCCGAGATGGACCTCGACTTCAGCGCCAGAGCTTCCCGCAGCGCCAGCTCGAGCACCTTCTTCGCCCGCGGGGTGAACGGGATGTGCCCGCCGCGCGCCCGGCCGGCACCGGGCCCGTCGAGTGCCCCGGGGCCGAACGCCGCCTCCACGGAGCTGCGCACCGCGTCCAGGTCGATCCCGACCGAGGTGAGCGCCTCGGCGTCCAGGTCCTGCCCGCCGCTGAAGCGGACGACGTCGGTGGCCACCTCGGCGCGGGTGATCCCGTGCCGGGCGAGCACCGTCGCCGACGTCGTGCCCTGCTGGGCCAGCAGCCCGAGCAGCAGGTGCTCGGTGCCGATGCGGTCGTGCCGCAGCTCTCGTGCCTGGTGCTGTGCGCCCACGACGACCTCGCGGGCCTCGGTGGTGAACCGCTCGAACATGGTCAGTCCTTCCGCCGGAGCGGCCCGCGGCCGCTCGCGTACTTCTTGTGCACGGCCTGCCGGCTGACGCCGAGCAGCTGGGCGATCTGCTCCCAGGTCCAGCCCTGGTCGCGGGCGTTCTGCACCTGGAGGGCCTCCAGGCGCTCCACGAGCACGCGGAGCGACCGGACGGCTGCCAGTCCGACCGTGGGGTCCTTGCTGCTGGCGGCGCCGGCGACCTGCGCTGCGTCTGCCATGGCCGTCAACCTAGGTTGCTTCCAGAGGTGATGTCAACCGCAGTTGACGTGCGCCGGGGTGGCAGGATGGCCGCGGGCCGCGACACGGCTCCCGGACGAGCGGTGCCGTACCCGGTGTGCGACAAGACGGCGCCAGAGGAGTTCGTCATGTCGTGGCTGGTGCTGGTCGTGTCCGGGGTGCTCGAGGCGGTGTGGGCCACGGCCCTGGACCGGTCGGAGGGGTTCACCCGTCTCGTGCCGACGGCGGTATTCTTCGTCGCCCTGGCGGCGAGCATGGGTGGGCTCGCCTTCGCCATGCGGGAACTCCCGCTCGGGACGTCGTACGCCGTGTGGGTGGGCATCGGCGCCACGCTCACCGTGGTCTACGCGATGATCACCGGTGCCGAGCCGGTCTCGCTGGTCCGGCTCCTGCTGCTGGCCGGGATCGTCGGCTGCGTCGTCGGCCTCAAGGTCGTGGAGTGAGCCGGGTCAGCCCCCGGAGGCGACCTCGAAGTGCGTGACCGTCTCCTCGCGGCCGACCAGGTAGCGGTCGTCCTCGGGGTAGAAGACGGTGCGCTCGATGTCCTCGCCGGCGAACCCGACCCAGCCGCGCCACATGCGAGCGGTCACCGGCCACCTCCTCAGAGGGTGAAGACGATCTTCCCGTTGGTGCGGCCCTCGAGCATCCGCTGGAAACCCTCGCGCGCCTCCGCCAGCGGCAGCTCGACGTCGATCTGCGGACGGATACCGGTGACCCGGCACATCTGGACGAGCGCCTCGAGCTCGGCCTTCGTGCCCATGGTCGAGCCGATGACCGACAGCTGGGTGAAGAAGACGCGGTTGAGCTCGGCGCCCGGGTTGAAGCCGGTGGTCGCCCCCGAGGTGACCAGCACGCCGCCGGGCTTGAGCGACTTGATGCTGTGGCCCCAGGTGGCCTCCCCGACGGTCTCCATCACGCCGTCGACCCGCTCGGGCAGCCGCGCGCCGCTCTCGAAGGCCTGCTCGGCGCCGAGGGCCAGGGCGGCGGACCGCTTCTCCTCGCTGCGCCCGGTGACCCACATCCGGTAGCCGGCCGCGCGGCCGAGGACGATGAGCGCGGTCGCGACGCCGCCGCTGGCGCCCTGCACGAGGACGGTCTGCCCCGGGCGCAGGCCCGACTTCACGAAGAGCATCCGGTAGGCGGTCAGCCAGGCGGTGGGCAGGCAGGCGGCCTCGGCGAAGGACAGCTCCTCCGGCTTCGGCAGCAGGTTGCGCCGGGGGACGGCGACCTTCTCCGCCATCGACCCCTGGTGGACCTCCGACAGCAGCGACCGCTTCGGGTCCAGCGTCTCGTCGCCCATCCAGTCCGGCGTGGAGATGACCCCGTGGACGACGACCTCGTTGCCGTCCTCGTCGATGCCGGCGGCGTCGGTGCCCAGGATCATCGGCATCCGCTCGGCGGGCAGCCCGATGCCCTGCAGGCTGAACAGGTCGTGGTGGTTGAGCGAGACCGCCTTCACCTGGATGGTCGTCCAGCCCTCGGGCGCCTCGGGCTCGGGGCGGTCGCCGACCTCCAGCACGGAGAGCGGGTCCTTCGGGGCAGGGGTGGAGACGAAGGCAGCCAGCATGATCGGAACTTAGCCGAGTAGCCGCGCTGCTGCCGCACGTGCGGTGTCCAGCGCGCGGGGGTCGTTCCCCGCGGTGGTCGCGACGAGGGCTCCCTCGTACAGCAGGTGGATGGCGGCCCCGGTCTGCTCCGGGTCGGCGGCGCCGGCCTCGGCGGCGAGCGCGACGAGCCGGCGCCGCATCCACTCCTTCTCCGCGCGGATCACCGGCAGCGCCGGATGGTCGGTGCCCCCGACCTCGGCGTAGGCGTTCACGAACGCACACCCGCGGGCCTGGCCGTCCAGCCATCGACCGGCCGCGTCGAAGACGCTGCACACCCGGTCCACCGCGGACCGACCGGTCGCGAGCTCCTCGTCGAGCAACTGCTGCCACCGCTGCGCGCGGTGCGCCAGGTAGAGGGCGACCAGGGCGTCCTTGGAGCCGAACCGGTCGTAGAGGGTCTTCTTGGTCGTCCCGGCGGCCTCCGCGATGGTGTCGACGCCGACCGCTCGGATGCCCTGGGCGTAGAAGAGCTCGGAGGCCGCGGCGAGCAGCCGTTGTGCGGCCGGCGTGAGCGACGTCGATGGGGTGCGGGGCATGCGTGATCCTCTTCCGTGGTCCACTGCGAGTATACCCACCGGTATGGTTACCTCGCCCGGGTGAGCCGACAACGCACCGACACCGTGGCCGCCGTGGTCCTCATCATCTGCTGGTCCTCCGGCTTCGTGGGCGCCGAGTTCGCCACCCAGGGGGCCCCGGTCACCACGGTGCTGGCGTGGCGCACGCTCCTGGCCGCCGCGCTGCTCGGCGGATGGGCGCTCGTCCGGCGCGATCGCGTGCCGCCCGCCTCCCTGCTCCGCCAGGCGTGCCTGGGGCTGCTCGTCCAGGCCGTGTACCTGGGCGGGGTCTTCGCCGCCGCCGGCGCAGGGGTGTCCGCCGGGACGTCTGCTCTGGTGGCTGCCCTCCAGCCGTTGCTGGTGGCCGCGCTCGCCGGACGGTTCCTCGGCGAGCGGACGTCGGGACGACAGCGGGTCGGACTGCTGATCGGCGCCGGGGGCGTGGCCCTCGTCGTGGTCGGCGACCTCGGTGCCGGTGGCGCACCGCCCCTGGCCTTCCTGCTGCCGGTCGCCGCCCTCGCCGGGCTCTCGGCGGGCACGCTCCTGGAGCGCCGGTGGGGATCGGCGGAGTCGCTGGTCGTCTCCCTCGCCGTGCAGTCCGCCGCGGCCGCCGTCGTCTTCGGGACCGTGGCGGGCGCCCGGGGGGAGCTCGTCCCGCCGGGTGACGGCACGTTCTGGGGCGCGATGGCGTGGCTGGTCCTGCTGTCCACGCTCGGCGGCTACGGCAGCTACCTCTTCGTCGTGCGCCGGTCGGGGGCGACCCGGGCCAGCACCCTGCTCTACCTGACGCCGCCGGCGACGGCCGCGTGGGCCTGGGCCATGTTCGGCCAGGCGCCGGGCCCGACGGCCCTGCCGGGCGTCGCCGTCTGCGCGGTGGGTGTGGCGCTCGTGCTGCTCAGCGCACGAGCCGCTGCCCCCGTGCGATCTCCGGACGCCGAGGAACCGCGCGTGCGGCAGGGACGCGTCGATCCCGGACACCCGGGACGCCTCCCCGACCAGCAGGAGGAACCCGGGGCGCTGGGTGCCGGTCAGCGTTAGGGCCTCGTCCTCCTCGACCGTCGACAGGTCGGTGCGGGGGTGCGACCCGTCGCGGCGGAGGGCTGTCAGCGGACGATGTCCCCGGTCCGCTTCCGTGCCCCGGTCCGCTCCTCGCTCGTTCCTCGCTGCGATGCTCCCGGGGCTGTCAGCGGACGATGACGACGAACTCCCCGCGCGGGATGAACTCGCCGATCACCGGCGCCCCGGAGATCTCCCCGCCCAGCAGCAGGCCGCCGGAGGTCTGGGCATCGGCGAGCAGCAGCGCCTCGTCCTCGGGGACCGCCGACAGGTCGGTGTGCGGGCGCACCCAGTCCAGGTTGCGCCGGGTGCCGCCGGACACGAACCCGGCGGTCAGCGCCTCGCGCGCGCCGGCCAGGTAGGGGACGGCGGCGGCGTCGACCACGGCGGTGACCCCACTGGCCCGCGCCATCTTGTAGAGGTGGCCGAGCAGCCCGAAGCCGGTGACGTCGGTGCCGGCGCGGATCCCGGCGGCGACGGCGGCCTGCCCGGCGTCCCGGTTCAGGGCGGTCATCGAGGCGACCGCCTCCTCCGACACCTCGCCGGTGGCCTTCATCCGGCTGTTGAGCACCCCGACGCCCAGCGGCTTGGTGAGGGTCAGCGGCGTCCCGGCGACGGCACCGGAGTTGGTGATGATCCGGTCGACGTCGACCACCCCGGTGACGGCCATCCCGTACTTGGGCTCCGGGTCGTCGATGGAGTGCCCCCCGCCGACGTGGCAGCCGGCCTCCTGCGCCACCTCGAGCCCACCGCGCAGCACCTCCGCGGCCAGTTCGGCGGGCAGCACGTCGCGCGGCCAGCCGAGCAGGTTGACCGCGACGACCGGCGTGCCGCCCATGGCGTAGACGTCGGAGAGCGCGTTGGCCGCGGCGATCCGGCCGAAGGTGTAGGCGTCGTCGACGACGGGGGTGAAGAAGTCGGTCGTCAGCACCAGGCCCTGGCCGCCGGCGATCCGGACGACCGCGGCGTCGTCGCCGTCGTCCAGGCCGATCACCAGCTCGGCGTTCGGCGACGACGGACCGGTGGCGGTCAGGCCGGCCACGACGGCCTCCAGCTCACCGGGCGGGATCTTGCAGGCGCACCCGCCGCCGTGCGCGTACTGGGTGAGACGGACGCGGGCGGGTGCGGTGGTCACGCGGTCGAATCTAGGCCCGGCCGCCGGGGAGGACGACCAGCCGGGGCGAGCACGGGGCCGCGGGACGCCGCCGCAGGGCCCGCCCGGCCGGGTGGGTACCGGACCGCCCGGCGTGCGCAGGGACGTCGAGGTCGCCCAGGTCGCGCGGCGGGGCGGTCTCGTCGGTGAGCCGGGCGCCGTCGATCCGGTCCACGCGGAACCAGCGCAGCGCCTGCCGGTCGCGGCACCAGGCGACGAGGAACTCGTGCGCGCCGGTGTGGACGAGCAGCTGGGGCTCTACCGTGCGCTCCGACCAGCGTCCTTCCCGGTCGCGGTAGTCGAGGACGAGCACGCGCCGCTCGGCCAGGCCGCGCTCGACGAGCCCCCGCACCTCCGCGATGCGCGCCGCGTCGGCCGCCACCCACCGGCTGCTGGCGAGCATCTGCGCCCGCCGGTGCGGATCGGGTTCGAGTGCGGTCAGCACCTTCTCCAGGGCGGCCTGCCCCGCCTCGGCGTACGGGCCGCCGGGGTGGGCCGCGAGGGCCGCCGCGACCGCTGCGGCCTCCTCGGGCGCGAGGGCGACCGGCGGCAGCGTGGCGGGGGAGCGGGACCCGGTGCGCTTCACGGGAGGGATGGTCGCACCGCCCACCGACATTTCCGGGGAACCGGCGGGGGACGTACGCTTCCCGGCGGAGGCGTCAGGGTGTCTGGTGGCCCCCGCGGCCTCTAAAGCCGACGTGGCCGAGCATCTCGGTCAGGCGGGTTCGATTCCCGTCCGCCTCCGCCAACTTCCCGCACATACGCTGCGGGGCGATGAGCCAGGACCCGCAGCGCGCCGACCCCCGCCGGCAGGTGCCGCGCACCGACACCCTGCTCGCCGATCCACGGCTGGCCGCGGCCGGCGAGCGGCTGGGCCGGGGCTTGGTGAAGGGCGCCGTGCAGCAGGTCCAGCAGCGGGTCCGCGCCGGGGAGGTCGCGCCCGGCGACGCCGTCGACGCCGTCCTGGCCGGGCTGCCCGCGACGGCGTCCAGCCTGCGCCCGGTGCTCAACGCGACCGGCGTCGTCGTGCACACCAACCTCGGCCGGGCCCCGCTGTCGCCGGCCGCCGTCGCCGCGGTCGTCGCGGCAAGCGGCACCACCGACGTCGAGTTGGACCTGGCGACCGGCCGGCGCGGCCCGCGGGGGGAGGCGGCGATCGCCGCCTTGCTCGACGCCGTGCCCGCCGCCGAGGCCGCGATCGTGGTCAACAACTGCGCGGCCGCCCTCGCCCTCGTCGCCACCGCCCTCGGCCAGGGGCGTGAGCTGGTGCTGGCCCGCGGCGAGCTGGTGGAGATCGGCGACGGCTTCCGGATCCCCGAGCTGCTGCAGACCACCGGCGCCCGGCTGCACGAGGTCGGGACCACCAACCGCGTGACGCTCGCCGACTACCTCGGTGCGCTCGGCCCCGGCACCGGCGCCGTGCTCAAGGTGCACCCGTCGAACTTCGTCGTCCGCGGCTTCACCCGCGCCGTGGAGGTGGGGGAGCTGGCTGCCGCGCTGGCGGGCACCGGTGTCCCGCTGGTCGCCGACGTCGGGTCGGGCCTGTTGCGGCCCCACCCGCTGCTGCCCGACGAGCCCGCCCTGCAGACGACGCTCGCCGCCGGCGCGGACCTGGCGCTCGCCAGCGGCGACAAGCTGCTGGGCGGGCCGCAGGCCGGGCTGGTCCTCGGCCGGGCGGAGGTCGTGCAGACGCTGCGGCGGCACCCGCTCTACCGCGCGCTCCGCGTGGACAAGACGACGCTGGCGGCCCTGGAGGCGACGCTGCGCGGCCCGCTGCCGCCGGTGCAGGAGATGCTCGCCGCCGGGGCCGACGGGCTCCGGGAGCGCGCGCGGGCCCTCGCCGCCCGGCTGTCGGCCGCGGGGGTCCCTGCGGCCGCGGTCGACGCCGGCTCGCGCGTCGGCGGGGGCGGTGCGCCGGAGCACCCGCTGCCCGGTGCGGCCGTCTCCCTGCCGGAGGCGTTCGCCGAGCCGCTGCGCCTGGGCGCCACCCCGGTGGTCGGCTACGTCGAGGACGGCCGGGCCCTGCTCAACCTGCGCAGCGTGCCGCCGGCCGCCGACGACGACCTCGCCGCCGCGGTGCTGGAGGTGGCCCGCCGGTGGACGTGATCGCCACCGCCGGCCACGTGGACCACGGCAAGTCGGCCCTGGTCCGGGCGCTCACCGGCATGGAGCCCGACCGCTGGGCGGAGGAGCGCCGCCGCGGGCTGACCATCGACCTCGGCTTCGCCTGGACGGCGCTGCCCTCGGGCCGCCGGCTGGCGGTGGTCGACGTTCCGGGGCACGAGCGGTTCGTGGGGAACATGCTCGCCGGTGTCGGCTCGGTGCCCGCCGCCCTCGTGGTCGTGGCGGCCGACGACGGCTGGTCGGCGCAGACCGCCGAGCACGTCGCCGTCCTGGACGCCCTCGGCGTGCGGCACGCGCTGCTCGCCGTCACCAAGGCCGACCTCGCCGATCCGGCGCCGGTGCTCGCCGACGTCACCGACCGGCTGGCCGGGACGTCGATGGGCGCGGTGCCCGCGGTCGCGGTCAGCGCGCTGACCGGCGCCGGGATGGCCGAGCTGACCGGCGCGCTGGAGCAACTGCTCGCGGGGCTGCCGCAGCCGGACCGCACCGCGCCGGTCCGGCTCTGGATCGACCGCGCCTTCACCATCAAGGGCGCCGGGACCGTGGTGACCGGCACCCTCGCCGGTGGTTCGGCGGCACCCGGCGACCGGTTCCTGCTCGGCGGCCGGGAGGTGACCGTGCGCGGCGTCCAGTCCCTCGGTGAGCCCGTCGAGCGCGCCGACGCCACCGCCCGCGTGGCGCTGAACCTGCGCGGGGTCGCGGTGGAGGAGCTCTCCCGTGGCGACGCGCTGCTGACCCCGGGGGCGTTCCGCTCCACCGACGTCGTCGACGTCAGCCTGACGGCCGAGCCCGGCGAGCGGCTGCCCGCCGAGCCGGTCGTGCACGTCGGCTCGGCCACGGTCGGTGCCCGGCTCCGACCCCTGGACGGCGCGGCGGTGCGGCTGCGGCTGGACCGCCCTCTGCCGCTGCGCATCGGGGACCGGCTGCTGCTGCGTGATCCGGGCGCCCGCCGGGTGCTCGGCGCCGACGTGCGGGACGTCGACCCTCCGGAGCTGCGCCGCCGCGGCGCCGCCCGGCAGCGGGCCGCCGAGCTGTCCGCCCAGCCGGACGGCACGGCCGGAGCCGCCGCGGACCTGACGCGTCGCCGCATCGTGCGTGCGGAGGACTTCGCCGCCATGGGCTGGCCGGTGCCCGCCGGCGCCACCCGGCACGGACCGTGGCTGCTCGCCGCCGGCCTGGCCGACGAGCTCGCGGCCCGGGTGCCCGACGTCGTCGGCCGCTACCGCCGGCTGCGCCCGCTGGAGCCCGGCCCGCCGGCGGAGGTGGTGCGCCGGGCCCTCGACCTGCCCGATGCCGAGCTGGTGCCCGCGCTCGTCCGGGCGCCGCTGGTGCTGCGGGCCGGCCGGGTGGTCGACGGCGCCGCTGAACTCCCGCCGGAGGTGCAGCGGGCGGTCGACGGGATCCGCGCCCGGCTGGCGGGCGACCCGTTCGCCGCGCCGGAGGCACCGGAGCTGGTGACCGCCGGGCTCGGCGTGCGGGAGCTGGCCGCCGCCGTCCGCAGCGGGCAGCTGGTGCGCGTCGGTGAGGGGGTCTACCTGGCGCCCGGGATCGCCGGGACCGCCCGGGCGCGGCTGGCGGACCTCCCGCAGCCGTTCACCCTCAGCCAGGCGCGCCAGGCGTGGGGCACCAGCCGCCGGGTCGCCGTCCCGCTGATGGAGTGGCTGGACGGCCAGGGCGTCACCCAGCGGCTGCCGGACAACACCCGCCGCCTGCGCTGAGCCGACCGGACAGGTAGGTCTGCGGTCAGTCGGTCTCTGCCCAGCCCGGCTGGGCAGAGACGGACTGCCGCGGAACAGGCGGGCGGGGGCCCCGTCAGACCTCCGCGGGCAGGGGCATCTCGCGGAGGTCGTCGGCCACGGTCAGCGGTGCACCGGTCTTCTCGACCACCTCGTCGGCGCTCACCCCGGGCGCGGTCTCCCGGAGGACGAGACCGGCGTCGGTGACGTCGATGACGGCGAGATCGGTGACGATGCGGTCGACGCAGGCCTTGCCGGTCAGCGGCAGGGTGCACTCGGCGACGATCTTGGCCGATCCGTCGCGGGCCGTGTGCTCCATCATGATGATCACCCGCTTGGCGCCGTGGACGAGGTCCATGGCGCCGCCCATGCCGTTGACCATCTTGCCCGGGATCAGCCAGTTGGCCAGGTCGCCGCGGGGGTTGACCTGCATGGCGCCGAGGACGGCGACGTCGAGGTGCTGGCCGCGGATCATGCCGAAGGACAGGGCGGAGTCGAAGAAGCTGGCCCCGGGCAGGACGGTGACGGTCTCCTTGCCGGCGTTGATCAGGTCCGGGTCCTCCTCGCCCTGGTAGGGGTAGGGCCCGACGCCGAGGACGCCGTTCTCCGAGTGCAGGACGACGTGCACGCCGTCGGGGACGTAGTTGGGGACCAGCGTGGGCATCCCGATGCCGAGGTTGACGTAGGCGCCGTCCTCCAGCTCCAGGGCGACGCGGGCGGCGAGCTGCTCGCGGGACAGGGCCATCAGGCTGCTCCTCCGGTCGCTTCCTCACCGGCGGCGGCCGGCGCGGCGGTGTCGGCGGTGCCCGCCGCGGGGCGGGGGCGGGTGGTGCGCTTCTCGATCGGCTTGCGGTCGCTGCCCACGACGACGACGCGGTCGACGAACACCCCGGGCAGGTGCACGTCCTCGGGCCTGATCTCGCCCGGCTCGACCAGCTCCTCCACCTCCGCGACGGTGACGCGGGCGGCCATCCCCGCCAGCGGGTTGAAGTTCCGCGCCGACTCGTGGAACACCAGGTTGCCGTGCCGGTCACCGACCGCGGCGCGGACCAGGCCGAAGTCGGCGGTCAGCGCCGTCTCCAGCACGTACTGGCGGCCGTCGAACTCCCGCACCTCCTTGGGCCGGGACACCTCGACCACCTCGCCGCGGGCGTCGTAGCGGATGGGGATGCCGCCGTCGGCGACCATCGTGCCCACGCCGGTCGGGGTGTAGAAGGCGGGGATGCCGGTGCCCCCGGCGCGCAGCCGCTCGGCGAGCGTGCCCTGCGGGGTCAGCTCGACCTCCAACTCCCCGGAGAGGTACAGCCGGGCCAATTCCTTGTTGCCGCCGACGAAGGAGGAGATCGTGCGCCGGATCCGCCCGGCGTAGAGCAGCACGCCCAGCGCCTGGTCGTCGACCCCGCAGTTGTTGGAGATCGTGGTCAGCCCGTCGGCGCCCTGCGCCAGCAGCGCGTCGATCAGCTCGAGGGGGACCCCGCACAGGCCGAACCCGCCCACGGCGAGTACCGACCCGGCCTCGATGTCGGCCACGGCCTCCGCGGGGGAGGCGACGACCTTGTTCACCGGGAGCCCGGTTCGACGGGGACGGTGCTCCGCCCGTGGTCCGTGCGTGTCCGCTCCACCGCAGTGCTCCCATCGCTCGCCGGTTGCCGGGCCCAGTATCGCGGTCCGGGGACGCACCGCTAGGCCTGGTCGACCACTGGCCGGAAGTTGCGGTGCGACTCAGCGCAGGACGGTGGTGAGGCGAACGCGGACGCCGCCGTCGCCCGGGTGGTGCTCGCCACCGGCGATGTCGACGTGGTCGCAGAGCTGGCGGGCCAGCCACAGCCCCATGCCCCCGCGGGACAGGTCCTCGCCGTGTGCGGGCCCGTAACCGGCGAACGGGTCGTCCCAGCCGGGGCCGCCGTCGCTGATCGTGCACACCATGCGGTCGGGCGCGGTCCACAGCCGGAGGGTCACCGGCGGCCGCCCGTGCCGGACGGCGTTGGAGGTCATCTCGTCGACGGCGAGGAGGAAGTCCTCGACCACGTCGGCGGAGGCCGGGACCACGGCCAGCTCCGCGGCGACCGCGTGCCGCAGGCCGATGAAGTCGGCGACGTCGGCCGCCGCGAACGCCGGGGGAGTGCGCTCGAGCGGCTCGTCGGGCACCGGGAGCGCCCGGAGGTACTCGGCGGGGTCGGTGTACCCGGGGTTCGGCGTCCGCCCGGCCGGCGTCGCGAAGTGGCGGTGCGTGCGGACGGCGGTGTCCAGCACCGGTTCGGGGAGCCGGCGGGTGTCGAAGACGCAGAGCCCCCAGAGGTCCCAGCCGCAGAGGGCCTCGTTGATGACCGACTCGTAGCGCCCCCACTCGAGCCAATCCCGCGGGGTGCGCCCGAAGTCGATCTCGCCGAGGACACGGACCCGGCGCGCGCCTGCTGCGGTCTGCCGCTCGGCCAGCCGACGGAAGGAGGTGATCGCCGCGGGGGTGCGCATCCGGTGGAGCTCGTCGCGGTCCAGCAGGTGCAGCCGGGGATCGTCGTCCAGCGCCTCGCGCAGGGCCGCCGTGCTCGCCGGACCGGCCATCACCACGGCGGCCTCGCCGGCGTCCAGCGCCGCCCGCAGGAACGGCGCCCCCGTGGCGACCAGCTGGTCGGGCCCGCCGAACAGGAGGGCGTCGTGCGGAAAGCTCTCGGCGGCGGGATGTCCCGCCCCGCCTGCTGCCGTCCAGTCCACCGATTAACCCCTGCCCTGTTGCCTCCGCACCCGGACTGGAGCTCCACGGTAGGCCAGTCCCGCGGATCGGTCGCACCGGAGGTGCGCTGCGCCCACCGTTCCGGCCGCCCGCCCCGTTTCGGCGGCCCCCGTCCGGGCAGGTGACGGCGCACCAGGAGGGAGCACACCATGGCGATCGCCACGATCAACCCGGCCACCGGGGAGACGCTGAAGACCTACGAGCCGCTGACCGAGGAGGCGCTGGAGGACAAGCTGTCCCGGGCGGCTGCCGCTTTCGGCCGGTACCGGCTGACCTCGCCGGCGGAGCGGGCGGGCTGGCTGCGCGCGGCCGCGGACGTGCTGGACGCCGATGCCGACTCGGTGGCGGAGCTCATGACCACCGAGATGGGCAAGACGCTGGCGTCGGCGAAGGCGGAGGTGGGCAAGTGCGCGAAGGCGCTGCGCTGGTACGCCGAGCACGGCCCGGCGTTGCTGGAGCCGGAGGCCAAGGACGCCGCGGCGGTGGGGGCGCAGCAGGCCTTCGTGGTGCACCAGCCGCTGGGTGTGGTGCTGGCGATCATGCCGTGGAACTTCCCGCTGTGGCAGGCGATGCGGTTCGCCGCCCCGGCGTTGATGGCCGGCAACGTGGGTCTGCTCAAGCACGCCAGCAACGTGCCGCAGACGGCGCTGTACATGGAGGAGCTGTTCCGCCGGGCCGGTTTCCCCGCCGACGTCTTCCAGACGCTGCTGATCGGTTCGGGCACGGTCGAGCAGGTGCTGCGCGATGACCGGGTGATGGCCGCGACGCTGACCGGTAGCGGGCCGGCGGGGCAGTCGGTGGCCGCGATCGCCGGGGACGCGCTGAAGAAGACGGTGCTGGAGCTGGGCGGGTCCGATCCGTTCATCGTGATGCCCTCGGCGCACCTGGACACCGCCGCGGAGGTGGCGACCACGGCGCGGAACCAGAACAACGGGCAGAGCTGCATCGCGGCCAAGCGGTTCTTCGTGCACCGCGACGTGGCCGAGGAGTTCACCCGGCTGTTCGCCGAGAAGATCGGCGCGCTCACCGTCGGGGACCCGATGGACGCCGACACCCAGATCGGCCCGCTGGCCACCGAGTCCGGGGTCCAGGACGTGGAGGACTACGTCGCCGACGCCCGCGCCAAGGGGGCCACGGTGGTGGTCGGGGGGCAGCGGCTGGACCGGCCGGGCTGGTTCTACGCCCCGACGCTGCTCTCCGGCATCACGCCGGAGATGAAGGTGCACTCCGAGGAGGTGTTCGGCCCGGTCGCGGCGCTGTACGTCGTCGACTCCCTGGACGAGGCGATCGAGATCGCCAACTCCCACGTGTACGGGCTGGGCTCGAACCTGTGGACCGAGGACGAGGGTGAGCGGGCGCAGTTCGTCCGCGACATCGCCTCGGGCATGGCGTTCATCAACGGGATGACCGCCAGCTACCCGGAGCTGCCCTTCGGCGGGATCAAGCAGAGCGGCTACGGCCGGGAGCTGACCGAGGTGGGCATGCGCGAGTTCATGAACGCCAAGACCGTGTGGGTCGGCGGCCCCAGCAGCGCCCAGGCCAAGGGCAGCACCGCAGGCGCCGCCGCGGAGTGAGCCCGTGCGGCGCCACCCCCGGCCCGCGCGCTCAGTGCAGGCGGGCGGTCCAGTCGGCCGGTACCCGACCGCGCGGTCCGGGAGCGGGCTGGTCGAGGGGGTGGTGCTGCGGCGGGGTCAGCGGGGTACCGGCCACCGGCCGGTCCTGCTCGAAGTCCCAGAACCACTCCTCACCCGGTTCGAAGCTGCGGATGACCGGGTGGCCGGCCGACGCCGCGTGCGCGCGGGCGTGCCGGCTCGGCGAGGAGTCGCAGCACCCGATGTGGCCGCACTGCGCGCAGCGGCGGAGGTGGAACCACCAGCCCCCGTCGTCCTCGCACTGGACGCAGCCGGTCCCGCTCGGCGGCACCGCGGGGTCGATGGGAGCTGCTGTCATGGCCGGCCTCCTGGGCGGACGGACGTGAGGGGACGTGGGCAACGCTACGGAAGCCGTCCAGTTTCGCCACGAGTTCCGGGACGGGTCTGGGCCGCCGGGCCGCGGCCGACTAGCGTCCTGACCGGCAGCACGGGAGCACGAGGACAACGGGCCGCGGCGCCGTGCGCGCGTGGCCCGTCCCCGGCGCGGGCGGGGCGCGGCCGCCGATGGGAGTCGCGATGGGCAAGCCGGTCCTCCTCAGCGTCGACGACGACCCCGGGGTCTCCCGGGCCGTCGCGCGCGATCTCCGGCGGCAGTACGGCGAGGAGTTCCGCGTGCTGCGGGCGTCGTCGGGGCAGGAGGCGCTGGAGGCGTTGCGGGAGCTGAAGCTCCGGGGGGACAGCGTGGCGGTGCTCCTGGCCGACTACCGGATGCCGGAGATGAACGGCATCCACTTCCTCGAGCAGGCCATGGACCTGTTCCCCCGGGCCCGGCGGGCGCTGCTGACCGCCTACGCCGACACCGACGCCGCCATCCAGGCGATCAACCTCGTCGACGTCGACTCCTACCTGCTCAAGCCCTGGGACCCGCCCGAGGAGAAGCTCTACCCGGTCGTCGACCAGATGATCCAGGCCTGGCGGGACAGCCCCGACGCGGCCGTGGACGACGTCAGGCTCGTCGGCCACCGGTGGTCGGCGCCGTCGTTCCGCGCGCGGGACCTGCTCGCCCGCAACGCCGTGCCCTACCGCTGGTACAGCGCGGACGAGCCGGAGGGGCAGCGCCTGCTCGAGGCCGCCGGGGCCGGCGCGGACGACGTCCCGGTGATCGTCACTCCGGACGGCGTCGTGCTGAAGGCGCCGACCGAGACCGAGCTCGCCGCTGTCGTGGGGCTGGGCGTGGAGCCCGAGGCCGACTTCTACGACCTGATCGTGGTGGGCGGCGGGCCGGCCGGTCTCGGCGCCGCCGTCTACGGCGCGTCCGAGGGGCTGCGGACGGTGCTCGTGGAGCGTGAGGCGACCGGCGGGCAGGCCGGGCAGAGCAGCCGGATCGAGAACTACCTCGGGTTCCCCAACGGCGTCTCGGGCGGCCAGCTCGCCGACCGGGCCCGGCGCCAGGCGCGCAAGTTCGGCGCCGAGCTGCTGCTGACCCGCGACTGCGTCGCGCTGGAGGCCCACGGGTGCAAGCGGGTCGTGCGGTTCGACGACGGAAGCGCCATCGCAGCCCACGCCGTCGTCCTGGCCACCGGCGTCTCCTACCGGAGTCTCGGCGTGCCGGGCGCCGACGGCCTCACCGGCCGGGGTGTCTACTACGGCTCTGCCATGACCGAGGCGGCGGCGTGCGCAGGCACGAAGGTGTTCATCGTCGGCGGCGCGAACTCGGCCGGCCAGGCGGCCGTGTTCTTCGCGCGGTACGCGAGCTCGGTGCACCTGCTCGTCCGCGGGCCGGCGCTGGAGGCGTCGATGTCGCACTACCTGATCGAGCAGCTCGCCGCGATCGAGAACGTCCACGTGCACACCTGCACGACCGTCGCCGAGGCGCACGGCGACGACCACCTCGAGCAGGTGACCCTGCAGGACGCGCGGACCGGCGAGCTGCGGACCTACGACGCCGGCCACCTCTTCGTCTTCATCGGCGGTGAGCCCCGCACGAACTGGCTTGACGGTGTGGTCGTCCGGGACCGGCGGGGGTTCATCCCCACCGGACCCGGGTTGCTCGCCGACGGCCGACGTCCGCACGGGTGGGGGCTCGACCGCGACCCCTGGTTCCTGGAGTCCAGCGTGCCGGGGGTCTTCGTGGCGGGGGACGTGCGGGCGGAGTCGGTGAAGCGGGTCGCCTCGGCGGTCGGGGAGGGCGCGATGGCGGTCACCCTCGTGCACCGCTACCTGGGGGAGCGGTGACCGCGCGGGAGCGCCGGCTGTCGGCCGGCGAGCTGCGAGGGCTCTTCCTCTTCGAGGAGCTCGACGACGAGCAGCTGGCCTGGGTGGCCGGCAACGGCGACGTCGTCGACTGCCCGGCCGGCACCGAGGTGTCGGTCGAGGGCGAGCCCGCCGAGTGCTTCTTCGTCCTGCTCGACGGGACGATGACGATGGTGCGCCTGGTGGGCGGCAGCGAGGTGGAGATGGTCCGGACGTCGCACCCCGGCGTGTACTCGGGCGCGGTGCAGTTCTACGTCGGTGACCGGCTCGAGCAGCGGTACCCGGCGACGGTCCGGGCGGTGACCGACTGCCGGTTCCTGGCGCTGCCGGCCGGACCGTTCGCCGAGGTGTTCCGCCAGTGGTACCCGATGGCGGTGCACCTCCTCGAGGGGATGTTCGTGGGGCAGCGGAACTCCGCCGAGCTGGTGGGGCAGCGGGAGCGGCTGCTGGCCCTGGGCAAGCTGACCGCGGGGCTCACCCACGAGCTCAACAACCCCGCGGCCGCGGCGGCCCGCGCGACCGACGCCCTGCGCGACCGGTTCGCCGGGATGCGCCACAAGCTCGCGCTGCTGTCCGAGGGCACGCTCGACGGCGAGGTGCTCCGGGCGCTGACCGGCCTCCAGGAGGAGTTCGTCGCCCGCATCGGCAGTGCCCGCGAGCGGTCCACGCTGGAGCGCTCGGATCTCGAGGACGGCCTGGGCGAGTGGCTCGACGAGCACGAGGTGACCCAGCCGTGGGAACTGGCCGGGGTCTTCGTGGCGGCCGGGCTCGGGCCGGCGGACCTCGACCGCGTCACCGACGCCGTCGCGCCGTCCTTTTTGGAGCCGGCGCTGCGGTGGCTGGCCTACACGGTCGAGACCGAGACGCTGCTCCTGGAGATCGCCGACAGCACCAGCCGCATCTCGAGGCTGGTGAACGCCGCCAAGCAGTACTCGCAGATGGACCGCACCCCCCACCAGCCCACCGACCTGCACGCCGGCCTGGACGCCACCCTGGTGATGCTGGGCGGCAAGATCGGGCCCGGCGTCACCGTGGTCAAGGACTACGACCGCGGGCTGCCGGAGGTGCCCGCCTACGCCGGCGAGCTCAACCAGGTGTGGACCAACCTGATCGTCAACGCCCTTGACGCCATGGCGGGGGCGGGCACGCTCACGATCCGGACGGCGCGCGACGGCGACACGGCGCTCGTCGAGATCGCCGACACCGGGCCCGGCATCCCGGCCGAGCTGCGGTCGCGGGTGTTCGAGCCGTTCTTCACGACCAAGCCCGTGGGGCAGGGAACCGGTCTGGGTCTCGACGTGTCGTGGCGGGTGGTGGTCAAACGGCACGGCGGGGACCTGCGGGTGGCGTCGTCGCCCGGGGACACCCGCTTCCAGGTGCTGCTACCGCTCTCCGAGCCGGCCGCCTGACCCTCCGGGCGCCGCGCTGGGACAGTGGGGGGCGTGTTCGACGTCGACTGGATGGGCCTGCTGACCCGCGAGGTGCTGCGCGAGCGCGGCGCCGTGCTGATCGCCGAGAGCTGCGCGTGGGCCGTCGGGCTCTCGGACCGCCCGCACTACCGGCGGCGGTCCGGCCGGGTCGCGCCCAGCGGGCTGACCGTGGGGGAGCGGGCCGCGAACGGCCAGCCGCTGGGCGGCGAGGAGGACGGCCGGGTCGACCTCGAGGACGCCCGCCCCGGCAGCTTCCAGGACGCGCTGAACATGATCGGCCCGGACGGCCGGCTCGAGGCCGAGCGGTTCGACGACGAGGTGCTGGTGCCGTTCGTGGCCGAGACCTGCCGGATGGCCGGCGAGCGGGCCCGCACCACCCGCAGGGCGGACTGGGCCGAGCTCGCCCACGACCTGGGCGAGGATCCCGCTGACGTGGCCGACGTGGTGCGCGCCGGCGGCTGGGAGGCGCCGCTGCGCATCGACGCCGAGCACCTCGTCCTCGCCGCGCTGCGTGACGCCCCGCTGATCGAGGTGGAGGCCGAGGGACTGCCGCTGTCGCTGGTCCGCGCCGCGGAGGCGGCGACGCGGGCTGCCGCGCCCGCTCCCGCCCCGGCTCCGGACGACAGCCTCGCCGGAGCGCTCTTCCTCGCCCGCGCGGCCCTCGAGGAGTCCGGCTGCACGGTGCCGGTCCCGCCGTCGGACGCCGACCTGCTCCTCGCCGCGCTCGGGGACGCCGGCCTGGAACCGGACGAGGTGACGACCGTGCTGCACCACCTGCCGGTGGAGGAGCCGACGATCACCCGGATCGCGGCCACCCTCGCCGACCGCTGAGCGAGGTCAGACCTCGGCGACCTCGAAGGTGCGGCTCGGCGTCACGAACTCCTCCTGCGCGGCGACCATCAGGATCTCCCGGGAGCGGGCGTCCTCGGTGCGCTGGAGGAGCCCGAACACCGACGAGGCGGCCCGGCCCAGCGCCTCGGCCGCCGAGCGGGTGTCCAGCCAGTGGGCGAGGAACAGCGCGGCGATCGCGTCGCCGGCGCCGTTGACCGACACGCCCAGCCGCGGGGTGCGCACCCGGAAGTGCCGCCCGCCCTCCGACGCCAGCAGGTCGACCGCGTCGTCGGGGGTGTCCTCGGCCACCAGCGAGGTGGTGAGCACGACCCGCGGTCCCAGGGCCTGCACCGCGGCGGCGGCGTCCTTCACCGAGGGCAGCGACCGGGTGGCCACGCCGGAGAGCAGGTCGAGCTCGTAGTGGTTGGGCGTCACGACGTCGGCGGCCGGCACCGCGACGTCGCGCATGAACTCCTCGATGCCCGGCCGCACGAACACCCCGCGGCCCACGTCCCCGATCACCGGGTCGCAGCAGTAGACCGCCGCCGGGTTGGCCGCGCGCACGCGGGCGACCGCGCCCACGACGGCGTGCCCGATGTCGGCGGACCCGAGGTAACCCGAGAGCACGGCGTCGCACGAGCCCAGGACGCCGCGGTCGGCGACGCCCTGCACCAGCTCGTCGATCGACTGGCCGTCGTACACCCGGCCGGTCCACTCGCCGTAGCCGGTGTGGTTGGAGAACTGCACGGTGTGCACCGGCCACACCTCGATCCCGAGGCGCTGCAGCGGGAACACCGCCGACGAGTTGCCGACGTGCCCGTAGGTGACGTGCGACTGGATGCTGAGGACGGCGGTCACGACAGGCACCCTGGCACACGGCCCGGGCCACCCGGCGCCTGGCCCGGGGATGCGATGTGCGCCTGCGGCGCGCGTCCACCACCCGGACAAGCCCCGTACGCACACCGCCCGGACCACCCGGCCGGCCGGCCTGTGACATCGTCGGCCCGGCGACGACGGCGGACAGTGCCGAGCGGACGCCCCTCGTGAAGGAGCCGTGGACCCCGATGAGCGCTGACGCGACGCACCCGGCGAGCGCCGGTGCCCCCGGGGCGGCCGCCCCGGGCCCCCTGGCCGGGCTGCTGGTGGCCGATTTCTCCCGGATCCTGGCCGGTCCGTACGCCACCATGCTGCTCGCCGACCTCGGCGCCGAGGTGGTCAAGGTGGAGGGGCCCTCCGGTGACGACACCCGCACCTGGCAGCCGCCCGTGCGCGACGGCGTGTCGACGTACTACCTGGGGGTCAACCGCAACAAGCGCTCGGTGGCCCTGGACCTGAAGGACGACGCCGACGCCGGCGCCGCGCGCGAGCTGGCCCGCCGCGCCGACGTGGTGGTGGAGAACTTCAAGCCCGGCGGCCTGGCGCGGTTCGGTCTGGACTACGACACGGTGGCCGCGACGAACCCCGGCGTCGTCTACGCCTCGATCACCGGTTTCGGCACCGGGCCGAAGGGCGCGCCGCTGCCCGGGTACGACCTGATCGTGCAGGCCGTCTCGGGCTTCATGAGCCTGACCGGCGACACCGACGGCGCGCCCTACCGGGGCGGGGTGGCGCTCTTCGACGTCATGGCCGGGCTGCACGCCACCATCGGGGTGCTGGCGGCGATCAACCACCGGCACGCCACGGGGCGGGGGCAGCACGTCGAGGTGAACCTGCTGTCCTCGGCGCTGTCCGGGCTGGTGAACCAGGCCAGCGCGTACGTCGCCGGCGACGTCGTGCCGTTCCGGATGGGGAACAGCCACCCGAGCCTGTTCCCCTACGAGCCGCTGCCCTGCGCCGACGGGGACCTGGTCATCGCGGCCGGGAACAACGGCCAGTTCCGCCGGCTGGTCGAGGTCCTCGGCGTCCCCGAGCTGGCCGACGACCCGCGGTTCAGCCGCAACGAGGACCGCACCGCCAACCGAGACGAGCTGCGCCCGCTGCTCGTCGGGCGGCTGAGCACCCGCGGCACGCAGGAGTGGTTCCGCGACATCATCGCCGCCGGCGTCCCGTGCGGGCCGATCAACACCATCGACCAGGGCGTGGCGTTCGCCCAGGAGATCGGCCTGGACCCGGTCGTCCGGGTGGGCGAGGGTGACCACGCCGTCCCCTCGGTGCGCAACCCGATCACCTTCTCCGCGTCCCCGCCGGCCTACCGGCTGCCCCCGCCGGACCTCGACGAGCACGGCGCGGAGGTCCGCCGCTGGCTGGCCGCGCCCGAGGAGGACCGGGTGGGCGAGGAGCGCTCCCGCTGACCAGGCTGCTCCCGGCGCGTTCGGTGCAGTGACTGCACCGAGCTGTCCGGAGCCTGGTCGGCACAGCGGTTCCGCGCGGCGGCGAGGTCCGGTGCAGTGGCTGTAACGACCGCGCCACCCCGACCGGGTGGTGGCGGCACGCGCCGGCCCACCGGCCGGTGCCCGGGCCCGCCCGTGTCGGCGGTACCGCTCGGTTTGCCGTCGGGTCGGCCCGGCGGGAGGCTGCGGGGGCCGGCCGGCACCACCCCGAGGAGACGACCATGGCGGCTCGTGAACCGCAGGAGATGGCCCAGGTAGCGGCTGCTACCGGCGCCAAGAAGGTGCGCCGCACGTGGGACCGGGTCCTGGTGAGTGCGTTCCTCGCCGGCGCGTACATCGCCTTCGGTGGGCTGGTGGCGATCACCGTCTCCTCGGGCCTGGACCCGGCGACCTGGGGGACGTTGCCCACGCTGTTCATGGGCGCGGCGTTCACGCTCGGCCTGGTCCTCGTGCTGATCGCGGGCTCCGATCTCGCCACCGGCAACATGATGCTGGTCCCGCTCGGCGCCATGAACGGGAAGCTCGGCGTCAGTGACGTCGTCCGGAACCTGACGCTGGTGCTCCTGGGCAACCTGCTCGGCGCGCTGCTGGTGGCCTACTTCCTGGCGGTGCAGACCGGCGTGATCGGCGACGCGGACGCGTCCGGTGCCGCCGGGCTGACCCACGAGCGGCTGGCCGGCATCGCCGAGGGCAAGGCACTGGGGGAGACGCCGTGGCAGACGTTCCTGCGCGCGGTGGGCTGCAACTGGCTGGTCTGCCTGGCGGTGTGGATGTCGCTGGCGGCGACGACGGTGTCGGGCAAGATCCTGGCGATCTTCTTCCCGATCATGGCGTTCGTCGCGATGGGCTTCGACCACGTCGTGGCCAACATGTTCTTCCTGCCGGCCGCGATCTTCGCCGGCGTCGAGGACATCGGCTGGGGGGACGTGCTGCTGAACTGGCTGCTCGCCGGGGCCGGCAACCTGGTCGGTGCGGTGGTCTTCGTGGCGACCTCCTACTGGTACCTGTTCCTGCGCGAGACGCCGGACACCTCGTCGGGCACCTCGGCGGCGGCCGACGCCGCCGAGCCGGCCGAGCGGGGCTGACCCGTGCCGGCGCCGTCACCGTCACCGTCACCGTCACAAGATCGTCATGGTCGATCGTGTGCCGGGCCGGGTGGGTGGGGTAGGGCGGCCGGTGGCGAGAGCCCCCGGACGCGACCGCGCACCGGGCCGACACCGTGAAGGAGGCCGACGTGACCGTCGCCGCCCAGATGCTCGACACCTACCCCAAGGACCTCGGCGGGGTCGACAAGCAGAAGCTGCTCGAGTGCATCGAGGCCTGCTTCGAGTGCGCCCAGGCCTGCACCGCGTGCGCCGACGCCTGTCTCAGTGAGGACATGGTCGCCGAGCTGACGAAGTGCATCCGCACCAACACCGACTGCGCCGACATCTGCGACATGACCGGCCGGGTGCTCTCGCGGCACACCGGCTACGACGCCAACCTCACCCGCGCGGTCCTCGAGGCCTGCGCCGCCGCGTGCAAGTCCTGCGGCGACGAGTGCGCCAGCCACGCCGAGATGCACGAGCACTGCCGCGTCTGCGCCGAGGCCTGCCGCCGCTGCGAGGCGGCCTGCCGGGACCTCATCGCCAGCCTGGGCTGAGCGCCGTGCCGCACGTCCCCGGCGGGGCGCGATGACCGTCGATGTGCTGCTGACGGCGGCGGGCGCCCTCGCGCTCGCCGCCGCGGCGTGGTCGGACCGGTTCCGCCGGCTGCCGGTCAGCGAGCCGCTCATCGCCCTCGCCCTCGGCGTCGTGCTCGGCCCCGCGGTGCTCGGCGTGCTGCCGCTGCCCGACCTGCTCGAGGACCACACGTGGCTGCACACGGCCGCTCGGTTGCTGCTCGCCGTGTCGGTGATGTCCGTCGCGCTGCGCTACCCGTTCCGCACCGCTCGCGCGCGCTGGCGCCCGGTGCTGCTCCTCCTCGCCGTGGTCATGCCGGCCATGGCCGTCGTGACCGCGGGGCTGGCCGCACTGAGCCTCGGCGTCGGCCTGGGGGTGGCGGCACTGATCGGCGCCGCGCTGGCCCCGACCGACCCGGTGCTGGCCTCCACCGTCACCACCGGCAAGCCCGCCGAGCAGGACCTGCCCGGCCGCGACCGGCAGGTGCTCTCCCTCGAGTCGGGCGCCAACGACGGCCTGGCGCTGCCGCTGGTCATCGTGGCCCTGGCCCTGGCCGGCCCGCTGACGATGGGGGAGGCGTTGCTGGAGTCGCTCTGGCAGGTCACCGGGGCCGTCCTGATCGGCGCGCTGCTGGGCTGGCTCGGTGGCCGGGCGCTGCGCGCCGGCGCCGATCACGGCGCGACCGACCCGGGACCCGAGCTGGTGTTCACCATCGTGCTCGCCTTCGCCGTCCTGGGCGTCGGCGGGCTGGTCCACGTCGACGGGATCCTGGCGGTCTTCGTCTGCGGCGTGGCCTTCAACGCGGTCAGCACCGGGCGCGAGCGGACCGCGGACGTGCGCATCGACGAGGCGGTGAACCGGTTCGTCGTCCTCCCGCTGTTCCTGGCGCTGGGCGCGATCCTGCCGTGGTCGGAGTGGCGCGAGCTGGGCTGGGGCGGCCTGCTCTTCGCCGTCCTCGTGCTGCTGCTGCGCCGCCCGCCGGTCGTCTACCTGCTCCGCCGCCCCCTGCACCTGGCCCGGCCCGACGCCGTCTACCTGGGCTGGTTCGGTCCGATCGGGGTCTCGGCGTTGTTCTACCTGACGCTGGAGTCCGAGCGGCTGGCCATCGACCCGGTCGTCCTGGTGGCCGGCACGCTGGTGGTCGCGGTCAGCACCGTGGTGCACGGCCTGACGGCGACGCCGGGGCGCGTGGTCTACCGCACGGTCGCCGGCCCGAAGGGCCGTGACGAGGGTGCTGACGAGGCACACGACGGCAATCGGGACCGATCCGCTTCGTCCCCGGGGTCGGACGGGTAGGGGGGCGGCATGTGGTTCGACTCGTGGTCCGATGTCATCCGGGTGCTGCTGGTGGGGTCGGCGGCCTACGTCACCGTGGTGTTCGTGCTGCGGATGTCCGGCAAGCGGACGCTGACCAAGCTCAACGCATTCGACCTGGTGGTCACCGTGGCGCTCGGTTCGACGCTGGCCACCATCCTGCTGAGCACCGACGTCGCCTGGACCGAGGGCGCCATCGCACTCGGCCTGCTGGCCCTGCTGCAGGCGGTGGTCTCGTGGGCCACGGTCCACTGGCCGGGGTTGCGGGCGGTGATCACCTCCCGACCCACGCTGGTCCTGCGCAACGGCGAGCCGGTGCACGACCGCATGCGTGAGGTCCGGGTCGGCATCGACGAGATCCGCCAGGCGATCCGCTCCTCGGGCGCCGGCGACCTGGCCGACGTGGCTGCGGTCGTGCTGGAGAGCGACGGATCGCTGAGCGTCATCCCGGCGAAGAAGTACGGCAGCGGCTCGGCCCTCGAGGGCATCGCGGGGGCCGACGACGTCTCCACGAAGGCCTGACCGCCCGTCGGCGTCACGGGCCCATGTCGCCGGAGGGGATCCGGCGGCCCGGCGCTCAGTGCGCCCGCGCGTCCGGGGTCGCCGGGCGGCGGCCGGGCTCCGGCACGACCGACCACCGGCCGGCGAGCGCGTCCTCGACGCCCGTGCGCCACAGGGTGGCCTCCCGCTCGTCGATCGAGGTGCTCTCCACGGCCAGCCGCGCGGCGCGATCGACGAGGATGGTGACCTCCCGGTCCAGCCCGTGGCCGCGCACCCGCCAGGCCACCTCGCGCAGCAGGCCCGCCATCCGCCGCAGCACCGCCGGCTGCCCGGAGGAGTACTCGAGCGTCTCCTCCAGCCCCAGTCGCAGCAGCTCCTGGGCCGTCCAGCGGTGCACCACGAGGCGTGCCACGCCGTCGCCGTCCCGGCAGACCAGCGACGGTGAGTGGCGGGGCAGCAGGTCGCCCAGCAGCGCGGAGAGGTGCGACAGCGCGTGCACGGCCGTCGTCGGGTCGTTGATCCCGGGGGAGAGGGCCCGCCCGGCGATGTCGACGATCTTGCGCACGCTGTAGGCGGCGTCCTCCTCCGGGGTCCGCTCGTAGGACAGGGAGACCGCGTCGGTCACCTCGCCGGCGAGCTCGTCGGGATCCCGCACCGGTCCGCCGCCGCGGGGCCAGACGTGGGCCAGCGGGGTGCCCGCCACCACCGAGTCCCCCATCCGCGGTCGCAGCACCAGCACCAGGTCGCGGTCCCGCGCGGCGGCGACCAGCCGTCGCTCGTCGACCGCCACGACGAACCCGCTGGCGCGCGCCTCGACCGGCGTCCCCGGTCCGCCGGGGAGGTCCGGCGGGGTGTCGTCCGGGTCCTGGTCGGTGCGCGCGATGGTGGCCACGGCCTCGTCGTGGACGTTCCGGAGCATCGTCTCCACCCGCAGCATGCGGGCCAGGTGGCCGAGGAAGACCACCAGCGCCGCGACGCTGCCGAGCGCGAACACGAACGCCAGGGTGATCGACAGGCGCGGCACGAACGACGCACCGTCCAGCGTCGCCTCCGCGGTCCGCACCGTGCGGAGCACGGTGAGGGCGTAGACGAACGTCCCGGTCAGCTGCGCGAGGGTGCCCTGGACCACCGGGTCGGTGACGAACGTCTGCAGCAGCCGGGGGGAGTACTGGCTGCTGCCCAGCTGCAGGGCGACCACGGTCAGCGAGAACGTCACGCCGGTGACGGAGATCAGCGAGCCGGCGATGGCGGCCAGCAGGTCCCGCGCCGCGGCCGGTCCGCCGCCGAACACGAACGCCAGCGGAGAACCCTCGTCGGCGGTGCTCAGCGCCTCGTCGAGCACCGGCAGCAGGACGCCGACGACCACGGCAAGGGTCACCGCCATCAGCGGGATCGGCCACAGGGCACCGCGGGCCAGCCGCCACAGCCGGCCGACCGGGTTGATCCGCGTCACCCGGTCACCGCCGAAGCAGCCCGGGGGGCGGCGAGCGGGAGCGCCGTCTGCTGCACGACGAGCATGGTGCTCGACCCCTCCGCGCCGTCGGGAACCTGGGGGCTCCCGGGCGCTGCGGCGGAATCGGGCGCGCTGCGGATCACTCGGTCTCCTCGGTGGGGGGTGCGTCGTCCACAGCCGGTGCGACCGACCGGAAGTGGTCGCGGCTGACCGGCTGCTCGGTGAGCCCGCTGTCGGTCGGGACCTCCACGGGCACCCCGTCGGCGAGGAACCGCACCTGCGTGGTGCCGGGGAGGTCGGTCAGGGTCCAGACGACCTGGGCGACGGCGAGCAGCTGGTTGCCGCCGGTGATGCCGGTGAACTCGCGGGTGACCGACACCGAGGTGATGCCTCCGGGCACGCCCTCGTCCACCAGCAGCGACTGCGGCGCGAGTGCCGTGCGCAGCCCGCCGATGACCTCCACCCGCGTGGGTCCCTGGACCAGCCGGTCCAGCGCGGACGGTGCATCGGCGAGCGGTGTGGCCCGCTCGACCGCGGCCAGGGTGGTCCCCCGGACGAAGTAGACGGTGAGCGCCGGGCCGTTCGCCTCCGTCCGTTGCCCGGCTGCGCTGACCTCCGGCACGGGGATGGTGAGCACCTCGGGGCTCTCCTGCGGCTCCACGCCGCAGCCGGTGAGGAGGGCGAGCGTGCACAGCAGCGCGGTGAGCACCTTCACGACTGCACCTCCACCGGCAGCTCGACGACGAAGCGGGCGCCCCCGGCCGGGCTCCGCTCCACCCGGACCCGCCCGTCCATCGCCCGGACGTGCCGGGCGACCAGCGCCAGCCCCAGACCCGAGCCGTCCGTGCGCGTGCGGATGCTGCCCGACCCGCGCGCGAACCGCTCGAAGATCCGCTCCCGCTCGTCCTCGGGGACGCCCGGGCCGGCGTCGTCGACGGAGACGGCGGCGGTGTCGCCGTGCCGGGAGACGGTGACGGCGGTGACCCCGTCGCCGTGCTTGTCGGCGTTGTCCAGCAGGTTGCTCAGCACCCGCTCGAGGCGTCGCTTGTCCGCGCAGACGACCACGTCCACGGCGTCGTCCTCGACGGTGAGCAGCTCCGCGGCACTGCCGTCCAGCCGGTGCCGGGCGACCACGGCGCCGGTCAGCGACGCCAGGCGGAGCGGTTCGGCGACCAGGTCGGCGCTCCCCGCGTCGGCCCGCGAGATCTCCAGCAGGTCGGCGACCAGGCGTTCGAAGCGGACCACCTCCGAGCGGAGCAGGGCCAGTGCCTCGGTCTGGTCGTGGTCGGTGGGGTCGGCGGTGGCCTCGACCAGGTCCAGCGCGCCGAGCATGGTGGTGAGCGGGCTGCGCAGCTCGTGGCTGACGTCGGCGGCGAAGCGGGCGTCGCTGCGGACGCGGTCCTCGAGCGCGTCGGCGGTCTGGTTGAACGAGGTCGCGATGGGGACCAGCGAGGGGTCGCCCCGCGGGTCGATGCGCGTGCCGAGGGCCCCGCCGGCGACGGCGGCGGCCGCGCTCGAGATGCGGTCCAGCGGGCGCAGCGTCGGGCGGGTCGCGTACCAGCCCACCAGCAGCGACAGCGGCACCGCGCCCAGGACCGCCGCGGCGAGCACCGCCGCCAGCACGCGGTAGGTGCGGTCCAGCTCGTCGAGGGGGAAGACCTCCACGTAGGCCTGCCGCAGCTCGGCCAGGGGGATTCCGACGGCCATCATCGTCTGGCCCTGCACCTCGATCCGCTGGCGTGCGGGCGTGCCGGCGATCACCGTCTCCCGCAGCGACCCGGGGAGGGCGTCGCGGCCGACCAGCAGGGAGGTGGTCGTCCACGCGCCGTCGTCGACGAGCAGCGACGTCGACCCGATCTCCCGGGGGAGCTGCGCCAGCACCTGGGGGACGCCCAGGCCCTCGCTGGCCAGGGCGCGCTGCACCTGTGCGGCGTTGTCCGAGGCCTGGACGAGGGTGACCCGTTCCCGCTGGACGAGCAGGTACTGCGACACCCCGACCCAGACGGCCAGGGCCAGCACACCGGAGAGCAGGAAGGTGACCGCGGCGAACGCCGCGGTCGCGCGTCCCCGCAGGGTCCGCGGGCGGAGGGCCTGGGCCGGCCGGGGCGGCGGGCCGGCGCCGTGGTCGTGCGGGGTGCTCACCCCGGTACTCGGTAGCCCATGCCGCGCACGGTGGTCACCAGCGAGGGGTTGCCCGGGTCCGGTTCGATCTTCTTCCGCAGCCGGCGCACGTGGACGTCCACCAGCCGGGAGTCGCCGAAGTAGTCGTAGCCCCACACCCGCTCGAGCAGCTCCTCGCGGCTGAGCACCCGCCCGGGCTCGGCCGCCAGCTCGCAGAGCAGCCGGAACTCGGTCCGGGTGAGGCTGAGCAGCTGGCCGTCGCGCGTGACCGTGCCGTCCGCCGGCGCGATCTCCAGGTCGCCCACCTGCAGGCGGGTGCGCGGCTCCGGAGCGCGGGTCCGCCGGGCGAGCGCCCGGATGCGCGCCGACAGCTCCTTGACGACGAAGGGCTTCGAGACGTAGTCGTCGGCACCGGCCTCGAGCCCTGCGACGACGTCGTGGCTGTCCGAGCGGGCGGTCACCATGATGACCGGCGTGTTGGAGGAGCGCCGGATCTCCCGGCACACCTCGAAGCCGTCCTTCCCCGGGAGCATGAGGTCCAGGAGGATGACGTCGAACGTCCGCGCCGCGAGCCGCTCGAGCCCGTCCTCGCCGCTCGCCGCCTCGGTGACCTCGATGCCCTCCCGCTGCAGCGTCATCTGCAGCATGCGGCGGATCCGCGGATCGTCCTCGATGATCAGCACCGACCGCGACATGTCCCCAGTCTGCCGAGCCCGGCAGCGGGCTGCAGCCCAGGCCACCCGGACGGGCGCCGCCGCGGTGCCACCCGGCAGCCCGGGCCGGATCGGGACGATGTGACATCTGCGTGACCAGGGGTCGGGCCCGGTCGGGTGGGCTACCTGGTCCCGGACGGACCGGGCGGAGGTCGCTGGGGCCGAGGAGGAGGCGAAGGTGCACGTGAGCGACAGCGTTCGGCCCCGGCGACGGGCCCGCGGTGCCACCGCGGGGATCCCTCTGCCGTGAGCGACGTCCTGCTCGTCCTCGTCGGTTCGCTCGCCGTCGCCCTGGTGGTGTGGGACGTCAGCTCGACCACCCTCACCCTCGGCGAGGGCGCCGGTCCGCTCACCCGCCGGCTGCTCGCCGCGGCGTGGCGCCTGCTGCTCCGCATCCACCGGCGGGGCGGGGGTCGTCCGCGGCTGCTCGGTTCCGCGGGCCCTGCCCTCATGGGCGCGACCGTGGCGATCTGGGTGGTCCTGTTCTGGGCCGGGTGGTCGCTGGTCTTCCTCGGCAGCGGCTCGGTGGCCGAGGCGCGGACCGGCCGGCCGGGGTCGGTCGCCGACGTCGTCTACTTCGCGGGCTACGCGGTGTCCACGCTGGGAGTGGGCGACTTCGTCGCCACCGACCCCGCCTGGCGGGTGGTCACGGCGCTGGCCAGCTTCAGCGGCCTGGCGCTGGTGACCCTCTCCATCACGTACCTGTTCTCCGTGATGTCCGCGGTCGTCGCCCGCCGGGCGGCAGCGACCCAGCTGCACGGGCTGGGCGACAGTGCCCAGGACATCGTGGTCGGCGGCTGGGACGGGGACCGCTTCAGCCCCGTCCTCACCCAGCAGCTGATGCAGCTGCCCGCGCAGCTGTCCGCGCTGGCCGAGCAGCACCTGGCCTATCCCGTGCTGCACTACTTCCGCAGCGTGCAGGCCACCGCGTCGGCGCCGGTGGCGATCGCCCGGCTCGACGACGCGCTGCTCATCCTCGGGACGGCGGTCGCCGCGGACCGACGGCCGCCCGCCGCCGCCGTGCTGCCGGTCCGCCGGGTCATCGACCGCTACGTGGCGACGGCGTCCCACGGCCGGACGCCGCTCCACGACGCCGAGCCCCCGCCCGAGCCGGGACTGGACCGGCTGGCCGACGCGGGGATACCGCTCGGCGACCGGGACGAGTGGCGGCGCGCCGTCCACGCCGCGGCCCCGCGCCGCGCCCGGCTGCGCCAGCTCGTCGAGGACGCCGGGTGGGACTGGCGGGCGTGAGCGCACCGGTCACCCGCCGGGGCGCAGCTCGAAGAAGGCGACCTGCGGCGGGGCGTTGATGCGCATCGGCACCAGGCTGAACCCGACGCCGCAGGTCACGAACATCCGGTTGCCCTCGTGGCCGTAGCCCTCGGGTGCCCAGCCGTCGGCGACGATCTTCTCCTCCGCGGTCAGCGCCAGGTAGGACCACTGCGGCTTGCCCGGCAGCGCCAGCTGCCCGCAGTGGGTGTGCCCGGCCACGGCCAGCGGGGCGGTGCCCGCCGGGAAGTCGGGGAAGGCCGTCGGGTTGTGCGACAGCACGATCCGGGGGGCGTCGGCCGGCAGGCCGTCGAGGGCCGCCTCGACGTCGGCCTCCCCGGGGACGACCGGCCCGACGCCGACGACGTGCAGGGCCTGCGCGCCGGCCCCGGTGCCGGGCACGGGCGCGGCCTCGTTGCGCAGCACCGTGATGCCCGCCTCCTCGAAGGCGGTGGTCAGCTCATCGGCCGCGCCGACCTTGTAGTCGTGGTTGCCGAGGACGGCGAAGGTGGGGATCCCGGACTCGACGAGCGGGCCGAGCAGCTCCAGGACGCCGTCCACCTGCTCGGGGATGCTCGGGTCCCGGCTGTAGACGTAGTCACCGCCGAGCAGCGCCACGTCCGGGTCGGCCGCGACGATCCGCTCGACGGCCCGCTCCACCATGTCGGTGTTGGCCCACCAGATGCCGATCTGCAGGTCGGAGACGACCGCCACCTCGGTGCCGTCCGCAGTGGCGCCGAGGCCGGGCAGCGGCACCTGCATGCGCTCCTCGTCCAGGACGTGCCGCGGCTCGACCAGCACCCCGTAGACGACGAGGAGCACCAGCACCCCCACGAGGGCCGCGGCGATCCGCAGGGTCCAGCGCAACATGTCGGTGTGCCTCCGGGGCGTGGGGGAGCGGCGGCGGGTGCCGCCGTCCCGGATGCCCGCCGCCGACCCGGAGATGCCTCCGGCGGCGTGATCGCCATGCGCTCGTCATCTCCGGCGCACCGGTCGGCGTCCCCGCGAGGGAGGTCGCGGCCGAGGCGGCGCCGGGCCCGCTGTCGCCGTTCCGCAACCACCGATGGGCCCGGGCTGCCCGGTCATTGCAAACTCGTGACGAAGCGCCACCGGCAGGAGGGAGCCGGTGCCTCCGGGGCACCTGCAGCGGCAGGACTCCTTCGGCCGCGGGGCACCGTGGCCGCACCACGGGACGGAGAGGATCGACGGCCATGACGACCAGCCGGCCACGGACCGGGGCGCACGTCGCCCCCCGCGCCCCTCGCCTGACCGGGGCGCTCCTGACGACCGCGCTGGGTGGCGCGCTCCTCGCCGGCTGCACCGGTGTCGACGAGGAGGAAGGCGGCGGCGGGGAGCCCACCACCGCCGCGGATCCGGACGTCCGTCCCCCCGGCGATCTGGAGGACCCCTACGACGGGGCCTACACGGCGGAGTTCCGCGAGGACCTCGACGCCTACACCAACGTGGAGGTGACGCTGACCGGCGAGGTGGTCGGCATCGTCTCGCCCGTGGCGTTCACCATGAGCGGCCCCGACGGCACCGAGGTCGAGCCGATCCTGGTGCTCACCGAGACCGAGCCGGCGCTCACGCCGGGGGACCAGGTGGTGGTCGCGGCCCAGCCGGCAGACGAGTTCGACCTGGCGGAGGTCGAGGAGGCGCTGGGGGCAGATCTGCCGGACGAGACGTTCGAGGAGTGGGACGACGAGCCCTACCTCGCCGCCTCGATCGTGGAGCCGAGGGACTGACCCCTGCCCGTGTCGATCAGGTGACCTGATCGTCCCGGGTCCTGGGGGGGGGGGGGGGGGGGGGGGGGGGGGGGGGGGGGGGGGGGGGGGGGGGGGGGGGGGGGGGGGGGGGGGGGGGGGGGGGGGGGGGGGGGGGGGGGGGGGGGGGGGGGGGGGGGGGGGGGG
>NZ_JBJHAM010000007.1:0-151111 GCF_054051035.1 Blastococcus sp. SYSU DS0619 | reverse complement strand
CCCCCCCCCCCCCCCCCCCCCGCCCCCCCCCCCCCCCCCCCCCCCCCCCCCCCCCCCCCCCCCCCCCCCCCCCCCCCCCCCCCCCCCCCCCCCCCCCCCAGGTGCGGTGGAACCGCTAGGCGATCACACAGCCAGCTTCCGCGCCGCGGTCTGCTCCTCGCTCGGAGTCGACGGCACCTCCGCGGTCCGCTCCGCTCCTCGCTCGCCGGCGCTCGCTGCGATGCTCACTCACCTGTCGGCGCCGGCCTCGCTGCGATGCTCCCGCGGCTGTCAGCTAGGCGATCCGCCGGGCGCTGTTGTAGCCGCCCATCGAGTCGATCGAGGCGACCTTCACCGGCACGCCGGACGTCGCGGCGTGCACCATCTGCCCGTTCCCGATGTAGATGCCCACGTGGCTGACCGGGCTGTAGAAGAACACCAGGTCGCCGGGCTGCAGGGCCGACCGGGACACCGGGGTGCCCATGGTCGACTGCATCCGGCTCGAGTGCGGCACGGAGATGCCCGCCGCGGCGTAGGCGTACTGGACCAGCCCGGAGCAGTCGAAGGCGTTCGGTCCGGCGGCGGCCCACACGTAGGGGTCGCCCACCTGGGCCAGGGCCGTGTTCACCGCGGTCTGGGCGGCACCGCTCCCGCCGCCCGTCGGGGCCGGCGGGGCCGGAGGTGCCGGGGCAGCCGGCGCCGGAGCAGCCGGTGCCGGTGCGGCGGCGGCCGGGGCCGAGGCGCGCGGCGCCGCCGGGGCGGGGGCCTCGGCGGACGGCGCCTGCGCCGCAGCCGCGGCGGCGGCCTCCTGCGCGGCGGCCTCCTGTGCGGCGGCCTCCTCGAGGGCGTGCCGCTCCGCGGCGGCGCGCGAGGCGCGCTGCTCCTCCTCGGTCAGCCGCTCGTACTGCGCCTGGTAGTCCGCGATCTGCTGGTCCAGCCGGGTGCGCTCCGCGGCCACCCGGTCGACCTGCGCCTGGGCGTCCCGCGCCGCCTGCTCGGCCGAGGCCTGGGCCCGGTCGGCGTCCTCGCCGGCCTGGCGCGCCTCGCCCAGCACGCCGTTGTTGTGCTGGGCGATGGTGTCGAGCAGACCGACCCGGTCGACCAGGTCGCCGGCCGACTCACTGGTCAGCACGGCCTCGAGGGTGCCCAGCCCCTCGCCGGTGTAGGCGCTGCGGGCCACGGTGCGGACCCGGTCCTGGGCCTGCCCCAGGGCGGCGTGCGCGGCGGTCAGCTCCTCGGCGGCCCGGTCGGCCGCCTCCTGGGTCGCCTTGAGCTGCTCGCGGGTCTCGTTGAACCGCTCGGTGAGCACCTCGAGGTCGTGCGCGCGGCCGGCGATCAGCTCGGCGGCTTCCTGGGAGGTCGTCGGCCGCTCGGGGTCGGCGAACGCGGGGAGCGGCGTCAGGGCGACACCGCCGGCGGCCACGAGGGCGACCAGGGCCCGGCGTCCGGTGATCCGTCGCTGGGCAGGGGTGAGCGAACTCGCCATGTTCGGCGGGTGGTCCTTTCTTCCACGGCCGCCTACCGGGTTAGCTGACGGGTTCGGGCGGGAAGACGCCCGGCGTCCGGCGGGCCCAGGGGACAGTCGGTCGCTTCACCCCGGGAGTGCGATGGGTCCCCGGTCCTGCTGCCGGCCGGAGCCGGCGGGTGGTTCGGCGGCGTCCGGACGGCTGTCACCGGTTGAGCGACGGACGGGTCCGTCCGGACGGGCCCACGCTAGGCGGCGATCGACGAGGTCACCAGATCGGGTGAGCACTTCCTCCGCACCTTTGTCCCTGGGTCGACCGTGGTCTCACGCAGGGTCACGGCGCACCGTCGACGCGCTCTCCGTGGACGTGGCGAGGCTCACCACCTCACCGACGACCCAGACCGCCGGCGGGCGGATGCCGGCGGCGCGGACGGCCTCGGGCAGCTCTGCGAGCGTCGTCCGCATCGACCGCTGGGTGGCCGTGGAGCCGTCGCTGACCACCGCGACCGGGGTCTCCGGTGCCCGGCCGTGCTCGACCAGCGCGGCGGCGATGGCCGGGGCGGTCTCCACGCCCATGAGCACGACGAGCGTGCCGCGCAGCCGGCCCAGCGCCGCCCAGTCGACCAGGGACTGCGGGTGCCCCGGTGGCAGGTGGCCGGAGACGACGACGAACTCGTGGGTCAGCCCGCGGTGGGTGACCGGGATGCCGGCCAGCGCGGGGACGGCGACGGCGCTGGTGATGCCGGGGACCACCTCGACCGGGATGCCGGCGGCGGTGCACGCCTGCAGCTCCTCCATGCCGCGGCCGAAGACGAACGGGTCCCCGCCCTTGAGCCGCACCACCCGCTTGCCGGCCCGCGCGTGCTCCACCAGCAGCGCGTTGATCCGCTCCTGCGCCATGAACCGGCCGCGCGGGAGCTTGGCCGCGTCGATCACCTGCGCGCCCGGGGCGAGGGCGGTCAGCAACGACTGCGGGGCCAGGTGGTCGACCAGCACGACGTCGGCCTCCGCCAGCGCCTGCCGGCCACGCACCGTGATCAGCCCCGGATCGCCGGGGCCACCTCCCACGAGCACCACGCTCCCGGTGCCGCCGGAGCCCGGCGCCCGCACGGGCAGCGTCCCGTCCCCGAGTCCGGCGAGCACGGCGTCCCGCACGCCCGCGGCCCGGCGGGGGTCGACGGCGCCGTGCACCGCCACCGCGAGGTCGCCGGCCCGGCCGGCGACCGGGAGGACGGCGCTGGCCAGCGCCGGGTCGTCGGCCCGGGTGCAGAAGACGCGGCTCCGCTCGGCCTCCTCCGCCACCTCCGCGTCCACCGCCGGGTCGCCCGTCGCCGCCAGGGCGAACCACGCGCCGCCGAGGTCGCCGGGGGCGTAGGGCCGGGCGTGCCAGGCGATCCGGCCGGTCGCCGCCAGCGACTCCAGCGCCGGGGTGACCGCGGGGCCGACCACCGTGACCCGCGCGCCCGCCGCCCGGAGGCCGGCGACCCCGCGGTGCGCCGTCGCGCCCCCACCGACCACGACCACGTGCCGGCCGGCCAGCCGCAGCCCCACCGGGTGCAGCACCTCGCCGGCACGGTCGGTGGTCACGGGTCCTCCTCGGTCGTCGGGCTCGGGCAGTGCGTCGGCGTCGGCGTCGGCGGTGTCGACGTCGGACGCGCGGGCGACGGCGACCGTCACCCGGCCGTGCACCGTCTTGCCGACGACGAGGACCCCGCCGTCGAGGAGGGCGGCCGCCTCCGCCACCGAGGGCGTGCCGACGCGGTCCGCGACGGTCGCCGACGGGGCGGGCACCCGCACCGCGGCGAGCTCCGCCGCCGGGTGGCCGGTGAGCGGCCAGCCGCGCCGCGCGGCGGCCGCCACCAGCCCCGGCTCGGCCGACCGGGTGTCGAGGGTGGCCAGCCGCACCGGACCGGCGGCGGGGGGCAGGACGGCGTCCACCGCGGCGAGCACCTCGGCAGCGCTCACCCCCGAGCTCAACCCGATGCCCACGGTCCTCACGTCGGCACCGCCGGACGCTCGGGGAGCGCCGCGAGCAGCCCCGCGGCGTCCCGGGGGAGCGGGCCGGAGGGGAGCAGGCCGAGGTCACGCAGCCGGGCCCCGACCTCCAGCGCCCACGGGCGGG
Source organism: Blastococcus sp. SYSU DS0619 (assembly GCF_054051035.1). NCBI lineage: Bacteria > Bacillati > Actinomycetota > Actinomycetes > Geodermatophilales > Geodermatophilaceae > Blastococcus > Blastococcus sp. SYSU DS0619. Next base: position 147,545 of record NZ_JBJHAM010000007.1, on the reverse strand, counting down.
ACAGCCGGGCCCGGCCGAGCAGGTCGCCGTCACCGAGGACCGCGCCGGGGGCGCCCTGCACGACCGTGCGGTCGACGACGACCGCGACCTCGTCGGCCCAGCGCAGCGCCAGGTCGACGTCGTGCGTGCTCATGACCACCGTCGAGTCGTGCTCCTGCAGCCGGGTCAGCGCGGCCAGGGTGTCGGCGACCGCGGTCGGGTCCAGCCCGGCGGTCGGCTCGTCGAGGAGGAGCACGCACGGCCGCATCGCGACCGCGCCGGCGATCGCCACCCGTTTGCGCTCGCCGTAGGAGAGCTGGTGGGTCGGCCTCTCCGCGAGGGAGTCGACGCCGAGCAGGCCCAGCGCCTCGGCCACGCGGGCCCGGACGGCGTCCTCGGCCAGGCCCAGGTTCAGCGGGCCGAAGGAGACGTCCTGGCCGACCGAGGCGCTGAACAGCTGGTCGTCGGGGTCCTGCAGCACCAGCTGGACCACCTGCCGGTGCGCGCGCAGCCCGCGTCGGGTGTGCGCCAGCGGCTCGCCGTCGACGGTGACCGTGCCCGCGGCCGGCCGCAGCGCCCCGGACAGGCAGCGCAGCAGCGTCGTTTTGCCCGAGCCGTTGGCACCCAGCAGGGCCAGCCGCCGGCCCGGTGGGATGCACACCGTGGCGCCGGACAGCACCGGCGCCGCACCCGGGTAGCCGGCGACCAGTCCCGAGGTGGCCAGCGTGCGGTGGCTCACCGCACCGCCAGGGTGACCGCGGCGATGCCGACCGGCAGGGCGAGGCCCAACGCCAGGAAGGGGCGCGACGACGGCTGCGCGTCGGGCAGCACCCGCAGCCCGGTCTCCATCCCGCGGCCGGCCAGCCCCTCCTGCATGCGCCGGGCCCGGTCCCACGACCGGGTCAGGACAGCGGCGGCCAGCAGGCCCGCGGAGCGGTAGGAGCGGCGCGCGGTGGACCAGCCCATCCGGGCGGCCTGCGCCTCCCGCACGGTGCCCAGGCTGTCGAGCAGCACGAACAGCAGCCGGTAGGTGACCGAGGCGATCTCCACCACGGCGGCGGGGACGCGCAGCCGGCGCAGCTGCGGGAGCAGGTCCGACATCGGGGTGGTGGTGGCCAGCAGCAGCACCGCGGCGCTGCCGGCGACCGCCCGCCCCGCGAGCGCACCCGCCCGCCCGGCGGCGTCGGGGGCCCAGCCCAGCCCGCCGGCGTCGACCGTGACGACCGCCGTCACCGCGCCGACCGCGATGAAGGCCAGGGGCCACCGGATCGCGCGCAGGAACGTGCCGGCCGGGACCCGGGCCGGCCCCAGCGCCAGCGCCACCGCGCTGGCCGCCACCAGCGCAGCACCGGGCCAGGGCGGCAGCACCAGCGCGCAGCCGACCAGACCGGCGCAGAGCAGCAGCTTGTCCCCGGGGGCGCGGCGGCGCCAGGCACTGGCCCACGCGGCGTCGTCGACGGCCAGGCCGGTCACCGGGCGTCGGCTCCCGCGGTGCTCGGTCGCCCGGCGGACCGGCGACCCCGCAGCCGGCCGAGGACGTAGCCCAGGACGCCGCCGCCGATCGCGGCCTGCAGGGCGAACAGCCCCGACTCCACCTCGCCGGCGGGGCTGATCAGCGACTCGAACCAGGGCGTGTACCCGTCGGCCGCCAGCTCCTCGGTGACGGCGGCGTCCGTGCCGCCGTACTCGGAGCTGCCGCCGTCGGCCAGGAGCGGCACGGCGAAGAGCGCGACGACGGCGAGGACGAGCAGCGCGTCGACCAGCGTGCGCCGGCTCACGCGGCACCTCCGGTGGGGACGAGCGGGGCGGGCCGCAGGATGCCGAGCCGCTCCAGCTCCGGGCGGGCGTTGACGGTGAGCACCCGGAACAGCAGCACGCCGAGCAGTCCTTCACCGATCGCGAGCGGGATCTGGGTGACGGCGAAGACGCCGAGGAACTTGACCAGGGCGCCGGCGAACCCGGTGCTCGCGTCGGGGAAGGCCAGCGCCAGCTGCAGCGACGTGGTGACGTAGGTGGCGAGGTCGGCCAGCGCGACCCCCGCGAAGACCGCGGGCAGCAGGCCCGCGCCCGCCGCACGGGTCAGCCGGTACACCAGGTAGGCGGTCCACGGGCCGACGACCGCGAAGGCGAAGGCGTTGGCGCCCAGGGTGGTGAGCCCGCCGTGCGCCAGCAGCAGCGCCTGGAACAGCAGGACGACGGTGCCCAGCAACGCCATCACCGGAGGGCGGAAGAGGATCGCGCCCGGCCCGGTCCCGGTCGGGTGGCTGGAGCTGCCGGTGACCGAAGGGAGCTTGATCGCGCTCAGCACGAAGGTGAACGCGCCGGCGGCGCCGAGCAGCAGGGTGGACTCGGGGTTCTCCCGGACCTCCTTGACGACCGCCCGGGCCCCGTGCGCGACGAACGGCGCGGCGGCGAGCGTCCAGCCGAGGGCGTGCCCGGCCGGCAGGAAACCTTCAGCGATGTGCACGGGCGTGCTCCGATCGGTCGGCCGCGGCGCAGGCGGTGACGAACCGGGCGGCCACCGACGGTGTGCCGGCCCAGTTCAGGTGCAGGTAGGAGGCGTGCACGCCGCCCCGGACGAAGCCCTCGGCGCCGGCGGGCGCCCAGTGCCAGGCCGGGGACGGCCCCGCGCCGGGGTCGGCGGTCGTGCGGTGGAACTCGTGGCCGCGCACCCGGGTGCCGGCCGCGGCCAGCACCGAGTCGACGGCGGCGACCGCGGCCCGGTAGCCGAGGGTCAGCCGGCCGCCCATCGCCGTCGTCACGTCGAGGACCCCGCACATCGGGACGCCGTCGAGCTCCCGGGCCAGGTACAGCAGCCCGGCGCACTCGGCGGCGACCGGTGCGCCGCGGGCGGCGAGCGCGGCGACGTCGGCCCGCAGGCCCTCGTTGGCCGAGAGGTCCGCGGCGTGCACCTCGGGGAACCCACCGCCGACCACCAGCCCGGCGGTGCCCTCGGGGAGGGCCTCGACGCGCAGCGGGTCGACGGTCACCACCTCCGCGCCGGCGGCCTCGAGCAGCTCGGTGTTCTCGGCGTAGCCGAAGGTGAACGCCGGCCCGCCGGCCACCGCGATCCGAGGCCGGCCGGCACCCGCGGGCACCTCGGCGGCCGGGTCCCAGGGGGTCGCGTCCAGCGGGGGAGCGGAGCGGGCCAGCGCCAGGACGGCGGCGAGGTCGACGCTGCCGGCGACCACCTCGCCGAGCCGGCGCACGGTGTCGACCGCCGCGGCCGACCGCTCGGCGGCGGGCACCAGACCGAGGTGGCGCGAGGGCGTGTGCAGCCGGTCGTCCCGGCGGACCGCGCCGAGCACGGGCACCCCGGCGGCGCCGAGCGCCTCCCGCAGGATCGTCTCGTGCCGGTCGCTGCCGACGCGGTTGAGCACCACGCCGCCGAGCCGCACCGACGGGTCGAAGGTGGCGAACCCGTGCACCAGCGCCGCGACGCTGTGCGCCTGGGAGGCGGCGTCGACCACCAGGACCACCGGCGCCCGCAGCAGCCGGGCCACGTGCGCGGTGGAGGCGTACCCCGGCTCCACCGAGGGGTGCGCCGCGCCGTCGAACAGTCCCATCACGCCCTCGACGACGGCGACGTCGGCCGGCCGCGGGTGCAGGGCGCCGCGCATGAGGAGCGGGGCGATCCGCTCCTCGCCGACGAGCCACGGGTCGAGGTTGCGCCCGGGCCGGCCGGCGGCGAGGCCGTGGTAGCCGGGGTCGATGTAGTCGGGGCCGACCTTGTGCGGGGAGACGGTCAGCCCCCGCGCGGTGAGGGCCGCGATCAGCCCGGTGGCGATCGAGGTCTTCCCCGCGTTGCTGCTCGGCGCGGCGACCACGACTCTCGGGACCGTCACCATTCGATGCCCCGCTGACCCTTCTGGCCGGCGTCCATCGGGTGCTTGACCTTGGTCATCTCCACCACCAGGTCGGCGGCCTCGACGAGCGCGGCGGGGGCGTCGCGGCCGGTGATGACCACGTGCTGGTTGCCGGGCCGGCCGGTCAGCGTCGCGACGACGTCGTCGACGTCCACCCAGCCCCACTTCAGCGGGTACGTGAACTCGTCGAGGACGTAGAAGCGGTGCGCCTCGGCGGCGAGGTCGCGCTTGATCTGCGCCCACCCCTCGGCGGCGTCGGCGGCGTGGTCGGTCTCGGCGCCGTGCTTGCGCGACCACGACCAGCCCGAGCCCATCTTGTGCCAGACCACCGGGCCGCCCTCGCCGGTCTCGGCGTGCAGCCGGCCCAGCGCGGTCAGCGCGTTCTCCTCGCCGACCTTCCACTTGGCGCTCTTGACGAACTGGTAGACCGCGATCGACCAGCCCTGGTTCCAGGCGCGCATCGCCATCCCGAAGGCGGCGGTGGACTTGCCCTTCATCTCCCCGGTGTGCACGGCCAGCACCGGCCGGTTGCGGCGCTGCCGGGTGCTGAGCCCGTCCGCGGGCACGACCTCGACCTGCCCGCGGGGCATCAGGCGGCCTGCCGGGCGGTGCGGACCGTGGCGGCCAGCGCGTCGGCGGCCAGCTCGTCCAGCCGCAGGGTCCGGGCGCCGAGGGCGTCGCCGACGGCGGTGGCCAGGCCCAGGCGGACCGGACCGCTCTCGCAGTCCACGACGACGGCCGCGACGCCGGCACCGGCCAGCAGACCGGCCGCGCGGCGGGCGTCGCCCAGGTGGTCGCCACCGCGGGCCCCGGTGGCCCGGCCGTCGGTGACGACGACCAGCAGCGGACGGCGGCGGGGATCGCGGACCCGCTCGACGCGCAGCGTCTCGTGCGCGCGGAGCAGCCCGGCGGCCAGCGGCGTGCGCCCACCGGTGGGCAGCTCGGTCAGCCGGGCGGCGGCGGCCTCCACCGACCAGGTCGGTGGGAGGACCAGGTCCGCCTCGGCGCCGCGGAAGGTGACCAGCCCGACCTTGTCGCGGCGCTGGTAGGCGTCGAGCAGGAGCGACAGGACGGCGCCCTTCACCGCGGCCATCCGCGACCGCGAGCCCATCGAGCCGCTGGCGTCGACGACGAACAGCACGAGGTTGCCCTCACGCCCCTCGAGCGTGGCCTGCCGGAGGTCCTCGCGGGCCAGCCGCAGGCCCGGACCGCTGCGCCCGCGGGCGAGCTGGTGCGGCGCGGCCGCGAGCACGGTGCCCGGCAGGTGCAGGCGGGTGACGGAGCCGGCCGGCCGGGTGGCGCCCACGACGCGGCCGTGCTCGCTGCGGGCCCGGGACCGCCGGCCGGCCGCTCCGGCGCCGAGGCCGGGGACCTCGAGGCGACGGGTGCGGAACGGGTCCGACGGCGCGACCGCCGGGCGCTCGGCGGCGGTCGCGTCGGTGCGCCCGCCGCCCTCCCCGCGCGGCGCCGTCGTCGGCTCGCCCGCTCCCTCGCCGTCCCCGGGCATAGGAGGCTCTGCCTGCGATTCGCCGTCCGATCCGTAGGCATTGCTTCCTATGCCTGGGCCGTCCCCGGGGCCGCCGCCCGAGGGGCCGTCGCCGTCGTCGGGGCCGTCGGACGGATCGGTCGGCGGCTCGTCGTCCGGGCCGTCGCCGCCGTCCTCCGGGCGTGAGTCGGCGAGCGCCTGCTCCAGCGTCTCGTCGTCCAGGCCGGGGGCGTCGAAGGGATTGCGCCGGCGGCGGTGCGGCAGCGCCAGCCGGGCGGCGACCCGCACGTCGTCCTCGGTCACCTCGTCGCGGCCGCACCAGGCGGCGTGCGCGATCGCGGCGCGGGCGGTGACCAGGTCGGCGCGTAGCCCGTCGACGTCGAAGGCGGCGCAGACGGCGGTGACCTGGCGCAGCGCGGCGTCGGAGAGGACGACCCGCGGCAGCCGGGCGCGGGCGGCGGCGATCTGCTCGGCCAGCGCGGTCTCCTCCGCCGCCCAGGCAGCGGTGAACCCGGCCGGATCGGCGTCGGAGGCGAACCGCCGGCGGACCACCTCGGCGCGCACGTCCGGATCGTGGGGCGCGGCGACCTCGACGGTGAGCCCGAACCGGTCGAGCAGCTGGGGCCGGAGCTCGCCCTCCTCGGGGTTCATGGTGCCGACCAGCAGGAAGCGGGCGGCGTGCCGCACGGAGATGCCCTCCCGCTCGACGTACGCCGTGCCCAGCGCGGCGGCGTCGAGGAGCAGGTCGACCAGGTGGTCGTGCAGCAGGTTGACCTCGTCGACGTAGAGCACCCCGCGGTGGGCGGCGGCCAGCAGGCCGGGCTCGTAGGCCTTCACGCCCTCGGTGAGCGCCCGCTCCAGGTCCAGGGATCCGACCAGCCGGTCCTCCGAGGCGCCGACCGGCAGCTCGACCAGCCGCGCCGGGCGGCTCCGCGCAGCCGCGCCGGGCTCGTGCGGGCCGTCCGGGCACGCCGGGTCGGGGGCGGCCGGGTCGCAGCCGAACCGGCAGCCGGTGACGACGTCCACAGGGGGCAGCACGGCGGCGAGCGCGCGGACGCTCGTCGACTTGGCGGTGCCCTTCTCGCCGCGCACCAGCACGCCACCCACGGCGGGGGAGACGGCGTTGAGCAGGAGGGCCAGCCGCAGGTCGTCCATGCCGACGACGGCGGTGAAGGGATAGGTCATGCGCGGATACGGCGCACGGGAGCACGCGTCCTCTCCCCGGGTGTCCACGCCCGGAGGTGGCAGGAGGCGACGGCGGGAGTTCCTGACTGACCGGAGAACCGGCTCACAGTGGCGGGACCGCGCCGGAATCTCACCGGGCTTCCTCCACTGCCGTCGCGTGTGGCGGCGTCATCAGACCACGACCACCCCGCCGTCGTCACGCGGGGTCGGCGCGTCCCTAGGATCGGCGGCCGTGCCAGCGCCCGATGCCCCCGCCGGCGGCCCGATCGTGGTCGTCGGCATCGGCGCCGACGGCTGGGACGGGCTCTCCCCGGCGGCCCGCCGGGCGATCGAGGCCGCCGAGGTGCTGCGCGGCAGCGCCCGCCAGCTGGCGCTCGTGCCGCCGTCGGTCGCCGCCGAGCGGGTGCCCTGGCCCTCGCCGCTGGCGCCGGCGCTGCGGGAGCTGCCCACCGCGCACCCCGGTCGCCGGGTGGTCGTGCTGGCCAGCGGTGACCCGATGCTCTCCGGGATCGGCACCTCGCTGGTGCGCGTGCTCGGTCCGCAGGCGGTCGAGGTGGTGCCGCACCCCTCGTCGGTGACCCTCGCCTGTGCCCGCATGGGCTGGTCGGTGGAGGAGACGCAGGTGGTGGCCGTGGTCGGCCGCCCGGTGGAGCTCGTCGGGCCGCACGCGACGCCGGGCCGCCGGTTGCTGGTGCTGGGCTCGGACTCCACCACCCCGGCCGCGGTGGCCGCCCGGCTGACCGCCTGGGGCTACGGCGCCAGCCGGGTGACCGCGCTGGCCCAGCTGGGCGGACCGGACGAGCGGCGGTTCACCGGGACCGCGGCGGACTGGCCGCACCCCGAGACCGATCCGCTGGTGGTCACCGCCGTCGAGGTGGTCGCCGACCCGGGGACCGTGCCCCTGCCGGCGACGCCGGGCCTGCCGGACGACGCCTACGAGCACGACGGCCAGCTCACCAAGCGCGACGTCCGCGCGGTGACCCTGGCCCGGCTGGCCCCGCTGCCCGGGCAGCTGCTGTGGGACGTCGGGGCGGGGTCCGGCTCGATCGGCATCGAGTGGATGCGCACCCACCCGTCCTGCCGGGCGGTGGCGGTGGAGGGCTCTCCGGAGCGGGCCGCGCGGATCGCGCGCAACGCCACGCGGCTGGGCGTGCCGGATCTCGCCGTCGTCGAGGGGCGCGCGCCGGAGGCCCTGGCCGGGCTGCCCGCCCCGGACGCGGTGTTCGTCGGCGGCGGCGCCACCGTCCCCGGCGTCCTCGACGCCTGCTGGGCGGCGCTGCCCGCCGGTGGCCGGCTCGTGGTCAACGCCGTCACGCTGGAGAGCGAGGCCGTCCTCGCCGACCGGTACGCCCGGCACGGCGGTGAGCTGGTGCGCCTGGCTGTCGCGCACGGTGCCCCGGTGGGCGGCTTCACCGGCTGGAAGGCCGCCATGCCCGTGACGATCTGGTCAGGAGTCAAGCCGTGACGGTGCACTTCCTCGGAGCCGGTCCGGGCGCGGCGGACCTGATCACCGTGCGGGCCGCGCGGCTCATCGCCGCCGCACCGGTCTGCCTGTACGCCGGCGCCCTCGTGCCCCGCGAGCTGCTGGACACCGCGCCGGCCGGCGCCCGGCTGGTCGACACCGCCAACCTGGACCTCGACGAGATCACCGCCGAGCTCGTGGCCGCGCACGAGGCCGGTCTCGACGTCGCGCGACTGCACTCCGGCGACCCGTCGGTCTACAGCGCGATGGCCGAGCAGATGCGCCGGCTGGACGCGGCCGGCGTCCCGTACGACGTCGTCCCCGGGGTGCCGGCGTTCGCCGCCGCCGCCGCCTCGCTGAAGCGGGAGCTGACCGTGCCCGGTGTCGGGCAGACGGTGATCCTCACCCGGACCTCCGCGCGGTCCACGCCGATGCCGCCGGGGGAGGACCTGGCCACGCTCGGCGCCTCCCGGGCCACTCTCGTGCTGCACCTGGCGGTGCAGCGGATCGCCGAGCTCGTGCCCGAGCTGCTGCCCTCCTACGGGTCCGACTGCCCGGTCGCCGTCGTCGCCCGGGCCAGCCGGGACGACGAGCTGGTCCTCCGCGGCACGCTCGCCGACATCGCCGGGCAGGTCGAGGCGGCCGGGGTGCGGCGGACCGCCGTGGTGATCGTGGGCTCGGTGCTCACCGCCGGCGAGTTCCCGGACAGCCACCTCTACTCGACCGCCCGATGCCGCTAGGCGCGGCCGACCACCGTGCCGGCGCGGTCGATCACCAGCACGTCGACGGCCACCGGGGCGCCGCGGAGGACGCCGAGCGCGGTCTCGCGCGCCCCCGCGGCCACCAGGTCGCCCAGCGGCAGGCCCGCCGCCTGGCACTGCTGGAGCGCGTCGAGGGCGGTGTTGGCGGCCCGCACCCGTTCGGCCAGCCCGTCCGGTCCGCCGGCGCCCCGCACCATCGCGGCCAGGGACTCCGTGGACACCTGCGAACGGCCCGAGTGCAGGTCCAGGTGGCCGTCGGCCAGCTTGGCGAGCTTGCCGATCCCACCGGCGACGGTCAGCCGGTCGACCGGGTGCCGGCGCAGGTACTTGAGGACGGCGCCGGCGAAGTCGCCCATGTCCAGCAGCGCGTCCTCGGGCAACCCGTAGGTCTCCACCGCCACCCGCTCGCTGGTGCTGCCGGTGCAGGCGGCCACGTGCGCGTACCCGGCGGCGCGGGCGACGTCGACGCCGCGGCGGATCGAGTCGATCCACGCCGAGCACGAGTACGGCACGACGACGCCGGTGGTGCCGAGGATGGACAGCCCGCCGAGGATGCCCAGCCGCGGGTTCCAGGTGCGCCGGGCCAGCTCCGCGCCGTGCTCCACGGACACCTCGACGACGACGTCGCCGGTGCCGCCGTGCCGTTCGGCCACGGTGGCGACGTGCGCGCGGATGAACTGCCGGGGCATCGGGTTGATCGCCGGCTCGCCCACCGGCAGCGGCAGCCCTGGCTTGGTCACGGTGCCGACGCCCTCGCCGGCGCGGAAGGTCACGCCGCTGCCCGGTTCCCCGTGGGTCACCCGGACGGAGACCAGCGCGCCGTGGGTCACGTCCGGGTCGTCGCCGGCGTCCTTGACCACGCCCGCGGTGGCGGCGCCGTCCTCGAGCCGTTCGGTGGCCAGGGCGAACGACGGGTGCCGGTCCTTGGGCAGGTCGATCGTGACCGGGTCCGGGAACTCGCCGGTGAGCAGCGCGGTGTAGGCGGCGGTGGTCGCGGCGGTGGCGCAGGCCCCGGTGGTCCAGCCGGAGCGCAGGCCGGTGCCCTCCGTGCGGTCCGCCGTCGTCACCCGATCAGCATGCACGGCGGCCTCCCGGGCGGTCGCGACCGCCCGCATGCGCACGAGCGCGGGAATCGGTGCCGCCGATACCGCGCGCAGGCGTATCGGGGCGGATCCCGGCAGGAACACCCCGCGTGACCGGACGGGTGCTGGTGCTGGGCGGCACCGGGGAGGGGCGGCGGCTGGCGGCGGCGCTGGCCGGGGCGGGGGTCGACGTCGTCAGCTCGCTGGCCGGCCGGGTGGCCGATCCGGCGCTGCCGCCGGGACGGGTGCGGATCGGCGGGTTCGGCGGCGTCGCCGGGCTGGTGGCGTGGCTGCGGGAGGAGGCGCCCGCCGCGGTGGTCGACGCGACGCACCCGTTCGCGGCCGGGATGACGGCTGCCGCGGCGGAGGCGTGCGCGCTCACCGGCGTCCCGCTGCTGCGGCTGCAGCGCCCCGGGTGGACGGCCGGGGCGGGGGACGACTGGCGCTGGGTGGGCTCGCTGGCCGACGCCGCCGCGGCGGTGGCCGGGTACGGCTCGGTGTTCGTCACGACCGGCCGCCAGGGGCTCGCCGCCTTCGCCGACGTCCCCGGGCACTGCCTGGTGCGCTCGGTCGAGCCGCCGGCGCCCCCGCTGCCGCGCCGGACCACGGTGGTGCTCGCCCGCGGGCCGTTCGAGGTGGCCGACGAGCGGGCGCTGATGGCGGAGCACGCCGTCGAGGTCGTCGTCACCAAGGACAGCGGGGGAGGGATGACGGCCGCGAAGCTCACCGCCGCCCGCGAGCTGGGCCTGCCCGTCGTGCTGGTCCGCCGTCCGCCGCTCCCGCCGGACGTGCCGGTGGCCGGCACGGTGGCCGACGCCGTCGCGTGGGTCCGGTCGTGCGCAATCTGATCGTCATGTGTGACGTCCGGGTGCGCGGGGGCAGTCCACGGCCATGACCGAAACCGCGTCCCTCCGTGCCCTGGCCTTCGTCTGCAGCCTGAAGCCCTCCCCGTCGCCGTCGAGCAGCGACCTCATCGCCCGGCAGGTGCTGGGCGAGCTCGGGAAGCACGGCGTCACCGGCGACGTGGTGCGCGTCGTGGACTCCGACGTCAAGCCCGGCGTCGAGGTGGACATGGGCGACGGCGACGAGTGGCCCGCGATCCGCGAGCGGATGATGGCCGCCGACATCCTCGTCGTGTCGACGCCGACCTGGGTCGGCCACATGAGCAGCGTGGCCCAGCGGGTGCTGGAGCGGCTGGACGGCGAGCTGTCGGAGACCGACGGGTCCGGGCGCCCGCTGGTCGCCGGCAAGGTGGCCGTGGTGTCCGTCGTCGGCAACGAGGACGGCGCGCACAAGATCGTCGCCGACCTCTTCCAGGGCCTCAACGACATCGGCTTCACCATCCCGTCCCAGGGGTCGACCTACTGGAACGACCAGGCGATGGGCGGCACCGACTACATGGACCTCGACGAGACCCCCGAGGCCGTCGCCTCCACGACCGCCACGCTGGCGGAGAACGCCGCCGTCCTGGCGCGGGCGCTGAAGACCACGCCGTACCCGGGTCGCTGACCGGCGGTCAGGCCGGCAGCCGCTCCGCGGTCGCGCCGGGCGTCCCCTCGGGGGCCCCGGCGCGACGGCGGCGCAGCCGCACCCCGGCGATCGCCAGCAGCGCCAGGACGACGAGCACCGCGGCGTAGATCTCGGTGACCGTCTCGAGGCCCACCGCCGACGTGGCGGCGCCCGCGATCACCGCCGGCACGCTGAAGCTGAGGTAGCCGACGACGAACACGCTCGACAGCAGGCCGGCGCGCTCGGCGGGTGCGACGCCGGCGCTGACGGTGGCGACCGAGCCCAGGAAGGACAGGCCGAAGCCGAGGCCCGAGACGACCGCCGAGGCGAAGAGGACGGCGACCTCGCCGGTGAGCAGGGCGACGATCGTCCCGGTCACCCCGCCGGCGAACAGCGTGGCCCCGCTGAGCATGGCCCGCTCCGCGGCCAGGTTGCGGCCCAGGATCGCGCCGATCCCGCCGGTCCCGTGCATGGCCAGCACCATCAGGCTGCCGACCAGGTGGTCCTCGACGCCGAAGACGTTGGCGACGAGGGAGGGGCCCAGGGACAGGTAGAGCCCGCCCAGCGCCCAGGCCGCGACCATGACCGGCAGCGCGGCGAGGAAGGCCGCGCGCTGGGATCTCGGCACCCGGACGGTCGGCCGCAGGGACTGCAGCGCGCCGGGGGACCGCGGCGAGGTCTCGGGCAGCAGGCGCACGCCCGCGGTCGCCAGCAGCATCGCCACGGCGAGGACGCCGAAGACCCAGCGGTCGGGGGTGGCGACGTACTCGACGACCAGGCCGGCGCCGACCGCCCCGAGCGACAGGCCGAGGCCGGGGGCGGCGCTGTTGAGGAGGGCGCCCAGGGGGCGGGCCGGGCGCTGGGTGTCCAGCAGCAGCGCGCCGAGCGTGCCGGTCAGCACGCCCATGGACAGCCCCTGCAGCACGCGGGCCACGAGCAGCCAGCCGACGGCGTCCGCGGCGAGGAAGACCAGCATCGCGGCCGCCTGCAGCAGCAGGCCGGCGGCCACCACCGGCCGCCGGCCGACGTGGTCGGAGAGCCCGCCCGCCACGAGCAGCGCGACCAGCAGCGCCAGGGCGTAGATGCCGAAGACCGTGGTGAGCACGGCCGGGCCGAAGCCGAACTGCTCCTGGTAGACGCGGTACAGCGGCGTCGGCACCCCCGACGCGGCGAGCACGAGCAGGAGCAGCCCGGCGGCGGTCCAGAAGGCGGGAGTCCGGGAGAGGGTCGGAGGGGCCACGATGGTGGGCAAGGGCAACGATCTCTCGCGCATTCCCGCCCGGCGGGTCAGCGCGGGTAGCTGCGCGAGGTGTAGACCGCACCCGACGGCGTCACCCGGGTCTGCGACGAGCCGATCAGCACCAGGCAGCGCATGTCCACGGTCGCGGGGTCCAGCGCGCCGAGCGTGGTCACCCGGAGGTCCTCCTGGGGTCCGCCGACGTCGCGGCCCACGACGACCACGGTCTCCGGTGCGCGGATCTCCAGCAGCACCTGCAGCGCCTCGCCGAGCTGGTGCGGGCGGTGCCTGGACCGCGGGTTGTAGAGGGCGATGACCAGGTCGGCGGCGGCCGCGTGCCGCAGCCGGTCGACGATCACCTCCCACGGCTTGAGGACGTCGGACAGCGACATGACGCAGAAGTCGTGGCCCAGCGGGGCGCCGACCCGGGAGGCCACCGCCTGGGCGGCGGTCAGGCCGGGCACCACGCGCACCGGCACCCCGGCGAACTCCGGCCGCTCGGCCACCTCGAGCACCGCGGCGGCCATCGCGAAGACGCCCGGGTCGCCGCTGGACACGACCGCCACCCGCCGGCCGGAGCGCGCCAGCTCGAGGGCGGCCGCGGCGCGCTCGGCCTCGACGCGGTTGTCGCTGGGGTGGCGGGTCTGGCGCGGGTTCACCGCCACGCGGTCGAGGTAGGGGCCGTAGCCGACGAGGTCGTCGGCGCAGGCCAGTGCCTCGGCGGCCTCCGGCGTCGTCCAGCTCCGCGCGCCGGGGCCGAGGCCGACGACGACCACCTCGCCGTGCGTTCCCGCCGCGCCGGCCGGCTGAGCCGGCTCGGTCACCTGCGGGGTGAGCGGGCTGGGCAGCAGGGCGAGGGAGAAGTAGGGGACGCTCGCCGGGTCGACGTCGGCCAGCGGCAGGGTCCGCTGGCGGTCGGTGGTCGCCCGCTCGACGTAGAGCGCGCGGTCGAGGACGCCGGCCCGCTCGAAGGCCTCGCGCACCTGCGGGAACGTGCGGCCGAGCTTCATGACCGCGGCCGAGTCGGTGGCCGCCAGCCGGGCGGCGAGCTCGTCGGCCGGCAGCGTCCCGGGCAGCACCGTGAGCACCTCGTCGCGCTCGACCAGCGGCCGACCGACGGCGGCGGCCGCGCCGCTGACGCTGGTGACCCCGGGGACCACCTCGGTCGGGTAGCGGTGGGCCAGCCGCTTGTGCATGTGCATGTAGGAGCCGTAGAAGAGCGGGTCGCCCTCGGCGAGCACGACGACGTCGCGGCCGGCGTCGAGGTGTGCGGCCAGGCGGGCGGCGGCGGCCTCGTAGAACTCGTCGATCGCACCCTGGTAGCCGCCGGGGTGGTCGGTGGTCTCGGTGGTGACCGGGTAGACCAGCAGCTCCTCGACCTGGCCCGAGCGCAGGTACGGCTCGGCGAGCGCGCGGGCGACCGAGCGGCCGTGCCGGGCGGCGTGGAACGCGACGACGTCGGCGGCGCCGATCAGCCGGGCGGCCTTGACCGTGACGAGCTCGGGGTCGCCGGGTCCCAGCCCTACGCCGTAGAGCCGGCCGGGCGTCCCTCCGCCGCTCATTCGACGGTGCTCGCGATCGCGTTGATCGCGGCCGCGGTGATCGCGCTGCCGCCGCGCCGGCCGCGGACGACCAGGTGCTCGAGGTCGGAGGCGGCCAGCGCCTCCTTGGACTCGACCGCGCCGATGAAGCCCACCGGGATGCCGATGACGGCGGCCGGGCGGGGTGCGCCGGCGGCCACCATCTCCAGCAGGTGGAACAGTGCGGTGGGAGCGTTGCCGATGGCGACGACGGCGCCGTCGAGCCGGTCGCGCCACAGCTCGAGGGCGGCGGCGGTGCGGGTGGTGCCGAGATCGGCGGCGAGGCCGGGGGTGCGCGCGTCGTTGAGCGTGCAGACGACGTCGTTGTCCTTCGGCAGCCGCCGGCGGGTGATGCCGCTGGCGACCATCTGCGCGTCGCAGAGCACCGGTGCGCCGGCGTCCAGCGCCTCGCGGGCGCGCTGCACGACGGCGGGGGAGTGGGCGATGTCGTCGACGAGGTCCACCTGCCCGCAGGCGTGGATCATCCGCACCGCCACCTGGGCGACGTCGGCGGGCAGGTTCGCGAGGTTCGCCTCGGCGCGGATGGTGGCGAACGAGCGCCGGTAGATCTCGGCGCCGTCCTTCTCGTAGTCGTACATCGGGCAGGAGGCTACGTCCCGTGCTCGGGCCGCCTGCTCCGGGGAACGGCGGGCAGGCTGGATCCCGATGGTCACGACCGTCGCGACCGCGTGCTCGGAGGCAACGGGTCGCGGACGGACCAGGTCCAGCCCACCGCCGCACGCGCAGGTCGCGTTGACGGCGCGCCGACGGCCCCGTCCGGACGCTCGGAAGGGGTCGTCGTGCGTCGGTGGCTCAGCCGGTGCGCGAGTGTTCGGGTTCGCCGGTGATGCGGGGGAAGATCAGGATCTCGGTGCCGTCGGGCCGGTAGGTGTGCCATCGGCCGCTGCTATCTCGAACGATGGAGAACCCGTGGTGGACCTCCGTGTGGTGCCGCTCGCACAACAGCCCGGAGTTCTCCAGCGAGGTGTCCCCGCCGTCGGCCCAGTGCACGAGGTGGTGCACGTCGCACCAGTGGGCCGGGGCGTCGCAGCCGGCGAACACGCATCCCCGGTCGCGGTACTCCACCGCGCGGCGCAGCGGCGGCGGGACGACCCGGTGTCGGCGGCCCAGGTCCAGGAGCTCCCCGTCGGGGCCGATGACGATCCGGGAGATGTTGCCGTCGCACGCCAGCCAGCGGGCGCGGGCGGCGGAGATGGTGGCTCCGAACCCGGTGGTCGCCGCGGCCGGTCCGGTGGCGGGGTCGACCAGGTCGGCGAGGTCGACGCGGACCACGACGTGCGGCTTGACCGTGCGCAGGACCGGCAGGGCGCCGGTGGCGAGTTGGTTGTCGGCGAGCTGCACCAGGGCGTCGGCGGACTGCTGGGCGCGGGTGCGGGTGTCCCCGGCGGGGCGGGTGGCCTGCACGATCGACTCGACCGCGGACTGCAGCTTCTCCCCGCCGACGGCGTCGAGTTCGCCGCGGAACCCGACGCTGCCGTCGGCGTGGGTGGTGAACACCAGTGACCGGCCCTCGGTGGGATCGGGTTCGGGGCCGTCGGGGTCGAGCCGGGCCAGGTAGTGGTCCACCACCTGGCGGAGTTCGGCGTGCGGGCGACTCGCGGCGACCTCGGCCAGGGTTGCGTCGACCCCGGCGAGGTCGACCTGCTGGGCTCCGGCGGCGGCCACGTTCCCCGGTGCGGCGACCGGCGCGATCACCGCGACCTGCTCCGCGGTCACCGCACCCGCGGCGAACGCGGCCCGCACCGCCGGTAGCTCGGGCAGCGCCCGCCCGGAGCGCACCACCCGCGACGCCGCCGCCGACGACAGCCGGGCGTGCCCGCGCAGCCAGGAGGCCATCGTCTTCTGCCCGTCGTGCTCGGCGGCGGAGGTGACCTCGCACTCCCGCACGGTCCGGGTGACTTCTGCGGAAAGCCGGTTCTGCGCGGTCAGCAGCGGCCGCAGCCGATCGAGCAGCTGCGCGCCGAACCGGCCGGCCAGGTCCTCGCCCGCGAGGTCGTCCAGCGCGGCCGACAACCGGTCCAGCGCATCACCTGCAGCGGTCGAACACATGTACGGGATCCTACCGAGCACAGGACTCGGCGGCAACGCGAAACCGCAGGTGAGAGCCCTGTCCACAGATCAGTGGGACGTGTTGACAGGAGTGCCGCAGAGGGAGGCTGCGCCCGCGCGCCGGGCGCGCCGTCCCCTCCGGGCGCGGCGTCCAGTTCGAGGTCAGCCAGGGTTGCCGCTGTCTTCGATCCGGTAGCCGGTGCCGGTCGCGACCACGTCGACCACCTCGCCGGCAGGGCGGCCGCAGCGTCGCCCGCACCCGGCCCAGTGCTGGCGGGCGCCGTCGGCCGGCAGCGCCCCCGAGGCGACCGCGCGGGTCGCGTCGGACCGCACGTCGGCGAGCGACTTCGCGCAGCCCGGCCGTCCCGCGCAGGCGGTGACCCACAGCCAGGCGCTGCCGGGGTCGAGCACCAGCCCGACGGCCGTGAGGGCCGGGAGGGCGGAAGCGTCCGGGAGGTCGGGGACGACGACGCTGCGCCACGGCGTGAGCTGGACCCCGGCCGCCGCGGTCCCCGCCAGGAGGTCGGCCTGGTCGGCCGTCAGTCGGCCGAGCGGCACGACCGCGACCAGCGCCGTCCGCCCGTCCTCCTGTCGCACCGGCCCGGCCGGCCCGATGAGCGGGGGAGCCGGGACGTCGAAGAGCGGACCGACCGGGGTGTCCAGGGTGGCCGCGATGCGGGCCGGGCCCTCGGTCAGCTCGGACACCCGCCACGCGGTGCCGCCCTGCACCCGGCGCTCGGCAACGAACGCGCGGGTGGCGGCCACCGCCAGCGCGACGGCGTCCTCCGGGGTGGCGCGCAGCCCGCTGTCGGCGCCGGCCAGGAGCAGCGCCACCTCACCCGCGTCCAGCGCGAGCAGCCCGACGTCCGGGGCCTGCCCCGCGACGTCGCCGCGGCCGTCGTCGAACGCGGCGAGGAAGCGGCCGGGCAGTTCGGCGAGGGCGGGGTCGGCGCACAGTGCGGCGTCGAAGGCCGGCACCCAGGGGCGCACGTCCAGCAGCCCGCCGGCCCGGCCGCTGAGCACGCTGGCCAGCACGTTGCGCGCCGTCTCGTGGGTCGCGCTCGGCAGCAGCCCGGCCGCCGCCAACCGGTCGCCCAGCTCCGGCTCCGCACCCGGGCGGAGGCCGCGCAGCTGGACGTTGCCGCGGCTGGTCAGCTCCAGCGCCCCGTCCCCGAGCTCCCGGGCGGCGGCGGCGAGGACCCGGACCTGGGCCACCGTGAGCGCGCCACCGGGCACCCGCACCCGCGCCAGCGCGCCGTCGGCGGCCGCGTGGGTCTGCAGCGCACCGGGGCAGGCGTCGGCGCGCTCCCGGAGCGGTGGGGTGCGGATCCCGGCTGATGACATGGCGCCCGCGAGGCTACGTCGCCGGCCGGGGCCCCACCGCGGGCCGTGGCGGTTCAGCTCCAGTCGACGCGGTCGGCCAGCGCGTGCAACCGGGCGCCGAACGCCGGGTCGACCGATGCGGCCCAGGCCACCCGGCCCAGCACGTGGTCCCGGAAGGTGGCGGCGTCGCGCCCGCGGAGCTGGGTGGTCCACCCGCGGGTGGCGCAGTTGTGCAGCAGGGCGCGCAGCGCGTCCCGCTCGCGGCGGGGCAGCGCCGGGTGGTCGTTGACCACGACGCCCAGCACGTCCTGCCGGCGGGCCGAGCTGATCGTGCGGGTCTTGGCGGGATTCACCCGGAAGCCCTCCTCCCGGGCGATCTCGCCGACCAGGTCGGCGAGCCGCCCGCGGCCCACCCGGGTGCCGCCGCTGAAGGTCAGGTCGTCGACGTAGCGGGTGTAGGTGGCGTCGAACGCCGCGGCGAGCGCAGCCAGCCAGCGGTCCAGCCGGTAGCAGACCAGGTTGGCCAGGGCGGGGGACGTGGGTGCGCCCTGCGGTACGTGCGGCACGGCCAGCCGCGCGCCGAGCCGCCGGTGCCGCTCCCGCGCCGTGGGGTCGTCCGGCAGCGGGACGCGCCGCCACACGGCGGCGGGCAGCACCGTCGTCACCAGGCCGGTCACCGCGTACGCGACCGGTTCGGGGAGCCCGGCCTGGCCCAGCAGCAACCCGTGCACCCGGGCGGCGGGGACGCTCGCGAAGAAGTGCTCCAGGTCCATCCGCAGGACGACGGCGGCCCGGGCGTGCGGTGCGGCCGCCGTCCGCACCGACCGGCCGCGGACGCAACCGTGCGCGGCGTCGTGCACCGGGACCGGGTCGAGCACGTGCCGCAGGAGCCGGCGCTGGATCTCCTTCAGCCGGGGCTTGGGGGCGGCGAGCAGCCGCATGCCGGCCGGGCGGTCCACGGCCCGCCAGCGGTAGTGGCGCAGCGGCTCGGCCGCCGTGCGCTCGAGGTTGCGGGCGTCGGCGAACCAGGCCAGCTCGCCCTGGTCCAGGTCGAGCAGCCGGGCCAGGACGTCCAGGTCGGACAGTTCGACCGTCGGGAGCCGGGGCCGGACCACGGAGGTGGGGACCGGCGCCCAGTGCACCACCCGGGGTGGCACGTCGGCCTCCTGGCCGCGCGCCCAGCCCTGCGTCGTCCGGAGGAATCGGGCCAGCTCTCGCGGTCGGTCGGCCGGCGGGTGCCGGTAGGCGTCGAGCACCTCGCCCACCAGCGTGCCCACCCAGCGAGGGGCCCTGCGGTACCCCAGCGCGACGGCGACCCGGCGGACCATCGGCGGCCGTCGCCACCGTCCGGCGAGTAGTGCGGTCGCGATCCCGGCGGCCACGACCTCGGCCTGGCGGGCGGTGGTCACGTCCCGGGACCCGGGAGTGGACGGCGGGGAGGGCAGCCGCTCCGTGACGGAGGCGCCGGGACGTGCGCGGAGCGCGCCGTCCGGCGGGTGACGCATCGTCCAGCTCTGGTGCGAGGCCCCGGGGTTGCCCCGGAGGAACCGGCTCCTCGCCGGTCGTCCTGCCCTCCCCGCCGCACCCGGCCACCGTAGGGTGCCGATCCGGTCCTGACCAGGCTCGATGGGCCGGACCGGGCCGCCCCGGGTGTCCCGGTGCGTCTCGGGGCTGGCGCCGTCACGGTTCCAGCCGAGGGCCGGCCGGTCGGCGGTCGTCGGCGGCGAACGCGCCGCGGCCGGCTCGCGCTGAGCCGCGATGGGCCGGATCCGTAGGTTAGCCTGCCCTAACCCGCAGACGGCGGCGCGCAGCCGGGGAGCCGATGGACCGGTGGTCCCGGCACACGCAACGAGAGGAAGACGCGGTGCAGCACGGGTGGGAAGGCGTGGTCCTGAAGGCGCTGCGCGGGAAGGACTTCGTCCTGACCGTCCGAGGGAGCGAGCGGGTCGGCGAGCATTACCAGCGGGTCCGTGTGGCCGACGGTGGCCTGCTCGCCGCCTGCCCGCCGCACCCGGGGATGTGGGTCCGGCTCTGGTTCGAGCACGGGGGCAAGCCGCACCAGCGGGCCTACACGCTGGTCGATCCGGATCCGGTGGCGGGCACCTTCGACCTGGAGTTCGCCCTCCACGAGGGCCCGGCGGCGAACTGGTCGCTCGCGGCACGGCCCGGAGCGACGATCGACGCGACGGTGCAGGGCACGCGCGACGAGCAGCCGCCGCTCGACGCCCAGCTGCTGCACCTCGTCGGCGACCCGGCGTCCCTGCCCGCGGTCAACTCGCTCCTCGACGCCCACCCGTCGACACCCGCGCGGGTGTGGGTCGAGGCGGGCCACCCGGCCGACCGCGACCTCCCGGTACGCGCCCGCGGCGGGCACGACGTCGTCTGGGTCGACCGGGACGGCGAACCCGGACGTGCGGTGGTCGACGCGGTCACCGGCTCGTGGTCGGCCGACGGCTCGGCGGACCCGGCGCGGGACTGGTTCTGGGTCGCCTGCGAGGCGGCGGCGACCCGGGCGCTGACCCGGCACCTGCGCCGCGACCTCGGCGTGGGCAAGGACCGCGTCTCGGCGGCCGGCTACTGGCGTGCGACGTGAGCGCAGCGTCCGCTCCGGCCGTCGCCGGACGGTCTCCGGTGGCCGTGGACCGGCCGCCGTGGGGCCTGCTGACGACCCTCTGGGTGACCCAGTACGTCGGCATCGGCTTCCTCACCGTCGGGCTGGTCGCCATCCTCCGGGCCGACGGGGTGTCCCTCGAGGACCTCTCGCTCGTCTCGCTGCTCGGCCTCGCCTGGCCGCTCAAGCTGCTCTGGGCGCCGCTGCTCGACCGGTAAAGGTCACGGCGGCTCGGCCACCACCGGTCCTGGCTGCTGGTGCTCCAGACCGGCATGGTCCTCGCGCTGCTCTCGCTGCTGCCCTTCGACGACCCCGCCGCCTCGCTCGGCCCGCTCGTCGGCGTCTGCGCCCTCTACGTGCTGCTGTCGGCGACCCAGGACGTGGCCACCGACGCCCTGGGGGTGCGGCTGCTGCGCCCGGAGGACCGCGGCCTCGGCAACGGGGTGCAGGTGGGCGCCAGCTACGTCGGCACGGTGCTCGGTGGTGGTGTCTGCGTCCTCGTGTACGACCGCGCGGGGTGGGTTCCGGCGGTGCTGCTGCTCGCGGCGCTCACCCTCGTCGCGCTCGTCGTCGTCCTCCGCTTCCGCGAGCCCGTCCGCGACCCGCGCGCGCCGGGCGCCGGTGCGTGGCGCGCGCTGGTCGGCGTGTTCCTCCGTCCCCGCGTGCCGTCGTGGGCGCTGGTCGTGGTGCCGCTGGTCTACGGCGGCGCCGCCGGGGTGTATGCGCTGCCCAGCGCGGCACTGGTGGACGCCGGGTGGTCCCTCACCCGGATCGGCGTGGTCACCGGTGTCGTGGTCAGCGTGCCGGCGGCGCTGGCCGGCCCGCTCGCCGGCTGGCTGGTCCGGCGCTGGGGACGGGCCGCCGTCCTGGCGGGCGGCGGCGTCGCGCTGGCCGTCTCGACGGCCGGGCTGGTCCCGTTGCTGCGGGGAACGGCGCTGCTCGTCGGCACGGTGGTGGCGCTCAGCGGCTTCCTCGTCGCGTACACGGCGCTCAACGTGGTGGTCTACACGGTGAGCATGGACCTGTCCCGCCCCGCCACGGCGGGCACCGACTTCACGACGCTCACGACGGTGCCCCTGCTCGCCTCGTTCCTGACCGCCTCGGCCGCGCTCGCCACGGCGGCGCTCGTCGGGTACGTCGTCTCGGCGGCCGTGTGGTGCGGCGTCACCCTCGCCGGGGTGGTCCTGGGCGTGTGGTGGCTCCGGTCCGCGCCGCTCCGGTGAACCCCTGCGCCCGGTCCGGTTGAGCCACCCGCGGGGCTACGGCCTGCCGGCCGGGCGGCCGGACGGCCCGTCGAAGGACATCCACGCCCGACGGCGGTCGGCCCGGCTGCGGTGGTGGGACATGGCCGCCACCCGGCGCCGCTGGTCGGCGCTGGCGGTGTGCGCGACCACCGCGACCTCCGCGTCCCGCATCGCCCGCTCGGCGGCGAACTCCGCCGGGGTCGAGGGGAACCCGTCGCCGGCGTCGTCCTCGGCCACGCCGTCGGCGGGGTGGGCGTAGGGGCTGTCGGCGGGCAGGTTCCCGCTGACCCGGCCGTAGGCCCCCAGGAGCAGCAGGACCAGGCCGGCGACGACCGAGAAGACGACGTTGGCGAAGCGGAACGCCAGGAAGTTCAGGTCGGTCTGCAGCACGGCGAGGTTGGCCAGCGCGGAGACCAGGAACAGCACGCCGACGACGATCATGACCGTCGACGCGATCCGCGGCCCCCGCACGGCGGCGGCGATCAGCACGGCGGCGGTGACGACGGAGATGGTCGACAGCAGGCCGTTCGAGGACAGGCCCAGGACCCGCTCGCCGTCGGTCGAGAAGAAGTCCAGCCCGTCGGCGAAGCCGAGGATGCCGAAGACGGCGATCACCGCGGCGACGACCACCGCGCCGATCCGGTGGACGGCCGGCACCCGGCTGCCGGCCCGGGCGCCGTCGGTCTTCCGTCGGTCGGAGCCCGCGGGCTCAACGGCACGTGCGGACGGGGCGACCGGTTCCGACGGGCTCGCCGGGGTGTCGGGCGGGGTGCGGGTGCCGGGTGCCGTGCGGGTGCGGTGGAGGTGCGGACGCAGTGCCATGACGACTCCCTCGAAGAACCGGTTCGTACCCGTCCTTCCCCTCCGGCACACCGCCCGGATGCGGCCGGTGCCGCTTTGTCGCCGGCGGGCCCGCCCGCTTCACCCCGGACCTCGATGCCCGGCTCGCCCCGGGCACTCGCCGGGTGGAGGACCCCGACGCATCTCCGGCGCCGGGGCCGCCTCCGGCACCCGGTAGCGTCTGCGGTCAATCACGGCAGTCCAGCGAGGAAACCGGTGCGAATCCGGTGCGGTCCCGCCACTGTGAGGCCCGGCGTCGTCGAGATGCCGGGTGAGCCAGACACTCCGGCTGCCGTGCCCAGCGAACCGGGGCGCGGACCCCGAGGAGGCCCACGCGTGTTCACCCTGCTCTCCACCAGCGACACCGACCTGCTGTCGGCCCGGGCCAGCGAGGCCGACTGGCGCCTGGGCAACCCCGTCCGCCTCGGCGCCGACGGCGTCGCCGCGCTGGTCGAGGGCAGCGACCTCGTCGTCGTCCGCATCCTCGGCGTCCGGCGCCAGTACGAGGAGATGCTCGCGCCGCTGCTGGCCGGGCCCGCACCGGTCGTCGTCCTCGGCGGCGAGCAGGTGCCCGACGCCGAGCTGATGGAGCTCTCCACCGTCCCGATGGGCGTGGCCACCGAGGCGCACGGCTACCTGGCCCAGGGCGGGCCGGACAACCTCGTCCAGCTGCACCGCTTCCTCTCCGACACGGTGCTGCTCACCGGCGAGGGGTTCGAGCCGCCGTCGGTCGCGCCGGACTGGGGGCCGCTGGACCGCACCCCGCGGACGACGAGCGGCCCGCGGGTCGCCGTCCTCTACTACCGGGCGCACCACCTGGCCGGCAACACCGCGTTCGTCGAGGAGCTCTGCGCCGCGATCGAGGCGGCCGGCGGGCAGGCGCTGCCGGTGTTCACCGCCAGCCTGCGCACCGTCGACCCCGGGCTGCTCGAGACGCTGCGCACCGCCGACGCCATGGTGGTCACCGTGCTGGCGGCCGGCGGCTCCCGGCCGGCCACCGCCCAGGCCGGTGGCGACGACGGCGCCTGGGACGTCGGCGAGCTCGCGGCTCTCGACGTGCCGGTGATCCAGGGGCTGTGCCTGACTCGCTCCCGGGCGGAGTGGCTGGCCGACGACGACGGCCTCTCGCCGCTCGACGTCGGCAACCAGGTGGCGATCCCCGAGTTCGACGGCCGGCTGATCAGCGTGCCGTTCTCGTTCAAGGAGACCGACGAGGACGGCCTGACCTCCTACGTGGCCGATCCGGAGCGGGCCGCCCGCGTTGCCGGCACCGCCGTCGCCCACGCCCGGCTGCGGCACACCCCGCCGGAGGAGCGCCGGATCGTGGTGATGCTCAGCGCCTACCCGACCAAGCACGCCCGCATCGGCAACGCCGTCGGCCTGGACACCCCCGCCTCGGTCGTCCGGCTGCTCGCCGCGATGGCCGGGGAGGGCTACGACATCGGCCCGTTCGACGGCCCGGACGCGCTTCCCGGGGTGGCAGACCTCGACGGCGACGCGCTGGTGCACGCGCTCATCGCCGCCGGCGGCCAGGACGCCGACTGGCTGACCCAGGAGCAGCTCAGCGGCAACCCCGTCCGCATCCCCGCCGCCGAGTACCGGGCGTTCTTCGAGACGCTGCCGGCCGACCTGCGGGAGGCGATGGAGGAGCACTGGGGCCCGGCACCCGGGTCGCTGTTCGTCGACGACTCCGACGGCGCCATCGTCTTCGCCGCCCTGCGCGCGGGCAACGTCGTGCTGATGGTGCAGCCGCCCCGTGGCTTCGGGGAGAACCCGATCGCCATCTACCACGACCCCGACCTGCCGCCCTCGCACCACTACCTGGCCGCCTACTGGTGGCTGCGGTCGGTCTTCGGCGCGCACGCGCTGGTGCACGTCGGCAAGCACGGCAACATGGAGTGGCTGCCGGGCAAGACGGTCGGGCTGTCGGCGTCGTGCGGACCGGACGCCGCGATCGGCGACCTGCCGCTGATCTACCCGTTCCTGGTCAACGACCCCGGTGAGGGCAGCCAGGCCAAGCGCCGCGCGCACGCCACGCTGATCGACCACATGGTCCCGCCGATGGCCCGCGCCGACTCCTACGGCGACATCGCCCGGCTCGAGCAGCTGCTCGACGAGCACGCCAACATCGCGGCGATGGACCCGGGCAAGCTGCCCGCCGTCCGCGCGCAGATCTGGACCCTGCTGCAGGCCGCGAAGCTCGACCACGACCTGGGGCTCAACGAGCGGCCGGAGGACGACCACTTCGACGAGATGATCCTGCACGTCGACGGCTGGCTCTGCGAGATCAAGGACTCCCAGATCCGCGACGGCCTGCACGTGCTCGGCACGCCGCCGTCCGGGCAGAACCGGGTCGACCTGGTCGTGGCGATGCTACGAGCCCGCCAGATCTGGGGCGGCTCGGTGGCTCTGCCGGGCCTGCGCGAGGCGCTCGGCCTCGCCGAGGACGGCACCGCGGGCCTCAAGGCCACCGACGCCGTCGAGGAGCTGGCCGACGCCCTCGTCTCCCGGATGGAGGAGCGCGGGTGGGCCGCCGCGGCCGTCGACGACGTCGTCCGCGAGGTGCTCGACCGCGACGACGAGCAGGTGGCCGCCGTCCTGCGGTTCGCCGTCGACGAGGTGGTGCCCCGGCTGGCGCGCACCACCGACGAGCTGGACGCCACCCTGCACGCCCTCGACGGCGGGTACGTGCCGGCCGGCCCGTCGGGCTCGCCGCTGCGCGGGCTGGTCAACGTGCTGCCGACCGGTCGCAACTTCTACTCCGTCGACCCGCGCGCGGTGCCCTCCCGGCTGGCCTGGGAGACCGGTCAGGCGATGGCCGAGTCGCTCGTCGACCGCTACCGCGCCGACACCGGCGAGTACCCGCGCTCGGTCGGGCTGTCGGTCTGGGGGACCTCGGCCATGCGCACCTCGGGCGACGACATCGCCGAGGTGCTGGCGCTGCTCGGCGTCCGCCCGGTGTGGGACGAGGCGTCGCGGCGGGTGACCGCGCTGGAGCCGGTCCCGCTCGAGGAGCTGGGCCGGCCGCGGATCGACGTCACCGTGCGGATCAGCGGCTTCTTCCGGGACGCCTTCCCGCACGTGGTCACCATGCTCGACGACGCCGTCACGCTGGCCGCCGGCCTGGACGAGCCGGCCGACGTCAACTTCGTCAGGGCCCACGTGGACGCCGACGAGGCGACCCACGGCGACCGCCGGCGGGCCACCACCCGGGTGTTCGGCTCCAAGCCGGGCGCCTACGGGGCGGGGCTGCTCTCGCTGATCGACAGCCGGAACTGGCGCGGGGACGCCGACCTCGCCGAGGTGTACGCGGTCTGGGGCGGCTACGCCTACGGCCGCGACCTCGACGGCGTGCAGGCGCGCCCCGACATGGAGGCGGCCTACAAGCGGATCGCGGTGGCGGCCAAGAACGTGGACACCCGCGAGCACGACATCGCCGACTCCGACGACTACTTCCAGTACCACGGCGGGATGGTCGCCACGGTGCGCGCGCTCACCGGTTCGCAGCCCTTGGCGTACATCGGCGACTCCACCCGGCCCGAGCAGGTGCGCACCCGGTCGCTGACCGAGGAGACCGCCCGCGTCTTCCGGGCCCGCGTGGTCAACCCCAAGTGGCTGGCGGCCATGCGCCGGCACGGCTACAAGGGCGCCTTCGAGCTGGCCGCCACCGTCGACTACCTGTTCGGCTACGACGCCACGACCGGCGTGGTGGCCGACTGGATGTACGAGAAGCTGGCGCAGACCTACGTGCTCGACCCGGAGAACCGGGAGTTCATGGAGCAGTCGAACCCGTGGGCGCTGCACGGCATCGCCGAGCGGCTGCTCGAGGCGGTGGACCGGAAGATGTGGGCCGAGCCGGACCCGGCCCTGCTCGCCGAGCTGCAGCAGGCCTACCTCGACACCGAGGGCGACCTCGAGGGCGGGGACACGCCGGCCGCCGCCGAGGCGGGCCGCGCCTGACGCCCCGGGCGGCGGATCACGGCAGCCCGGTGGTGGCCCGCAGGTGCGCCAGGACGACGGGGTCGAGCCGGCCGTCGTGCCAGCGCTCCTCGAAGTTCTCCCGGCCCATCCAGTCGTACAGGTCGCGCTGCACGTCCCCGGTGGCGTAGCCGGTGCGGGCCAGGCGTGCGCGCAGCTCGCCGGCGAGGGCGTCGTCGTAGGGCAGCAGCTCGTCCTCGGGTGTGGCGCCGAAGTACAGGTCGTGCAGGTCGAGCATCCGGGCCAGCTCGCCGATCGGCTCGGGGGAGTCGTCGCTGCGCAGGTCGACCACGACGTCGCCGAGGCCGCCGTAACCCGCCCCGGCGGACACCACGAGCACCGCCGCGGCCTGCTTCCCGCGCGGGTCGCCACCGGCGTCCTGGCCCGCCGCGAGGCAGCCGACCAACCGCCGGGCCAGCGAGGGCTCGGCGGCCGTGGCCTGCCAGCGGTCGGCCATCGCGTCCACCACCTCGGGGCCGGCGAGGAGGTTCCCCTGCGCGGCGAAGGACCCCGCCGGGCCCCCGCCGGTGCGCCCGCCGGCCCACGGCTGCGCACGGTCGCCGGTGAAGGTGGCGGCCGCGCCGGTGCGGTCGACGACGCCGGCCTGGCGCTGGTCGCGCTGCGGGTCGCCGGCGAAGAAGCGGGTCAGCAGCTCGGCGGCGCCCACCCCCTGGCGGAGCAGCTCGATGCCGCGGGTGCGCAGCTCCAGGTTCACGTGCGCCTGGGTGGCGAGCGCGCCGGCGTCGGCGGCCGCCGCCGGCACGTAGGCGCCCGCGGCGAGGAACTTGCTGGCCACCGCGACGCCGAGCGCCGTGCCGTCGGGGGAGCGCCCGACGATGGAGAAGGTCACCGGCGGACCCTAGCCACCCCGGCCCGCGCGGGCGCCCCGGACCCGGCCGGCCGTCACTGCCGCCAGGCCGGGTGGAGCAGCCGGCGGGCGGCCTCGTCGTACCGCCGGGAGGGCCGCTCCGGCCGCGGGCCGCGGGCCTCCCAGGAGCGTGCCCCGAGCCGCAGGCCGTAGCCCACCAGGTGGCGGAGGGCGATGACGACGGCCGCGGTGGCGATCGCCTGCCAGCCGGGGTCCCCGGCCAGGCGGAGCAGGCCGGCGGCGACCAGCAGGTCGAGCAGGATGCCGAGCGCCAGCGCCGGACGGCGGGTGGCGGCCAGGGCGACCAGCGCGCTGACGACCGCCGCCCCGGCGACGAGCTGCGCGGCGGCCCCGGTGACGGCGGCCAGCGTCGAGCTCACCCGGCCCGCCCGGCCGGCGTCGTCGCCCCGTCGCTGTCGGACGACGAGGGACCGGACGGCCGGTCGCGGTCGCGGTCCTGGTCCTTGTCCTCCTCGACCTGGCGGCGTTCCTCGGCGATCTCCTTGCCCAGGAAGTAGTTCAGCACCGTCCGGATGGCGGCGATGGCGGCGAGCTGCCCGATCTCCTCCCAGCTGGGCGCCACGGCGGTGCGCAGCACGTCGCTGGCGAGCTGGAACTCCAGGCCCAGGGCCAGGAAGCGCCCCAGCGTCAGCCGGACCGGCACGAAGCCGTGGGTGCTGCGGTGCCGCAGACCGGCCCAGGCGAACCGGATGAACGCCCAGACGGCGCCGATGATGATGACCGCGGCGCCGCACGCCTCGACGATGACGACGAGGACGTTGACGACTTCCTGCAGCAGCTCTTCCACGCGGCGCGCATACCCGGGCCGTCCGCGCGACCACGCATGACGACTGCGAGACTTCCGGGGTGAGCGAGCTACGTCACTCCGGATCGATCACCGTCGCGACGTCCCCGGAGGCCCTCTACGACCTGGTCTCCGACGTTCCCCGCACCGGCGAGTGGAGCCCCGTCTGCGCCGCCTGCTGGTGGGACGAGGGCGCGTCGGGGCAGGTCGGGGACTGGTTCACCGGCCGCAACGTGACCCCGGAGCGGACCTGGGAGACGCGCTCGCAGGTGGTCGTGGCCGACCGCGGCCGGGAGTTCGCCTGGATCGTCGGCGGCTCCCTCGTGCACTGGAGCTTCACGCTCGCTCCCGTCGACGGCGGCACCGAGCTCACCGAGTCGTGGGAGTTCCTCCCCGGCGGGCTGGCCTTCTTCGCCGAGCGCTACGGCGAGGCGGCTCCCGAGCAGATCGCCGAGCGGACCCGCCAGGCCCACGAGGGCATCCCCGTCACGCTCGCGGCGATCAAGCGGATCGCCGAGTCCGGCTGAGCGGTCCGGTCACCGGCGGTGGACGCGCGCAGGCTCCTGCTCGGGGACTGGACGCCGATCGTCCGGGACGGCATCGATGTGCTGCGGCTGGTCCTCCTGGGCGGGGCCGTCTGGTACGCCGTCGCCGGGGACGCCGGCTCGGCCGCGGTGCTCGCCGTCATGGGGGCGGTCACGCTCGTCGCGCGGCTGGTGAACCTGCCGCGGGTCTACGACCTGTCGGTGACCCTGGGCATGGCGCTGCAGGGGTTCGGCGAGGTGTGGGGGCTCTACGACCGGTTCGTCCGGTTCGACGACCTGGTGCACTTCTCGCTGCCGATGCTCACCGCGCCGGTCATCTACATCGCGCTGGCCCGGCTGGACGTCGTCCCCGACCCCCGGGACGAGACGCACCTGCGGCACTACGTCGGCATCGCGGTGGTGACGGCGGCGCTCGGCGTCACGGTGGGCGCGCTGTGGGAGATCTACGAGTGGCGGTCCGACGCCTGGTTCGGCACCGCGCTGTCCGAGGGCAACGACGACACCAACGGCAACCTGGTCCGCGACGCGCTCGGCTCGCTCGCCGGCGCCGCGCTGCTGGTGGCGTGGGCCCGGTTCGGCTGGGGGTCGGTGCGCCGGATCCCCGGGGTCAACACCCACGAGGCGGTCGACGCCTGAGCCCGCCGCCGGCGCTCAGCCCGGCAGCATCGAGCCGGTCTCCATGTACCGGGTGTGCCAGCTCAGCGCCTCGGCGAGCAGGTGCGGGGTGTGCCGGCCGTAGGCGCCGCGCTCGGCGCGCTCCAGGTAGTCCTCGAGCAGCGGCCGGAAGTCCGGGTGCGCGCAGTGCGCGATCACCGCGTGCGCCCGCCGCCGGGGCGAGAGCCCGCGCAGGTCGGCCAGCCCCTGCTCGGTGACCAGGACCTGCACGTCGTGCTCGGTGTGGTCGACGTGGGACACCATCGGCAGGATGCTCGAGATCGCCCCGCCCTTGGCCGTCGACGGGCTGAGGAAGAACGACAGGTAGGCGTTGCGGGCGAAGTCGCCCGAGCCCCCGATGCCGTTCTGGATCCGGCTGCCCATCAGGTGGGTGGAGTTGACGTTGCCGTAGATGTCGGCCTCGATCATCCCGTTCATCGCCAGCACCCCCAGCCGGCGGACGATCTCCGGGTGGTTGCTCATCTCCTGCGGCCGCAGCACGATCCGGTCGCGGTAGGCGGCGGCCGAGTCGTTGAACGCCGTGGCGACGTCGGGGCCCAGGGAGAAGGCGGTCGCCGAGACGACCGACAGCGTCCCGGAGTCCAGCAGCTCGAGCATCCCGTCCTGGATGACCTCGGTGTAGGCCGACAGCCCCGTGAACCGGGAGGTCTCCAGGCCGGCCAGCACGGCGTTCGCCACGTTGCCCACCCCGGACTGGAGGGGCAGCAGGCCCTCGGGCAGGCGCCCCCGGGCGACCTCGTGCTCGAGGAACTCCACCAGGTGGCCGGCGATCCGCCGGGAGGTCTCGTCCGGAGCGGCCAGCGGGCTGTTGCGATCCGGGGCGTGCGTCTCGACGACCGCCACGATCTTCTCCGGCGCGCACCGCAGGTAGGGCGTGCCGATCCGGTCGGCCGGCCCGGTGAGCGGGATCGGCAGCCGGTGCGGCGGGAGGGCGGTGCCGTAGTAGATGTCGTGCATGCCCTCGAGGTCGGCGCTCTGCCACGAGTTGACCTCCAGGATCACCCGCTCGGCGCGGTCCAGCCAGGTCTTGTTGTTGCCGATCGAGGACGAGGGCACGAGGTCGCCGTCGGCGGTGATGCCGCTGACCTCGACGACCGCGACGTCCAGCGGCCCGAGGAACCCCTCCCAGGCCAGCTGGGCGACGTGCGAGAGGTGGACGTCGAGGTAGTCCATCTCGCCGGCGTTGATCTTGGCCCGGGTGACCGGGTCGGACTGGTAGGGCAGCCGCAGGTCGACGCCGTCGGCCGCGGCGAGGACGCCGTCGAGCTCCGGAGCGGTCGAGGCGCCGGTCCACACGTTGACGCGGAAGGCCTCGCCGGCCGCGTGCGCGGCGCTGATCCGGCGGGCCAGCGCCTCGGGCACCACCTTCGGGTAGCCGGCGCCGGTGAAGCCGCTCATGCCCACGGTGTCGCCGGGGCCGATGAGCGCGGCCGCGGCGTCCGCGGGTACGACCCGGCGGGCCAGCTCCGGGTGCTGGATACGGCCGGGTCGGGGCATGCGCGGGTCCTCCGTCGGGTCGTGCGCGCGGGCACCCCGATGGCACCCCCGCGTCGTCGCCGATCCTGCCGGACGGCGCCGACCGGGGCGCCCGGAGCGGGGGCCGGTCAGCCCGGTACGCCGGGGGACGCGGTGAGCCGGCCGGCGGTCCCGGCGGCCACCAGGAGCCCCGCCGCGACGGCGCCGGCGGCGTTGAGCGCGGCGTCCAGCGGCGACACCACCCGCCCGAGCGGGAGCAGCAGCTGGAGCAGCTCGATGCTCGCGCCGGCGGCGACGGCGGTCAGGACCAGCCGGTCCGGCCGTCCCAGCGCGGGCCACCGGAGGACGGCGAGGGCGGCCGGGACGACGAGCAGCCCGAGGTTGCCCAGCAGTTGCCGCACGGTGGCGGTGGAGTCCAGGCCGGTGACGTACCAGCGCAGCTCCTCGGTCGGCGACCCCCACGACCATCCGGCGCCCTCGGGGGCCAGCGTCAGCGCGGCCACCACCACGAGGGCCGCACCGAGGAGGCCGTGGAGCGCGGTGCTCCGGGCGCTCACGGGACCGTCCTGACCGCCGGGCCGGCGTCCCCGGCCAGCGCCTGGAACGCGGCCGATCCGAGGGCATCGACCTCGGCGGCGAGGGCGCGCAGCGGCACCGGGTACGGCGACCCGAGCAGCTCGGCGATCCGGCCGGCCGCCCGGTCGATGCGGGCGGGGGCGTCCAGCCCCGGCGGCACCGCCGGTCCGTCGATGCCCCACGGTTCGGCGATCTCGTCGCAGAGCCCGGGCAGCCGGCGCAGCAGGTCCGCGCACGCGACGGCCAGCCGCTCCCACGTGCCGGCCCGGAGCCCGGGGTCGTCCCGGGGATCTGCCGTGGCCCACCGGAGGAGCCGGACCACGTCGCCCCAGACCACGTCCGAGACGACGCACTCGACGGCGCACCCGTTCGCGGGCCGGCGGGCCAGGACCACGGTGCGGGCCGCGGTGCAGTCGAAGAGCAGTCCGGTCGGGTCGACGTCCATGCCGCCACGGTCGTCCGGCCGGCTGTGCGCGGGCTGGACGCCGGCTGGGCGTCGTCCGTGGGGCTCGGCACGGCCGGATGCACGGCCGGATGCACGGCCGGCTCACGGCGGATCCACAGGTCCGTCACAGCCGGAGCCCGGAGGCTGGCGGGAGCGGTCGGAGGGGCCGACCGCGGAGGAGGGGTTCCCGTGCGCAAGAAGATCGTCGTCGGCGCCGCCGCAGGTGCGCTGACCCTGACCGGCCTGGCGGTCGCCGTGCCCGCCCTCGCCGCGCCGGCCGCGACGGCCGAGGCGGCCGCCGGCGCCACGGACCGCATCCGCGACGCCCTGTCCGGCCTGGTCTCCGACGGCTCGCTGACCCAGGAGCAGGCCGACCAGGTGGCCGGGACGCTCGCCGAGCAGGGTCTCGGCGGGCGCGGCGGGCACCCGGGGGGCGGCTGGCTGGACCTGTCGGCCGCGGCCGGGGCGTTGGGTCTGACCGAGGAGGAGCTCCGGACGGCGCTCGAGCCCGACGGGACCACGCTCGCCGACGTCGCCGAGGACCAGGGCGTGGCTGCCGAGGACCTGGTCGACGCCCTGGTGCTGGCGGAGGAGGAGCGGATCGCCGAGGCCGTCGAGGAGGGGCGGCTCACCCAGGAGCAGGCCGACGAACGGCTGGCCGACGTCGAGACGCGGGTGACCGAGCGGATCGAGAGCACGCACCTCGGCCGCGGCGGGAGGGGCGACCGCGGGGACGACGCCTCCCGCAGCTCGGCCCAGAGCACCGAGTCGACCGAGGAGACCCCGGCCGACTGACGCCACCACCGGCCGGCCGAGCAGCGGCGCCGCACCCGTTCCGCCGGGGCGGCGCCGCTGCGTCGTTCCGGGGGACCCCGCCGGCCGCCGGTCGCCCGTAGCCTCCCGGCATGCCGGATCAGACCTTCTCGATCGACTCCGCCTCCGACGTCCGCGTCACCGCCTACCGGTGGGACCCGACCGGCCCGGTGCGCGGCATCCTCCAGCTGACCCACGGGATGGGCGAGCACCTGCTCCGCTACGAGCGCCTGGCCGCGGCCCTGACCGGCGCGGGCTGGGTGGTCGTCGGGCAGGACCACCGGGGGCACGGCGCCACCGCGCAGGACGGCCGCTGGGGCGACCTCGGCCCCGGCGGCTGGGACGAGCTGGTGCGCGACATCGGTCGGCTGAGCGCGCACGTCCGCGCCGACCTGCCCGACGTGCCGCTGGTGCTGCTGGGCCACAGCATGGGCTCCTTCGCCGCCCAGCAGTACGTCCTCGACCACTCCGCCGAGCTGGCCGGCCTGGTGCTCACCGGCACCGCCGCGCTGGACCTGCTGGAGCCGGCCATGGACCTCGACGGGCCGACGGACCTCTCCGCCTTCAACGCCGCCTTCGCGCCGGCCCGCACCGAGTACGACTGGCTCTCCCGAGACGAGGCCGAGGTCGACGCCTACGTCGCCGACCCGCGCTGCGGCTTCGGGCTCTCCGCCACGGACAGCCGGCAGATGTTCGTCTCCGCCCGGCAGGTGGCCGACCCGGGAAGGCTCGCCGGGCTGCGCACCGACCTGCCGGTCTACGTCGCCGTCGGCGACCGGGACCCGGTGACCGGGCAGCTGGCCCTGGTGCACGGGCTGGTGCAGCGGCTGCGCGACACCGGGCTCACCGACGTCACCCTCGCCGTCTACCCGGAGGCACGGCACGAGGTGTTCAACGAGACCAACCGCGACGAGGTCGTCGCCGACCTGCTGGCCTGGCTGGACCGGGTGGTCCCGCCGGCGGGCTGACGCCGGACGCACCGGGCCGGCCACCTCCCGGGGGAGGTGGCCGGCTCGGCGGGGGGAGCGGGTCAGGGCAGCCGGGGTGACCAGGCCAGCGAGCCACCCGCCGCGCCCAGGGCGACCAGCAGGGCCACCCCCGCGAACGTCGAGGAGATGTCCTCGCGCTCGGTGGTCGTGCCCACCTGCTCGCCGATGTCGGCGTAGACGTCCTCGAGCTCGCTGCCGCTCTCGGCGGTGTAGGCCTGCCCGCCGGTGGCGGCCGCCAGGTCCGCCAGGGCAGCGGTGTCCACCGGCACCGACACCCGCTGGCCCTGCACGCTCACGTCGGCGTCGGACGTGCCGTAGGCGATGGTCGAGACCGGGATGCCGGCCGTCGTCGCCACCTCGACGGAGTCCTCGACCGAACGGCCCTGGGTGCTGGTGCCGTCGGAGAGCAGCACGATCGACGCCGGGACCGGCTCCTCGCCGGCCTCGACCGGGGCCTGGCCGGCGGCGGCGACCGCCGCGGCGACCGCCTCGCCGATCGCCGTCCCCTGGGACATCCGCAACTCCTCGATGGCCGACACGACGGCCTCGTGGTCGTCGGTCGGGGCGACCTCCACCACGGCCGTGCCGGAGAAGCTGACCAGCCCGACGTCGATGCCCTCGGGCAGCTGCTCGACGAACTCCACCGCGGCCGCCTGCGCCGCCTCGAACCGGGACGGCGCGACGTCGGTGGCCTGCATGGAGGTCGAGGTGTCGATGGCGACGACGACGGTGGCCGCCTCGCGCGGCACCTCCACCGCGGCCGCCGGCTTGGCGAACGCGGTGACCATGAACGCCAGCGCGGTCACCAGCAGGGCGGCCGGCACGTGCCGCCGCCAGCGCGGGGCCCGGGGCGCGACGGAGGCCAGCAGGTCGGCGTCGGCGATGCGGACGGCGTAGGCGGTGCGGCGCCGCTGCGCGACCAGGTAGCCGACGGCGACGGCCGCGACGGCGAGCAGCAGCAGGAGGCGCCACGGCGCCTCGAACGACAGGTCGGTCATGCGGATGCTCCCGGGTGGACGAGGGGCGACGGGCGCCGGGCCGGCGACGCGGCCCGGCGCCGGCGCAGCGAGGTGCGCCGGGCGGACAGGTGGCGGGCGAGCTCGGGCAGCCAGTCGCGGTCGGTGCGCAGCAGCACGTGGCCCGCGCCCGCGGCGAGCACGGCGGCCCGGTGCGCCCCGGTGCGGGCCGCGGCCGCCGCGCGGTACCGGTCGCGCACCGCCCGGGTGGTGCGCACCTCCAGCTGGCGGCCGGTCTCGACGTCGACGACGTGCAGGGTGCCGACGGCCGGCAGCTCGGTCTCCAGCGGGTCCTGGACGTGGCAGACGACCACGTCGCAGCGCTGGGCGAGCAGCTGCAGCGCCCGGGCCCAGCGCGGCTCGTCGCCGGCGCCGCCGGGTTCGGCGAGGTCGCTCAGCACCACCACCAGCCCGCGCCTGCGGGGCGGGCGGGCGAGCTCGGTGAGCACGTCGGCGAGGTCGGCGCCCCGGCCGTCGGCGGCCCGCGGCGTGCCGGCCAGGACGTGCCGCAGCGCGAGCGCGGCGGTGCGGCCCGCCCGGGGCGGCACCCGCCGGACGCCGTCCGCGGTCAGCAGGACGGCGCCCACCCGGTCGCCGTGCGCGCTGGTCAGCTGCGCCAGGGCGCCGGCCACGGCCAGGGCGAGCGCCCGCTTCTCCGTGCGCCGCGTGCCCAGGGCCATCGACGGGGTGAGGTCGACGACCAGGGTGGTCTCCAGCTCCCGGTCGGCGGTCGTGGCGCGGACGTGGGTCTCCCCGGTGCGCGCGGTCACCGCCCAGTCGATGCGGCGGGCGTCGTCCCCGGGTGCGTGCAGGCGCGGATCGGCCGGCTCGCTGCCCGGACCGGGGGTGAGCCGGACGTGGTCGCCCTGCAGCAGCCCGTCGAGGCGGCGGGACACCTCCAGGGTCAGCCGGCGGACCTGCGCCTCGGGCGCGTCCGGCGGCGGCGGGAGCGGCCTCATGCCACGACCCGCTGCAGGTCCGGCCGGACGACGGTGTGCTGGGAGGGGGCCACCGTCGGCTGCGGCATGGTGGCCAGCACCCGGCCGACGACCTCCTCCGCGGTCACGCCGTCGGCCAGCGCCTCGTAGGAGAGCACCAGCCGGTGGGCCAGGACGTCCACGGCGAGGTCGGCGACGTCCTCCGGGACGACGTAGTCGCGCCCGCGCAGCAGGGCCAGCGCACGCGCCGCGCGGACCAGGCCCAGGCTGCCGCGCGGCGAGGCGCCGACCCCGATCAGGCGCTCGAGCTCCGGCAGCCGCCACGTCGCCGGCTCGCGGGTCGCCATGACCAGGGCCACGGCGTACTCGGCGATGGCGTGGTGCACGAACACCGCCTCGGCGGCGTCCTGCAGCGCCACGAGCTGCCCGAGCGTCAGCGCCTGCTCGGCCCGCGGCGGGCGCACCGACATCCGGCGGACGATCTCCATCTCCTCCGACATCGTCGGGTGCGGCACGACCACCTTCATGAGGAAGCGGTCGCGCTGCGCCTCGGGCAGCGGGTAGACGCCCTCGCTCTCGATCGGGTTCTGCGTGGCCAGCACGAGGAACGGGTCGGGCAGCGGGTGGGTGACGCCGCCGATGGAGACCTGCCGCTCGGCCATGACCTCCAGCAGCGCCGACTGCACCTTGGCCGGCGCGCGGTTGATCTCGTCGGCCAGCACCAGGTTGGCGAACACCGGCCCGAGCTCGACGTCGAAGCGCTCCTGCGAGGGCCGGTAGACGCGGGTGCCGACGATGTCGCTCGGCACCAGGTCGGGGGTGAACTGCAGCCGCACAGAGCTGCCGCCGACCGTCCGGGCCAGCGTCTCGACGGCCAGGCTCTTCGCGACGCCGGGCACGCCCTCCAGCAGGCAGTGCCCGCGGGCCAGCAGCGCGACGGCGATCCGCTCGACCATCCGGTCCTGGCCGACGACGACCTTCTTCACCTCCATCAGGGCGTGCTCGAGCAGGGCGCCGGGCGCCGGGGGAGTGGGCAGGGAGCGGGTGTCGGACACGGGTCCTCCTGGGATCGTGGGAGTGCGGGGGTCGTGGGAGTGCGGGGGCGGGGTCAGGCGTCCTGGGTGGGCACCTCGGTCTCGGTCTCGGTCTCGGTGCCGGTGTCGCCGCCGGGCGCGGTCGGGGCGCGGCCGCCGGGGGCGCCGCCGCCGGCCGGGCGGATGGTCGCCGCGGTGGCCGTGCCGCCCTCGACGACGCCTTCGACCAGGACGGCGTCGCCCACCTGCAGGGCGTCGAGGCCGCCACCGGCGACGCGGGTCGCCGCGGTCACCGCGTAGGTGCGGGAGAACCCGTCGGAGCTCTCGACGGTCACGGAGGCGCTGTCCAGGGCGGTCACCGTGCCGCCCTGGACGGCGATGGTGAGCGTGCTGCCGTCGGGCTGCTGCACCTCGCGCTCCTCGTGCAGGGCCGACCACGGGGCGGTCGCCGTCCCCGTGGTGGTCTCCTCCTCCGGCGCGGCGGCGTCGTCGTCGGACTGGCCGGGAACGGTCGGGAGCTGCCTGGACGGCCGGTCCTGCGCCGCGCTCTGGTCCAGGGGGGCGGCGGCCGTCGCAACCGCCGCCGGCTGCGGCTCCGCCGGGGCGCCGAGGGCCGCGGCGGCGCCGGCCCCGATGCCGAGCACGGCGAGCGCGGCGGCGCCGGCCACCGCCCAGCGGCGGCGCCGGCCCGGCCGGGCGGCCGGCGCAGCGGGGGCGGCCGTCTCGTCGGCCGGTGGCGTGCCGGGGGAGCGCGGGGTGCGCGCGCCGTCCCGGTCGAAGACCCAGTCCTGCACGGGAGTGCTCCTCGTCTGCGGGCCGCGGCCGACCCCCTCGTGGGGCGCCGCGGCGTCGTCGTCGGGTCCCACCGTGGGTCCGCGGCCTGGGACTGCGCTGACGGTGAGGTGGGGGGCGGCTGTGAGTTCGCGCCGACCGCGTCCCGCCCGCCGGAGGACGCACAGCCGGTTCCCAGCTTCTGCACACGTCGGCGGGAGGGGCGGCGCGCACGGTGGGCCCGAGAAGCGGAGGAGGAGCGCATGGTGATGACACCGATACCGGTCCGGCCCGGCCCGGGACGCGGCAGCGCACCGGCTCCCGCGCGCGGCCTCGTCGTGATCGCGGGGCTGCCCGGCAGCGGCAAGACGACGCTGCTGCGCCGGCTGGTCGCCGCGGGGCGCGGGCCGGCCGGCCTGGACTCCGAGCAGGTCGCCGACCGGCTGCGGGAGGCCGGGGTCCGCGTCCCCTACCGGCTGCTGCGCCCGTGGGTGCACCTGGCGCACCGCCGGCGCGTGCTGCGCCGGATCGCCGGAGCGGCGCCCGTCGTCGTCCTCACCGACCCCTGGACCAGCCGGGTGTGGCGCGGGACGGTGCTGCGGGCGGCCCGCCGGGCCGGCCGGCCGGTGCGGCTGGTGCTCCTGGACGTGCCGCCCGAGGTGGCCGTGGGCGGTCAGCTGGCCCGCGGACGGCGGATCTCCGCCCGCCGCATGCGGCGGCACGCCGCACGGTGGGCGGAGCTGGTGCGGACCCTCGACCGCACGGGCGGCGGCCCGGCCGTCGCGCAGGTGTCCGTGGTCGACCGGGGGACGGCGGGCCGGCTCACCCTCCCCGAGCTCCTCGGCACGTCCGGCACCTGACGCGCCCGGCGCCGGCCGGCACCGGGGGGAATCACCTGGCCCGTCCGGCGTTG
This sequence comes from Blastococcus sp. SYSU DS0619, assembly GCF_054051035.1. NCBI lineage: Bacteria > Bacillati > Actinomycetota > Actinomycetes > Geodermatophilales > Geodermatophilaceae > Blastococcus > Blastococcus sp. SYSU DS0619. The sequence goes on along the minus strand of NZ_JBJHAM010000007.1, from coordinate 109,468 downwards.
ACTGCCGCGAGGACCGGTCGCCCGACCGCCCGCACCCGAATCCCTGGAGGACGGCCATGCACCTCGGCGTCGACAGCTTCGTCTCGGCCGTCACCGATCCCCGCACCGAGCGGGTGGTCGGCCCGCAGGAGCGGATGGCGCACCTGCTCGAGGAGATCGAGCTCGCCGACCGGGTCGGGCTGTACTCCTTCGGCATCGGCGAGCACCACCGCCCGGAGTACTACGACTCGGCGCCGCCGGTGATCCTCGCCGCCGCGGCCGCCCGCACCTCCCGCATCCGGCTGGGCAGCGCGGTCGCGGTGCTCAGCGCCGCGGACCCGGTCCGGGTGTTCCAGCAGTTCGCCACCCTCGACCTGATCAGCGGTGGCCGCATCGACCTGGTGGTCGGCCGGGGCTCGTTCACGGAGGCGTTCCCGCTCTTCGGCCTGAGCCTGGGCGACTACGACGAGCTGTTCACCGAGAAGCTCGACCTGCTGCTGCGCATCCGGGAGTCCGAGCACGTCACCTGGTCGGGGACGCACCGCCCCGCGCTCACCGGCCAGGGGGTCTACCCACGCCCGGTCCAGGACCCGCTGCCGATCTGGGTCGGGGTGGGCGGGACGCCGGAGTCGTTCGTCCGGGCCGGGCTGCTCGGCCTGCCGCTCATGGTGGCGATCATCGGCGGCGAGCCCCGGCAGTTCGCCCCGCTCATCGATCTCTACCGGCGGGCCGGTGCGCACGCCGGCCACGCGCCGGAGAAGCTGCAGGTGGGGCTGCACGTGTTCGGCTTCGTCGCCGACAGCACGCAGGCCGCCGCCGACACGATCTACCCCGGATGGCACGAGCTGTTCAGCAAGGTCTCCCGGGAGCGCGGCTTCGCCGCACCGACCCGGGCGCAGTTCGACGCGACCAGCGGGCCCGACGGCGCCTTCTTCATGGGTGATCCCGAGAGCGTCGCCGAGAAGCTGGTCCGGATCTCCGGGCAGCTCGGCGGCGTCGACCGCGTGTCGATCCAGATGACCAACCCGCGGCTGGCGCACGAGGACCTGCTGCGCGGCATCGAGCTGCTCGGCACCGAGGTCGTGCCGCGGGTGGCAGCGGGCTGAGCCGGGGCGACGGGCCCCGGCTCAGCCGCGCGCTGCCGGGAGGGTCAGGCCGGACGGGTCAGGCCAGCCCCTCGTTGTGCGGCTCGATGCTCGCCGAGGGGTCCACGCCCTCGTCGGCTGCCGGCTGGACGGGGCCCTCGCCGGGCTCGGACCCGGTGCCTGCCGCGGTGTTGCGGGAGGACCGCTCCGGGTCGGTCACGTCCGTCGTCGTCGGCGCCTGCCCGATCCGCTTCGCGGCCTCGCCGGTCCCCGTCTCCTCGAGTTCGCGCTCGGTCATGACCACTCCTCTCGTCGTCGGACGTGCTGGCGCGACCGCCGTACCCGGGAACGGTCGGCTGACGCACACGTCACATGATCGACATGGGTCCGGCGGAGCGCGCCGGGGGGTGCGGTGCGGCGATCCGTACGAGGATGGGGGAGTGGTGAATCGAAGGAAGGTCGGTCCCGAGGACGCGCGCTCCTGGCTGCTGGTGAACGGCGCCCGCACGGAGCTGTTCGACGTGGCGCACGAGTCGAGGGCGGATTCGGTGGTGCTCGACATCGAGGACGCCGTCGACCCCGCGCGCAAGGCGGAGGCACGCGAGGGCGTCGCCCGGTGGCTCTCCCAGGAGGGCCGCAGCGCCTGGGTGCGGATCAACGACCACTCCACGCCCTACTGGGCCGATGACATGGCCGGGCTGGCCGGGGTGCCGGGGCTGCTCGGCGTCATGCTCGCCAAGGCCGAGGCCGCCGAGCACGTGACCGAGACGTTCGACCGGCTCGGTGGCGCCACGCCCGTCCTGGCGCTGGTCGAGTCGGCCCTCGGCATCGAGGAGGCGGTGAACATCGCCCGCGCCCGCGGGGCCTTCCGGCTCGCGTTCGGCAGCGGCGACTACCGCCGCGACACCGGCACCAGCGCCGACGAGCTGGCCATGTCCTACCCGCGGACCCGCCTGGTGCTGGCCAGCCGCATCGGTGGACTCCCCGGTCCGATCGACGGGCCGACGGTGAGCAGCAGCCTCCCGGTGCTGCGGGAGCAGAGCGCCGTCACCGTCTCCCTCGGCCTGACCGGGAAGCTCTGCCTGGACATGGACCAGCTGCCGGTCATCAACGAGGTCATCAGCCCGGCGCCCTCCGACGTCGCCTGGGCGCGGGACTTCCTCGCCGACTTCGACGCCCGCGGGCAGGTGATCCGCGACGGCAGCGACCTGCCCCGGCTGGGGCGGGCGCGCAAGATCGAGCGCCTGGCCGGGATCTTCGGCGTCGAGCCCGTCTGACCTCCGGACGGCGATTGCCGTCGGGCACCCCGGGCGCCCACGGACGGACGAGGGAGGCGGGCATGGCCGGCGCGGACGGGCGGGACGGCGTCCTGCTGTCGCTCAACGTGGGGTCCTCGTCGCTCAAGGCGGCGGTGCGTGACCCGGAGCTGCGCCTGCACGTCGACCTCGCCGGTCTGGACGGGCCCGACGCCCGGCTGACCGTCACCGTGCCGGGCGTCGCGCCGGAGACGGCGGGGTGCCCGGGCGGGTGGCCGCGGGCGCTGGACGAGGTCGCCGGCGCCCTCGCCCGGCACGGTCTGCGCCCCACCGCCGTCGCGCACCGCATCGTGCACGGCAGCCCGGCCCTGGACTCGGCGCGCGTCGCCGACGACGCGCTGCTGGAGCGGCTGGGCGGGGAGGCCGACCGCGATCCGCTGCACCTGCCGCGCCAGCTGCAGGTGGTCGCCGACGCCCGGGCGCACTGGCCCCGCTGCGCGGAGGTGCTCGTCCCCGACGGCGGCTTCCACCGCGACCTGCCAGACGAGGCGACCACCCTGCCCCTGCCCGCGGCGGACCGGGCGGCCGGCCTGCGCCGCTGGGGGTTCCACGGGCTGGCCGTGCAGAGCGTCGTCGAGCTGGTCCCCGACCTGGGCGCCGGGGTCGTGGTGCACCTCGGCAGCGGGTGCAGCGTGACCGCCGTCGAGGACGGCCGGCCCCGGTCCACCACGATGGCCCTCAGCCCGGCCGGCGGCGTGCCCTCGCTGACCCGCAGCGGCGACCTCGACCCGGAGGTGGTGCTGCAGCTGCTCGCCGAGCATGACGGCTCGGTGCCGGCGGTGCGCGAGCTGCTCAACCGGCGCTCGGGGGTGGCGGGGCTGAGCGGCGGGAGCACCGACGTCCGGGTCCTGCTGGCCGACGACGGGGACGCCGCCGACCTGGCGCTGCGGGTGTTCGTCCGTCAGGTGGCCATGGCCGTCGGGGCAGCGGTGACCACGCTGGACGGGTGGGACACCGTCGTCTTCACCGGCGGGATCGGCCGGCACTCCACGGAGATCCGGGAGCGGGTGTGCGCCCGGCTGCTCCCGCTGCGGCCCGGCGCCGCGGCGGCGCCGGGCCCGCCCAGCGCGCGGCTGGCCGCCGCCGGGATCCGGGTGCTGGCCGTGCCCGTCGACGAGGAGGCGGTCATGGACCGGCTCGCCCGCGCGGCCCTCTCCGATCGGGGCGCCGGGCGTTGAACCGGCTCAGGTCCGGGTCCGGTCCCGCGGCCCCGGCAGGTCCGCCGGCGTCCGGGCTCACGCCTCCGTGGCGTGCCCGGGGAGCGCCGGGGCCGCGGGCGCCCGGGTGGCCGGCAGCCGCGTCCGCCAGCCGCGGAGCAGCCCGATCTGGACGGCGATGTAGCAGCGCCCCGGCCCGGACGGCGGGGTGAGGAGGCCCAGCCGGTCGTGCTCGAGGACGAGGGCGGGGTCGCTGACGACCCGGGACGGCCCGACCACGGTCACGCCCCACCCGGCGCCTGACCCGCCGTCGTAGGCGTCCACCCCCAGGGCGACCACCGTCCGGCGGACGGCGTCGACGACGCTGTTGCCGAGCCGGCCGGGGATCAGCACGCTGCCCTCGTGCAGGGCGAAGCTGACCGGCACGAGGGCCGGGAGGGCCCCGTCGGTGAAGCCGAGCCGCCCGATCGAGGCCGTACCGAGCAGGCGACGGCACTCCGCCTCGTCCAGGACGTCGACCTGGTCCTCATCGGTGGTGGGCACGGGCACTCCTCGTCGTGGGCGGGCCGGGACCCGGCCTCCCCACTGTCGGTCGCGCGCGACCGGTTGCCGCAGGGCCCTAGGTCCCGAACGGCGCGCCGCTCGTCCCGGACCCGCCCGCGGCTCAGCCCTCGGCGAGCCAGATCGCGGTGTGCGGCGGCAGCGCCACGGTGGCCGACGACCGGCGCACGCTGGTGTTCGAGGCCAGCAGCACGGTGCCGCGGGAGCGGACCAGCGAGGTCCCCGAGCCCATGTTGACCACGCACCGCACCACGCTGCCGTCCGGCGCGGTGCACCGCACCGTGAGGACGTCGCCCCGCGTGCTGACCGTCGCCTCGCCCGAGCCGAGCGCCGGGTGCGCCTCGCGCAGGGCGAGCGCCCGGCGGTAGAGGGTCAGCATGGAGCCGCCGTCGCGGGACTGGCGGGAGACCGCGTAGCGGTCCCACCCGTCGGGGATCGGCAGCCAGGGCTCGGCGTCGCCGGTGGAGAAGCCGACGCCGGCCGTGGGGTTCCAGGGCATCGGCACCCGGCAGCCGTCGCGGCCCGACCGCGCCCCACCGCTGCGGAAGAAGATCGGGTCGCGCTTGGCCGCGTCGGGGACGACGGCCTGCGGCAGGCCCAGCTCGTCGCCGGCGTAGACGTACGCCGAGCCGGGCAGCGCCAGCATCAGCAGCGCCGCCGCCCGGGCGCGGGCGGTGCCCACCGCGCCCCCGCCGAACCGGGTCACCTGCCGGTCCTTGTCGTGGTTGCCGAGGACCCAGGAGACCGGGGCGCCCACCTCGCCGAACGCGTCGAGCGCGGTGCGCACGCCGTCGGCGAAGGACTCGACCGACCAGGGGGACTTCAGCAGCCGGAAGGAGAACGACTGGTGCATCTCGTCGGGGCGCGAGTAGAGCGCGACCTCCCGCGGGTCGGCCAGGCAGACCTCGCCGACCAGCATGGTGTCCGGGTACTCGTCGCAGACCGAGCGCCACCGGCGCCAGACGTCGTGCACCTCGGGCTGGTTCCAGGTCATCGCCTGCTCGGGGCCGTGGCCGAAGAGCGTGGGGGAGTAGGCCCCGGGGTTGTCCCGCAGGCCGGCGTCCTTGAACAGGCCGTAGGCGACGTCGACGCGGAAGCCGCTGACCCCGCGGTCGAGCCAGAAGCGCAGGGTCCGCTCGAAGTCGGCGGCGACAGCGGGGTCGCGCCAGTTGAGGTCGGGCTGCTCGGGGGCGAACAGGTGCAGGTACCAGCGGCCGTCGGGGGTGCGCGACCAGGCCGGCCCGCCGAAGAGCGACTGCCAGTTGTTCGGCGGCTCCTCCGACGGCGGCGCGAAGTGGTAGCGGGCCGCCTCGGGGGAGTCCGGGTCGGCGAGCGCGGCCTGGAACCAGGGGTGCCGGTCCGAGGTGTGGTTGGGGACGACGTCGAGCACGACCCGCAGACCGAGGGCGCGGGCCTCCGCGACCAGGGCCTCCAGGTCGGCCACGTCCCCGTACTCGGGGTCGACCGCGCGGTAGTCGACGATGTCGTAGCCGCCGTCGGCGCCGCCGGAGGGGTAGTGCGGGTTGATCCACACCGCGTCGACGCCCAGCCACGCCAGGTAGGGCAGCCGGGAGCGGAGGCCGGCCAGGTCGCCGATCCCGTCCCCGTTCCCGTCGGCGAACGAGCGCAGGTAGACCTGGTAGACCACCGCCGATCGCCACCAGGGGGACGACGACGTCTGAGCCGCGACCTCTTCACGGGTCGCGGTCCGCACCGTTGCGAGCCGCACTGCCATGCGACCTCCATCGGCACGGTGCCGCCGGTGCTTGCGTCCCCTGGGCGGGAAGGTGCCCGTGGTGCATCCCGTGACCACTCCGTGAGGTGAGACCGCGCCGCCCGGGGGAGGAGAGGCCGTGCGGCCGCCGGGCCCGGGGGCGCGGGCTGCCGACGTCGCCGGGGCGGGCCAGGATGGCCGCATGGCAGATGGCGCACGGACCCACGACCTGGTCGTCTACGGGGCCACCGGCTTCGTCGGGCGGCTGCTCGCGGCCTACCTGGCCGAGCACGCCCCGGAGGGCACCCGGATCGCGCTGGCCGGGCGGTCCCGGCACCGGCTGGAGGAGGTGCGCGACGCCCTGCCGGCCGGCGGCCGCGACTGGGCGCTGGTGGAGGCCGACTCCACCGACGAGGCGTCCCTGGCTGCCCTGGCCGGCAGCACCCGCGTCCTGGTGACCACCGTGGGTCCCTACGCCCGCTACGGCCTGCCGGTGGTCGAGGCGTGCGCCCGCGCCGGCACGCACTACGCCGACCTGACCGGCGAGGTGCTGTTCGTGCGGGAGGCCATCGAGCGCTGCGACGCCGTCGCGAAGGAGACCGGCGCGCGGATCGTCCACGCCTGCGGCTACGACTCCATCCCCTCCGACCTGAGCGTGTTCCTGCTGGCGCAGCAGGCTGCCGCCGACGGGGCGGGCGGGCTCCGCGACGTCCAGCTGGTCGCCACGCTCCGGGGCGGGTTCAGCGGCGGGACGATCGACTCGATGCGCGCGCAGGTGGAGGCGTTGCAGAAGGACCCCGCGCTGCGCCGCGTGGTGGCCGACCCGTTCGCGCTGAGCCCGGACCGGACCGCGGAGCCGGACACCCTCCAGCCGCGGGACGCCGGAATGCCCTCCCGGACACCCGACGGGCGGTGGACGGCGCCCTTCGTGATGGCGCCGTTCAACATCCGCATCGTGCGGCGGAGCAACGCGCTGCAGGACTGGGCGTACGGGCGGTCCATGCGCTACGGCGAGGTCATGGGGGTCGGCCGCGGACCGCTGGGTGCGGTGACCGCGGCCGGGGTCAGCGCCGGGCTGGTCGCCACCGTGTCCGCCATGAGCCTGGCCCCGACCCGCGCGCTGCTCGACCGCGTGCTGCCGGCCCCCGGCAGCGGCCCGAGCGAGGCGGTCCGGCGGAAGGGGTGGTTCCGCATGGTCGTCGACGCCGGCACCGAGGACGGCCGCCGGTACCGGGCGACCGCCGCCGGGAAGGGGGACCCGGGCTACGCGGCGACGGCGGTGATGCTCGGGGAGAGCGCCCTCGCGCTCGCCCTCGACGGCGACCGGCTGCCCGAGCGGTCCGGCTCGCTCACCCCGGCCACGGCGATGGGCGAGGTGCTCGTCGAGCGGCTGCGCGCGGTCGGGCACACCTACGAGGTGACCGCGCTCTGAACGGCCGTGCGTCGGCGGCGCCGGAGCGGCGTCGCTAGGGTTGGCGGACATGCCGACCAGCTCGACGGACCTGCCCGTGGGGACGATCCAGGACCTCGGCCTGCCCGGACGGGCGGTGACCGCGCTGACCCGTGCGGGGATCACCGACGTCGCGGCGCTGGCCGCGCTCACCCGACGGGACCTGACCGCCGTCGCCGGGCTCGGACCGGGCCTGGTGGCCGCCATCCGGGCGGTGGTGCCCGAACCACCCGCCCGGCTGCCCGGGGCGGACGGATCGCCCGCTCGTGGCGCCGGCGACCGCTCCGCCGGTGCGGCCGACGGGGAGCGCGCGGCGGAGGAGGCGGAGTCCCCGGCCGCGCCGGCCATCCCGTCGTTCGCCTCACTGCGCGGTCCCCGCCGCCGGTCGGCGGTCGACCTGCTGCTGCCGGACGCCCCGGCCGCGCAGGAGCCCGAGCCGGAGCCGGCCGGCGAGCCGCCGGCCCGTCCGGCGCCCGCCCGTCCGGCGCCCGCCCGGACTGCGTCCACCGGACCGGCCGACGCGGCGGTGCGGCCTCCTGACTACGCCGATCTCCTCCGGCTCGGCATGCACGTCGCCCGGGCGGTCCTGACCGCACCCGCCCGCTGCCTGCGCCGGCTGCTCGGCTAGGGGCCGCACCCGGCGGCGCCGGTCCCGTCGGCGACACTGCGGGGGTGCTGCGGCTCCTGCTCCGGCGCCGCGAGTCCGCGATCGAGGTCGCCGAGCTCGCCGACGACGGGACGACGTCCCCGGTCACCGCTGTCCCGGCCGACGAGCTGCCCGCGCTCGTCGCGGAGCGGGAGTCCGCGCCCGCGGCCGTGCGCTGGGTGTGGGACGACACCACCCGCTGGTACCCGGCGCTGCTGGCGGCCGGGGTGCGGGTGGAGCGCTGCACCGACCTCCGGCTGACGCACGCCGTCCTGCGCCGGTCCCCGTTCGCCGACCAGGCGCTCCTCGCGGGCGCGGACACCGCCGGCTGGGACGCGCTGCAGCCGGTGACGGCGCCCGACCCGGCGCTCTTCCCGCCCGCCGATCCCGCCGACCTGCTCGACCCGGCGGCCGAGCACCGGCGCCAGCAGGGAGTCCTCGCCGCCTCGCCCCGGCGCGACGGGCTGGCGCTGCTGCTCGCGGCGGAGTCCTCCGGTGCCCTGGTGGCCGCCGAGATGACGCACGCCGGCCTGCCGTGGCGGGCCGATGTGCACGAGCGCCTGCTGACCGGGCTGCTCGGGCCGCGCCCGGTGGGCGGCGGGCGACCCGCGGTCCTCGAGCGGCTGCTCGGGGAGATCCGCACCGCGCTGGACGCCCCCGGGCTCAACCCGGACTCACCCGCCGAGCTGCTGCGCGCGCTCCAGCAGGCCGGTCTCCCGGTGGCCGACACCCGCTCGTGGACCCTCGAGCAGCTCGACCACCCGGGCGTCCCGGCCCTGCTCGAGTACAAGAAGCTCATGCGGCTGCTCACGGCCAACGGCTGGAGCTGGCTGGAGGCCTGGGTGCGGGACGGGCGGTTCCGCTCCTCGTTCCTGCCCGGTGGGGTCGTCACGGGGCGGTGGGCGTCCACCGGCGGCGGCGCCCTGTCGGTGCCCACGCTGATCCGCCCGGCGGCGGTGGCGGACGACGGGTGGCGGTTCGTCGTCGCGGACGTGGCCCAGCTGGAACCGCGGGTGCTCGCCGGGATGAGCGGCGACGGCGCGATGGCGGAGGCGGCGCGTGCCTCGGACCTCTACGAGGGCATGGTCGCCGGTGGGGCGGTGGCCACGCGGGCGGAGGCGAAGCTCGGCATCCTCGGGGCGATGTACGGCGGCACCCGCGGCGAGAGCGGCCGGATGATGCCCCGGCTGACCCGCCGTTACCCGCAGGCCATCGGCCTGGTCGAGGCGGCCGCCCGGGCGGGGGAGCGCGGGGAGGTGGTGCACACGCTGCTGGGCCGGGGATCGCCGCCGCCCGCCGGGGCGTGGGCGCAGCGCGCGGTCGATCTCGGCGAGCCCGCGGAGCAGCCCGGCTCGCGGGACGAGCGCGACCGGGCCCGCCGCGCCTGGGGCCGGTTCACCCGCAACTTCGTGGTCCAGGGCACCGGCGCGGAGTGGGCGCTGTGCTGGCTGGCAGACCTCCGCAACCGGCTGTGGCGGCTGGGCGGCGACGGCCCCTTGGAGAGCCGACCGCACCTGGTGTTCTTCCTGCACGACGAGGTCGTCGTGCACGCGCCCGAGCAGCTCGCCGACGAGGTGGTGACGGCGGTGCGGGCCGCGGCGTCCACCGCCGGGCGCCTGCTGTTCGGCGGCTTCCCGGTGGACTTCCCGCTCGACGTCGCCGTGGTCCGGTCGTGGGCCGACGCCGGCTGACCGGATGCGGCCCTTACACCGCCGATGGGCCCGGAGCCGGCACGCGACACACCTCACGCCGTGGAAATAGCCCGCTCCTCGTTGTCACGGATGCATAACGGCGGTTACCGTGGCCAGGTCCGATCGGTCGCCACGTCCCCATCCGGGGAGTCCGGTCGGACGCCGCCGAGTCGCCCGCTGCCATCGCGCCGCGGGTGAGCCGGGGACCCACCGCAGCACTGGGGTGAATCGCGCGCCGAGCACGTCGGCGCGGGTAGGGCGACTTCCACGCCCGAATCCGTCAGCTAACCCGGTAGGCGGCAACGGAAGAAACGGAGAGCCGCCGCATGGCGCGCCCTTGCACCACCGCACGCCTCAGCTCCCGCCGGCACCGCCGCACCCGGGTGCGTCCGCGGAGCTGATCGCACCGCGCACCCGGCGTCCCGCCCGCTGTCCGGCCACCTCCGAGCACTTCCCGCTCGACCGGCTCCTCGCCGTCTCCCGGTGGCCCGCCCAGCCGGCCCGACGCCGGCGCCCCGCTGCCCGCACCCCCGCCGCGGCCCGCCCTCCGGCCGGCCGCGTGACACCTTCGGAGCTCCCGCACCCATGAACCCCCGCACCACCACGTCCGGCCGCCGCCGGCCCCCCGCGCACGTCCGCCGCCCGGCCATGTACCTGGCGGTCGCCGCAGCCGGCGCCGTCCTGGTCAACACCCTCGTCGGCGTCGAGCCGGCCGCGCAGGCCGTGGCGGAGACGCCGCAGTCGGTCAGCGTCGCCCAGGAGCTGGGGCTCACCGCCTCCTCCGGTCCCATCGACGTCACCGAGGACCTCGCGCCGCTGCAGGACCTCGCCGCCAGCCGCAGCACCCGCGACGCCGAGCAGGCCGCGGCTCAGCAGGCGCAGGCCGCCGCCGACCAGGCGGAGCTCGACCGGCAGCAGGCCGAGGCCGAGGCCGCCGCCCGCGCCGAGGCCGAGGCGAAGGCCAAGGCGGAGGCGGAGGCCGCTGCCGCCGCCGCGTCGGCGGCAGCCCCCGCGCCGGCGGCCGCGGCCGCGAGCCCCAGCCAGCAGGCCCGCGCCGCCGCGACGGCGGCCGCATCGGTGGTCGCGTCGGCGGTCGCCAAGATCAGCAACACCGCGGGCAGCCACCGGCCGGTGGTGCAGGCGGCGGCCGACGCCGTGGTCAGCAACGTGCCCGGCGCCGCCGGCATCACGCTCGGCGGCACCCGCGCGAGCGCGGCCGACCCGGGTGGCCACCCGTCCGGGCTGGCGCTGGACTACATGGTGATGTCGAACGCGGCGCTCGGTGACGCGATCGTCGAGTACCACCGGGCGCACTGGGACGAGCTGGGCGTGGACTACCTGATCTGGGAGCAGCGGATGCTGTCCTCGGCCGGGGGGTCCTGGAAGGCCATGGAGAACCGCGGCAGCGCCACGGCCAACCACTTCGACCACGTGCACGTGAACTACCAGGGCTGAGCGCCGTCACCCCGGGCCCGTGGGGTCCGGGGTGCGGCCGGTCCCGCGGGCCCGGGTCAGTCCGGACGGGCGGCGAGGAGTGGGCCGTCCTCGTCCAGGGCCCGCGCCAGCTCCGGTGAGTGGCGCACCGGGAGCGGGCGGCCCGTGCGTGCGACCGCGGCGTCCAGGTGGTCGAGCAGCAGCAGCCGCCCGGCGGACGACAGCCCGGTGACCGATCCGGCGTCGACGGCGTCCACCCGCACCGGTTCGCCGCCGTAGCGGTGCAGGAACGCGGCGACGGCGGCGTCGTCGACCTCCCCGGCCAGGCACAGGACCCGGCCCGCGGCGGTGTTGAGCAGCCGGACCACGCCGCGGACCTGGGCGAACGGCCGGGGCGGGGGCGAAGGCACGACACCAGTGTGACTCCCCGGGCGTGGCGGGGGTTCAGCTCGGGTCTCGACGGGCACTCCACAGGGCGCGGGACCGACGGGTGGGGACCATCTCGCGGCGACGAGCACGAGGGGATCGGGAGTGACCACGGCCGACACCAGCCGGCAGATCCTCGGCGACCGCTACGAGCTGCTCGACCTGATCGCCGTCGGCGGGATGGGCGAGGTGTGGCGCGGGCGCGACGTGCTGCTCGACCGCCCGGTGGCCGTGAAGGTGCTTCGCAGCGAGTACGCCGACAACCCGCTGTTCGTCGCGCGGTTCCGCTCCGAGGCCCGGAACGCGGCGAGCCTGAGCCACCCCAACATCGCCGCCGTCCTCGACTACGGCGAGTCGACCGCGGACCGCACCGGGGAGCACCTGGCCTACCTGGTCATGGAGCTCGTCGAGGGGCCGCCGCTCTCGGCATGGCTGGCCGAGGACGGCTCGCTCGGCACCGGCGCCGCGCTGGCGATCCTCCAGCAGGCGGCGGCCGGGCTCGCCGCGGCCCACCAGGCCGGCGTGGTGCATCGCGACGTGAAGCCGGCCAACATCCTGCTCACCCCCGACGGCACCGTGAAGCTCACCGACTTCGGCATCTCCTGGTCGGCGGGGAGCGTGCCCCTGACCCAGACCGGCCAGGTGATCGGCACCGCGCAGTACATGTCGCCGGAGCAGGCCCGGGGTGAGCACGTGGGCCCGGCGGGTGACGTCTACGCGCTGGGGCTGGTCGGTTACGAGTCGCTGGCCGGGCACGCGGCCTTCGAGGGCGACAACCCGGTGACCGTCGCGCTCAAGCAGGTGCAGGAGCACCCCGAGCCGTTGCCGGCCGAGCTGCCGCAGGACGTCCGCGCCCTGATCGACGCCGCGCTGGTGAAGGACCCGGAGGACCGCCTGCCCGACGGGACCGCGTTCCTGCACGCGGTCGAGGAGACGATGCACGGCCCGCTGGACACGGCGTCGGTCACCCGGCCGGTGGCCGTCGTGGCGGCGTCCCGCGGCACGGGCTCCCGGCGCGGCACCGGCGCGCACCGCGGGCCCGGCACTGCCGGGGCCGGCGCCGCGGGGGCCGCCACCTCGGGGGCCGGTACTTCCGGCGGCAGGGCCGATTCCAAGGGCGCCGGCGCCCGGCGGGTCTCCGGTCCCATCGCGGAGCGGTCCGCGGCGCGCCGTCCGGCGCTGCGGGTCGTGCTCCCGGTGGTGGCCTTCCTCCTGCTCGGCGGTGGCACGGCCGCGGTGATCGGGGCTGCCGGCTCCGATCCCGGGGGGTCGGCCGGCGCCGCCGAGTCGCAGCCGATCGCGGTGGTCGACCTGGTGGCCGCGGACTACGTCGGGCGACCGGTCGAGGAGGTCGTCGCCGAGCTCAGCGCGCTCGGCCTGACGGTCCGGCTGGAGCAGGACGCCACCCCGGGCGGCGTCGCGGGGACCGTGACCGCTCTGCAGGCCGCCGGTCCGCAGCTCCTCCCCGGTGACGAAGTGGTCGTCCTGGTCGCGGCCCCGCCGGCCGCACCGGGCACGCCGTCGCCCGTCGACGAGGAAGCACCGGTCCCGGCGGCCCCGCCTGCGCCCCGGCCCGCGCCGGCGACGACGCCGACGACGACGGCGCCGGAGTCGTCGGCCGCCGAGGAGCCGGCGCCCGGCACGTCCGCGCCCAGCAGCCCGGGCGACGACACGGCCGCCCCGGGGACCGCGACGCCGACGACCCCGCCGGCGGAGGACACCGGGACGCCCACGACCCCGCCGGTCGAGGACACCGGGACGCCGACGACCCCGCCGGCGGAGGACACCGGGACGCCGACGACCCCGCCGGCGGAGGACACCGGGACGCCGACGACCCCGCCGGCGGAGGACACCGGGACGCCGACCACCCCGCCGGTCGAGGACACCGGGACGCCGACCACCCCGCCGGTCGAGGACACCGGGACGCCGACCACCCCGCCGGCGGAGGACACCGGGACGCCCACCACCCCGCCGGCCGACGAGACCGACGCGCCGACGACCCCGACGGTGACCCCGGAGGACGAGACGGACGGCGGGACCGACCCCCGGGTCTGATCCCGGCCGGTCAGGCGCGGACGCGGATCAGCACCTTGCCGGTGGCGCGGCGCTCGTCGAGCTCGGCGACGGCCGCGGCGGCGTCGGCCAGCTCGTGCACGGACCCCAGGGGTGGCTCGAGCCGTCCCTGCTCGAGCAGCGGAGCCAGCTCCTGCCACTGCTCCTCCGGGTAGCCGGGCTCGCCGCCGGACCAGAACGCACCCCAGCCGACGCCGACGACCGACACGTTGTTGAGCAGCAGCCGGTTCACCTTCACCGTCGGGATCTCCCCACCGGTGAAGCCCAGCACGAGCAGCCGGCCCTCCCGGCCCAGGCTGCGGAGCGAGTCGGTGAACCGGTCCCCGCCGACGGGATCGACGACGACGTCCACCCCGCGGCCGCCGGTGAGCTCCTTGACGCGCTCGCGGAAACCCTCGGCCAGGACGACCTCGTCGGCGCCGGCGGCGCGGGCGACCTCGCCCTTGGCCTCGGTCGAGACCACGGCGAGGACGCGGGCACCGGCGGCGCGGGCGAGCTGGATGCCGGCCGTCCCGAGGCCACCGGCCGCCCCGTGCACCAGCACGGTCTCGCCCTCGGCCAGCCGACCCCGGCGGTGCAGCGCGAAGTGCATCGTCAGGTAGTTCATCGGGAGGGCGGCGCCCTGCTCGAAGCTGGTGCGGTCGGGCAGGGGGAAGACCAGCGACGGGTGGACGGCGACGACCTCGGCGAAGCCGCCGAACGCGGGGAAGGCGGCCACCCGCTGCCCGGGCTGCAGCCCGCTGCCCTCGGGGGCGCTGCGCACCGTGCCGGCGACCTCGCTGCCCGGGACGAACGGCAGCTCCGGCTTCAGCTGGTACTCGCCGCGGCTGAGGAGCACCTCCGGGAAGGTCACCCCGGCGACGTGCACGTCGACGAGGACCTTCCCGTCGGCGGCGGGCTCGGGGACGTCGACGACCCGCAGGGCGCGGGGGCCGTCGAGGGAGCTGATCTGGGCGGCGCGCACAGGTCCTCCTGCTCGGTGGGACGAAGGCCGAAGGGACGCGTCGTCACGACGGCCGGGTGCCACCGAGCTTGTCAGACGGGCGCGGAGGCGGTCCGGGGGACGCGGGCCGGGCGGCTCAGAGCAGCCGGTCGAGGTCGTCGGGACCCGGCCCGGTGCCGCCGGAGTCGGCCACGGGGGAGGTCTCGGGGACGTCGTCGTCCGGTGGCTCGGGGGCCACCGGCCCCTCGGCGTAGAGGGTGTCGGGGTCCTTGGGGTCCATCTCGCGCGGCACCGGCTCGCACTACCCGGGCGGGCCGCCGCCAACCCGGCACCGTCCGGCGCCGGCGCGGCTCAGGTGCCGCAGAAGGTGCGGTAGGCGCCGAAGTCCTGCGGAGCCGGCCCGGCGTAGCGCTCGAGGCCCGGTCGCTCGTCGAACGGCGCGGTCACGGCCCCGAGGAGCTGCCCGAGGGGAGCGAGGTCCCCCTCGGTCGCGGCGTCGAGGGCCTCCTCGACCAGGTGGTTGCGGGGGATGTAGACCGGGTTGACCCGGTCCATCCCCGCGGCGTCGGGGGCCAGGGCCCGCCAGCGCGCCAGCCAGCCGTCGATCCCGGCGAGGTCGAGGAAGAGCAGCCGCACCGGCTCCGCGTTGCCGCGCGCGGCCCCACCGAGGGCGCGGAAGAGCGACGTCAGGTCGACGTGGTCCTGCCGGAGCAGGGTCAGCAGGTCCTCGGCCAGGGCGCGCACCACCGCGTCCTCCAGCCCGTCCGGCAGCCCCAGCTTCGCCCGCACCCCGGCGGTCCAGGCGGCCTCGTACTGCGGCGCGAACCGGTGGAGGGACTCCACGGCCAGGGGGACGGCCTGCTCCTCGTCCTCGTGCAGGAGGGGGAGGAGGGCCTCGGCGAGCCGGGCCAGGTTCCACTGGGCCACCACCGGCTGGTTGCCGTAGGCGTAGCGCCCGCCGGTGTCGATGGAGCTGTAGACGGTTGCCGGGTCGTAGGCGTCGAGGAAGGCGCACGGGCCGTAGTCGATGGTCTCGCCGGAGATCGTCGTGTTGTCGGTGTTCATGACCCCGTGGACGAAGCCGACGAGCATCCACTGCGCGATCAGCGACGCCTGGGCGGCCACGACCGCGTCGAACAGCGCGCGGTAGGGCTGCTCGGCCGCCGCGGCGGCGGGGTGGTGCCGGTCGATCGCGTGGTCGGCCAGCCGGCGCAGCAGCTCGACGTCGCCGGTGGCCCGCGCGTACTGGAAGCTGCCGACGCGCAGGTGGCTGCTCGCCACCCGGGCGAGGACGGCGCCGGGGAGGAGGGTCTCCCGGCGCACGGCGCGGCCGGTCGCGACGACGGCCAGCGAGCGGGTGGTCGGGATGCCCAGGGCGTGCATCGCCTCGCTGATCACGTACTCGCGCAGCATCGGGCCGACCGCGGCCAGGCCGTCGCCGCCGCGGGCGAACGGCGTCCGGCCGGAGCCCTTCAGGTGCAGGTCCCGGACGACGCCGTCGGCCCCGGTGAGCTCGCCCAGCAGGAGCGCGCGCCCGTCACCGAGACGCGGGTTGAAGCCGCCGAACTGGTGCCCCGAGTAGGCCTGCGCCACCGGGGCGGCGCCCTCGGGGACGTGCGTGCCCACCAGCAACCGCAGGCCGTCGGCCGTGCGCAGTGACGCCGGGTCGAGACCGAGCTCGGCGGCCAGCGGCTCGTTGAGCACGAGCAGGCGGGGATCCGGCGACTCCTCCGCCTGCCAGGGGAGGGCCATCTCCGGGAGCTCGCGGGCGAAACGGTCCCCGAGGACGACGGTCGGGAGGGGGGCGACGCTCACCGGATCGAGGGTACGTGGACATCGGCGGTGCCCGCCCGGTCGCGGCAGGAACCCGGGGGAGGGCAGCCCTGCCGCGGTGCGCTCAGCGGAGGCGCCGGATCATGCCTTCCTGCGCCACGGAGGCGACGAGCCGGCCCGACCGGTCGAACAGCCGGCCGCGGCAGAGCGTCCGGCCGCCCCCGGCCCAGGTGCTCTCCTGGTCGTAGAGCAGCCACTGGTCGACGCGGACCGGCTCGTGGAACCACACCGCGTGGTCCAGGCTCGCCGCGGCGACGCCGGGGGCGCCGATCATGGTCCCGTGCGGCGCGAGCGCGGTGCCGAGGAGCAGCATGTCGGAGGCGTAGGCGAGGCCGCAGCTGTGCGTCAGCTGCTCGTCGGGGAGCGGGGCCCGGCTGCGCAGCCAGAACTGCTGGCGCGGGGCCGCGCGCTCCCCGCGCAGCGCGGCCAGCCGGGGGAGCTCACCGGCGAACCGGAAGTCGAAGGCGTGCCGCTCGACGAGCCAGTGCAGCCACTCCCGGGCCGGGCCCTCGGACGAGCCGGTCACCTCCTCGAGCGTCGGGAGGTCCTCGGGAGGCCGGGCGTCGAGTTCCGGCAGCTGGTGCCGCCAGCTCTCCTCGCTCGCCTGGAACGACGCGGTCAGCGAGAAGACCGCCCGGCCGTGCTGCTCGGCGACCACGGAGCGGGTGGAGTAGCTCCCGCCGTCCCGGACCGGGGTGACGGAGAAGTCGGTGGGCGCGGTGACGTCGCCGGGCCGCAGGAAGTGACCGTGGATCGAGTGCGCGGCCCGCTCGGAGGGCACCGTGCGGCCGGCGGCGGCGAGGGCCTGCGCAGCCACGGCGCCGCCGAAGGCGTGCCCGGGGACGGCGCTGCGGGGGCCGGCCCGGAACAGCCCCGGCTCGACGACGGCGAGGTCGAGCAGGTCGGCCAGCCCACCCGGCCCGGCGGCGGTGCGGCTCGCGGGTTCCGGCGCATCGTCGTCGATCCGCATGTCGTGGTCTGCCTCTTCCCGCCGGGGCCCGGAACGCAGTCGATCGAAGCATGCGCGGATCGGAGCCCATCGGCCGCGATGCGGGGCGCCGCGCGCCCGGCGGGACGGGTCAGGCGCTGATCGAGCTGCGGCGCTGGAGGCGCAGCCGGCGGCGCTCGCGCTCGGAGAGGCCGCCCCAGATGCCGAACCGCTCGTCGTTGGTGAGGGCGAACTCCAGGCACTGGGCGCGCACGGGGCAGCCGGTGCAGACGCGCTTGGCCTCGCGGGTCGACCCACCCTTGTCCGGGAAGAACGCCTCGGGGTCGGTCTCCGCGCACAGCGCGTCCAGCCGCCAGGCGTCCTCGCCCGCCGGGTCCTCGGTCCACACCGGCGTCTGGGGCCACGGGGATCCGGCGCCGGGCTGCGGCGCGGCCTCCCACTCCGGGGCGGCGGCCCACTCGGGGGCGGGGTGGGTGCCCCAGCCGGTGACGGGGCCGTCGACGTCGTGGACGAGGGTCAGGGCGGGGCGGGAGAAGGAAGACACGGGAAGCTCCTCGGTGGTCGCGGATGACGACGGGTGACGGACCGGTACCGGTCGGCTGCTGTCAGTGACGTTACGGACCCCGCAGACGTTCGGCACCGGCAAGAACCGGACGAAAGCGTCCCCGACCCTTGGTGACATCTGCCCCCTCCTGCCGGGCCGGCGACGGCGTCGGCGCGGCTTCCGCGGTCGGGCGTCCCGTCGGGGCCCCGGGAAGCGGCAGCGCGGCACTCGCCGGGCTACCCGGCGGTGACCGGCTGGACGTCGACGGACGACGCGCCGAACCACACACCCGGGACCGACGGGTAGGGCTGGGCACCCAGCACGAAGGCGACGCTGGCCTCGGGCCCGGGAGCGACCTCCTCGGCCTCGGCCTCCCCGGCAGGGGCCTCGGTGGAACCGCCGTCGTCCTCGGCGCGGATCGCCCACCCGCCGGCGGACGCCGCCCACGCCGCCGCGCCCGCCCGGAGCAGCGCGTCCCGGTCCTCGACCTCGATCGTGTAGGTCACCACCACCCGATAGCTCGTCACGCCGCGATCCTGGCATCCGCCCGGCCCGTCACCTCACGGCGACGACCCATCCGGCATCCCGGAGCGGGGGAGGCGAGGGCCGGGTGGTCAGCCCCGGCGGGTCCGTCCGCGGGGGCCGCCCTGGCGCCCCGCCACCGCGCGGCCGGCCGCCCGGCCCGCCGTCCGCCGGCTCGCGCCGCCGGGGCGGCGGTCCCGCGCGCCGCCCTGCCGACCGGCGGGGGCGCTGCACGGCCGGCAGGTGGTGAACCAGGGGGCGATCGCGCTGCCGCACTCGACGCACTTGCCCGACCGGCCCAGCGCGATGGCGTCGGGGAGCAGCTCGTTGATCATCTCGGCGCACTCCTCCTCGACCCACGCGGCGTCGTCGCTGTCCAGACCGGCGACCCCGGGGAACTGGCGGAGCAGCGTCTGCGCGTCGCGGGCGGCGGCCGCGGCCTGCTCGAACTCCTCGACGCTGCCGCCGCGCGGGACGTCGGGCAGCACGGTCTCCGGCTGGACGGGCAGCCCGACGGCGTGCTGCAGAGCGGCCTCGGCGAGGGTGAGCCAGCGGGTGCGCCGCGGCGGGTTGTAGTCGATCGCCAGGTTGACCAGCCGCCACACGGTGTCCAGGTCGCCGGCCGCCCCGAGCGGGCCGCGCAGCAGCGGCAGCAGGGCGTGCACCCGCAGGATCAGGCTGGTCACGTCGTCGGGGGTCATCGCGTGGTCGCGGGTGGCGGCGCGCGCCCATGCCATCCAGCGGGTCAGCGCCTCCGGCAGGTCGACGGCCTCCATGGCGCCGAGGTCGGCCAGCTCCGGCCGCAGCCGCGGCGCGCGCTTGGGCAGGTCGCTCATCGCGTCGCCGCGGGCGACCGCCGCGCCGGTGGCCAGGACGCCCGGGTCGGGCCGCAGGCCGGTGACGCCGGCGAGGACCCCGACCGTGCCGTGCCCGGTCAGGCCGTAGCGCCCGGCGCGGCCGGCGATCTGGGCGGTCTCCCAGCTCCGCAGCGGCCGCACCTGGGCACCGTCGAACTTCGTGGTCTCGGCGAACAGCACCGTGGTGGCCGGCACGTTGATGCCGTGCCCGATGACGTCGGTGGTGACCAGGACGTCCACCTCGCCCTGGGTGAACCGCTCGATCACCTCGCGCCGGGTGGCCGGGGGCAGCGCGCCGTACAGGACGCCGACCTTGCCCGGCCGGTGCTGGTCGAGCTCGGCCGCGGCGGCGTAGACGGTCTTGCGGGAGAACGCGACGACCAGGGTCTGCGGCCGGACGTCGGCCGGGCGCACCGGCGTGCGCAGGACGTCGAGCCGGGACAGCCGCTTGTGGTTGACGACCGTGACGTGCTCGGCGTCGGAGACCAGCGGCTTGAGCAGCAGGTAGGCCTCGGCAGCCGAGATCAGGTGCATCTCCCGGTACTCGCCGGTGAGCAGCAGCCGCGCCCAGTGGTGCCCCCGGTCGGGGTCGGCGATCCAGTGCGACTCGTCCAGGACGAGCAGGTCGCCGCGCATCGGGGCCTTCTCGACCGTGCAGCAGACGATGGGGGCGAAGGGGTCGATCTCCTCCTCGCCGGTGGACAGGCCCACCGTGCCCGGCGGCAGCCCCGCGGAGAGCTTGGCGTAGGCCTCGTGGGCGAGCTGGCGCAGCGGGGCGGCGTAGACGCCGGATCCGTTGGCGGCGAGGGCCTGCAGCGACTCGTAGGTCTTGCCGGAGTTCGTCGGGCCGAGGTGGAACACGACCTCGGCCGGTCGCGTCGTCCGGATGGGCAGCGCCGGGGCGGCGCCCTCGACCCAGCTCTCCTGGGCCCGCCGCTCCTCGCGGGCAGCGGCGCGGTCGGGGCGGCCCTCCGGCCGGCGGGTGGCCGAGCGCTCGCGGCGGCGCGAGGTGGCGGCGGGCTGTGGGTCGTGCTGGGGCAAGCGACGTCCTTCGGTGGGGAAATCTGGCGGTGGTCGACGTCCCCGCGGGGACGGACCGTCACACAGCCAACACCGACGGGTGCCGGTTCATGCCCGCGGGGTCGCCCGCGCGTCACCCGGGACCGGCCGGACTGCGGGCGGGACCGCCACTGCCTAGCCTCCGGAGGTGCCCGGAGCCCCTCGCCTGACCTCCCTCCTCGCGGCCGACGAGGAACCGCTGGTCGCCGACCCCATCACCTGGCAGGAAGCCGCGCTGGCGCTGGCGGTCTTCCTCCTGGGCCTGGTGGCCGCGGTCGTCGTGCGCCGGGTGATGGTCCGGGCGATCGACCGCGAGGGCAGTCGCCACGTCGGCCTCGTGGTCGGGCGCTTCGTCAGCGTGGTCGTCGCGGCGGTCGCGGCCGTCTACGCCCTGGACCTGCTCGGGGTGAGCATCGGCCCGCTGGTGGGGGCGCTCGGCGTGGGCGGCATCGCGATCGCCTTCGCCGCCCAGGACATCCTGCAGAACTTCGTCGCGGGGGTCCTGCTGCAGATCCGGCGCCCGTTCCGCGTCGGTGAGCAGATCGGCAGCGGCGACCACGAGGGGGTGGTCGAGGACGTCAACCTCCGCACCACGGTGCTCAGCACCTACGACGGGCTCGTCGTGTACCTGCCGAACGCCGAGGTGCTGAAGAACCCGATCACCAACTACACGCGGACGCCGGTGAGCCGCACGTCGCTCACCGTGGGGCTGCCCTACGACGCGGATCTGGAGCGGGCCCGGCAGGTGCTCCTCCAGGCCTGCGCGGCGGCCGAGGGCGTCCAGTCGAGCCCCCCGCCGGAGGTCTGGGTGGAGGAGTTCGGCGAATCCTCCATCAACGTGGCCGTGCGCTACTGGCACCCGGCCGACATCGCCAGCCGCTGGCGGGTGCGCAGCGCGGTCGCCATCTCCCTGAAGGGGGCGCTGGACACGGCCGGCATCGAGATCCCCTTCCCCCAGCGGGTCCTGTGGTTCCCCCGCGACCGCGACGCCGGCGCACCCGAGGCCGACGGCGGCGGGGCGCGCTGAGCCCGCCCCCGACCGGTCGCCGGGTGGAACGGCGCACGGCCCGCCCCCCGGGAGGGACGGGCCGTGCTGCGGTGCGGTGCGGTGGCTGGCTCAGCGGCGGGTGGCGCCCACCGGCTCGCGGTCCCCGGCGGGGCTGGCCCCCTTCTCCAGGGCGGCGCCCTCGACGTCCAGGACGGGCAGCCACTGCAGCCAGCGCGGCAGCCACCAGGCCCGCTCGCCGAGCAGCGCCAGCGCGGCCGGCACGAGCACCATCCGGACGACGAAGGCGTCGAACAGGATGCCCGCCGCGAGGGCGAACGCGATCGACTTGATCGTGGCCTCACCCGCGGGCACGAAGCCGGCGAACACCGAGAACATGATCAGCGCCGCGGCGACGACGACCGGGGCCGCCTGGCCGAAGCCGGTGCGGATCGCGTCCAGCGGGCGGGTGCCGTGGCTGTGCGCCTCGTGCATCCGGGACACCAGGAAGATCTGGTAGTCCATCGCCAGACCGAACAGGATGCCGATCACCAGGATCGGCGTGAGGCTGATCAGCGGGCCGGTGCTGTCGAGGTTGACCGCGTCGGCCAGCCAGCCCCACTGGAACACCGCGACGGTGGCGCCGAGGGCGGCGCCGATGGTGAGCAGGAAGCCCAGCACGCCGACCAGCGGCACCAGCAGCGAGCGGAACACCAGCACCAGCAGCACCAGCGCCAGGCCCACCACGAGCGCCAGGTAGACCGGCAGCGCCTCGTCCAGGCTCTGCGCCACGTCCACGCTCACCGCCGTCTGGCCGGTGACGTAGGCGTCGATGCCCTCCAGGCCGGCGAGCTGGTTGCGCAGATCGGCGACGAGCTGCTCGGTCGCCGGGTCGGTCGGGCCCGACTCCGGGATGACGGTGAGCAGCGCGGCCGTGTCGTCGGCGTTGGGCACCGGCGGGGTGACCAGCGCGACGTCGTCGATTCCCCCGATCGGGGCGGCGGCCTGGCCGGCGGCGGCGGAGGCTCCCTCGCCCTCGAACAGGATGGTGATCGGGCCGTTGAAGCCCGCGCCGAAGCCCTCGGACAGCAGCTCCTGCGCGCGCGCCTGGGTGGAGTCCTCGGGCGGGGTCTGCACGAGCGTCGTCTGCATCGAGAAGAACGGGATGGCGATCGCGCCCAAGACCACGACGGTCAGGAGCAGGGAGAGCGCGCGGCGGCGGGTGACCGTGGTGGCCCACCCGGCGAGGAAGCTCCGTCCGGCGGCCGGTGCGGCGCCGTCCGGGGTCGCCTCCCGCGCGGCGGCGCGGTGCTTGCGGGGGAGGGCCCGGTAGCCGAGGAAGCCGAGCACGGCCGGCACCAGCGTGAGGGCCACGAGGACGGCGACCACGATGGTCAGCGCGGCGGCCACACCCATCTGCGTCAGGAACGGGATGCCGACGACGAAGAGGCCGGCCAGCGCGATCACCACGGTCAGGCCCGCGGTGACGACCGCGGAGCCCGCGGTGCCGGCCGCGGTGGCGATGGCGGTGCCGACGTCGGAGCCGTGCCGCAGCTCCTGGCGGTAGCGCGTGACGATGAACAGCGCGTAGTCGATGCCGACGGCCAGACCCAGCATCGCGGCCAGGGTCGGGGTGGTCGAGGAGAGCTCGACGAACCCGGTGGCGATGGTGACGCCCAGGACGCCGATGCCCACGCCGACCAGCGCGGTCAGCAGGTTCAGCCCGGCCACGGCCAGTGCGCCGTAGGTGACGGCGAGGACGATCAGGGCGACGACGACACCGATCGCCTCCGTGGGCCCGCCGACGTGCGGGGCCTCCTGGGTCGCCTCGCCGGAGGCCTCGACGGTCCACCCGCCGTCGCGGGCCTCGGCGAGGGTGTCCAGCAGAGCCTCCTGCTGCGCCGGGGTCACCTCGCCGGGTGCGGCGTCGTAGGTGACGGTGCTGTACGCCGTCGTCTGCTGGGCGTTGACCGACGGGGCGGCCGGGTCCAGCGGGTTCGTGGCGGAGGTGACGCCCGGCAGCTCACCCAGCTCGGCGACGAGCTGGCCCAGTGCGGCGGCGTTCTCCGGCGTGGTCAGCGTCTGGCCGTCCGGGGCCTGCACCACGACGCGCGCGGAGGCGCCCTCGCCGCCGGCGCCGAACTCCTCGCCGATCCGGTCGAGGGCGATGGTGGACTCCTGGCCGGGGATGGAGAAGCTGCTCGACGTCTCGCCGCCCAGGGTGACCGCACCCACGCCGCCGCCGACGAGGAGGACCAGCCAGACGGCCACCACGGACAGCCGGTGCCGGTGCGAGAAGGCACCGATCCGGGACAACAACACAGCCATGCGGGATCAGACCTCTACCTGGTGGGGGACGGGAAGCGCAGCGCCGGGCCGGGAGTGGCCGAGCGCGTCGAAGCAGGTGGCGACGATGGCGGCCCGCCAGGTCGCCGGCTCGTCCTGGGCGTGCGCCGCGAGGGTCAGGACGGCGAGCGCGGACAGCGCCCCGATGGCGCGGATGGCTCGCTCGGAGACCGGCGCCTCGGGGACGACCCCGAACGCCTCGAGCGCCGCGGCGCCCGCGGCGTCCATCGCGGGCTCGCCGCAGCCGGGCTCGCCCTGGGTCAGCGGGGTGAGGAGCAGGGCGACCACGCCCGGGTGGTCGAAGGCGATGTCGACGAGGACGTCGATGGCGCGTCGGTCGCGGTCCGGGCCGACGGGCAGGTCACGGACCTGGGCGAGGACCCGCTGCCCAAGCGTGCCGGCCTGGGCCAGCACCGCGTCGTGCAGCGCTTCCTTGCTCGGGAAGTGGTGCAGCAGGCCGGCCTTGGAGAGGCCGACGGCGTCGGCGATGTCCTGGAGCGAGGTCTTGGCGAAGCCGCGGCGGGCGAAGAGTGCGGCGGCGCGGTCGAGGATGTCGTCGTCGGCCTGCTGCCGGAACGGTCGCGCCACGGCGACCAGGGTACGGCCACCCGACCGGATCGGTCGGCTACCCGACCGATCTGGTCGGTGGACGTTCGTCACACCGGGCGCGGAGGGCGCGGCCGCCCGTCTGCCGGACCCGGCCGGCCGCGCGTGGGGCAGCCGGCCGGCGACGGCTCAGGGCTTGACGGCGAGCACCGGGCGGTCGGCGTCCAGCAGGATCCGCTGGGCGCTGCTGCCCATCAGGAGCTTGCCGACGGGGGAGCGCCGGCGCAGGCCGATCACGATCACCGAGGCGTCGACCTCCCGGGCCGCCCGGAGCACCTCGTCCGCGGCGTCGCCGTCGTGCGAGGTCTGACGCAGGTCCAGCGCCACGTCCTCGGCCGCGGCCCGCCGGGTCATCTGCTCCACCGCGTCGTCGGGCGCGACCTCGACGCTGACCGGCGCACCGCTCCGGGCGGTGTTGACCACCACCAGCGGTTCCGAGCGCCGCCGCGCCTCCTGCAGCCCTGCTGTGAAGGCGGCCTCGCCCGCGGGGGTGGGCAGGTATCCGACCAGGACGGTCATCCGTACTCCTCCGTGTCGCCGGGGCGCCCGGCGGGTGCCGCGGGGCGCGGCTGTGCGCATCCGGGACGAGCGCCTCGGGAAGACATACCACCGGCGCGGGCCCGGGAACCGGTGGCCGGGGGTACCGGCGCCGCCCGGCTCAGCGGCCCAGGTGCTCCCGCAGCGCACCGACGACCATGCGGTGGTCGTCCACCTGCGGTAGTCCGGAGACCGTGACGACGCCGACCGGGCCGACGTCGCGCACGAGCAGCGGGAACGCGCCGCCGTGGGCCGCGTACCGGGTGGGGTCCAGGCCGAACTCGGCCTCGAAGGTGGTGCCCCGCTCGATGCTGTCCTGGCGCACGTACAGCGAGCTGTGCCCGAACCGGTGCACCACCCGGGACTTGCGCTCGATCCACGAGGCGTTGTCCGGCGTCGCGCCGGTCAGCGCGACCGCGAACAGCCGGTGGGAGTTGCGGGTGATCTCGACGGCGACCGGTGCGCCGGCCCGGCGCGCGGCGGCGACCAGTGCGGAGCCGAGCTCCCAGGCGTCGTCGTTGGTGAAGGAGGTGAGCTGCAGCTCGGCCTCCTCCGCGGCGAGGTCGGCGAGCGAGGGGAACGTCTCGGGCATGGCTCCTTCCTACCGCCATGCCCGCGGCACCGCCCCCGAGCTCCTCCGCGGCAGAGCTCCGGAGCTTCGCCGCGGTGAAGCTCGCACGGGGTCGGCGGCTGCCGCACCCGGCGGACCGGTCGATCCTGGCGCCGGCGGATGACCGGTCAGAACGCGTCCAGCCGGGCGAGCAGCGTGGGGCCGTCCCACGTCGGCGGCGGCATGATCCGGCGGAGGGTGAGCAGCGGGTACGCCGGGTCCAGCGGATCGGCGAGCTGGAACGCCGCCCGGTAGCCCGCCGCCTCGACCCGGGGCAGCGCCTCGGGGGACCACATGCCGTGCGGATAGGCCAGGACGTCCACCGGGTGACCGAGGATCCCGGCCAGCTCGGCCCGCGGCTGGTCGAGCTGCACCGCCCACTCGTCGCCGGTGAGCCGGTCGACGCGCTGGTGGTCCCAGGTGTGCGCCCCGATGGTCATGCCGGCCCCGTCCAGGTCGCGCAGCTGGTCCGCGCTCAGCCAGTCCGGCTTGCCGAGGACCACGGTCATCGGGAAGAACGCCGCCGGGAAGCCGAACTCCTGGAGCACGGGCAGCGCCACCGAGTGGTGGGTCACCGAGCCGTCGTCGAAGGTGAGGAGGACCGGCCGGTCGGGGAGGGGCGCACCGAACTGCAGGTGGTCCAGCAGCGCGGGGACGCCGATCGGCGTCCGCCCGCCGTCGCGCAGCGCCTGCAGCTGGGCGCGGAAGACCGGTGGCGGGGTGATGAGCGTGCGGGCGTAGGCGCTGTCGTCCGGGCGGAAGTCGCGCAGCTGGTGGAAGCAGAGCACCGGCACGGTGGCGCGGGCCAGCACCTCCTCGGCCGTCGCCGGGGTGGGCGGCGCGCTGGAAGACGGCGGCGTCGACGTGCCGGCCGGAGGCGCGGAGGTGCGGGGGCTGCGGCCGGCCGGGGTGGGCGACGGGTCGGTGGTCGGGCTGGAACAGGCGCCGAGCAGGGCGGTCCCGACGGCGGCGAGGAAGGTCCGTCTCTGCACACCCCCACACTTCCGACCGGACGCCGTCGGGGCAAGGACGGGTACCGCGTGCCGGATCCGCTGATGGACACCCGGGCCGCGCGCCGACAGACTGCCGGGGCAACCCCGACAGCGCCGTCAGCGGGAGGCCGCAGATGCCGTACCCCTTCGACCGGAGCGGGACCGAGGTCGGGCCCGACGGTGTCCGCCGCTACACCGGCCTGCCGCAGAACCTGGTGCAGCTGCTGCGCGCAGCGGTCGAGGCGTCCCCGGACGCCGAGGCGCTGGTCGAGCTGGGCGGGGACCGGATCACCTACCGACAGCTGTGGGACCGCGCGTCCCGGGTGGCCGGCGGGCTCCGGGCCGCGGGCGTGGCGCCGGGTGACCGGGTGGCCGACCGGCTGCCCAACGGCACCGACTGGGTGCTCGCGTTCTGGGGGACCCTGCTCGCCGGGGCCGTCGTCGTCCCGGTGAACACCCGCTTCGCCGAGCCCGAGGCGCGCTACGTCGTCGAGGACTCCGGAGCGGCGTACGTCGTCGAACCGGGCGCGCCGCTGCCCGACGGGGAGCCGCTGGCCGTCACCGACCAGGCGCACACCGACCTGGCCGGGATCTTCTACACGAGCGGGACGACCGGCTTCCCCAAGGGGGCGATGACCACCCACGAGAACTTCCTGTCCAACGTCGAGACCTGCCTGCGCTGCCTCGGGCTGCCCCGCGGGGAGCCGCTGTCCACGCTCATCTCGGTGCCGCTCTTCCACGTGACCGGGTGCAACTCGCAGCTGCTGGTGGTCACCGCGGTCGCCGGGACGGCGGTGGTCATGCCGGCGTTCGAGGTGGGCGCGTTCCTGCGGGCGATCGCCGACGAGCGCATCTCGGTGCTCACCACGGTGCCGGCCATCTACTGGCTGGCGCTGCAGCAGCCGGGCTTCGCCGACGTCGACACCTCCTCGGTGCGGGCGCTGAGCTACGGGGGAGCGCCGATCGCGCCGGACCTGGTGCACCGGCTGCAGGCGGCCTTCCCCACGGCGCGGGTGGGCAACGGCTTCGGGCTCACCGAGACCTCGTCGGTGTCGACCTTCCTCCCCGACGAGTACGCGGCCGCGCACGCCGACTCGGTGGGGTTCGCCGCGCCGGTCGTCGACCTCGACGTGGCGGACCCGGACCCGGCGACCGGCGTCGGCGAGCTGCTGATCCGCGGCCCGAACGTGGTGGCCGGCTACTGGCGCAAGCCCGAGCAGACGGCGGAGACGTTCGTCGACGGCTGGCTGCACACCGGCGATCTGGCCCGCATCGACGACGAGGGGCTGGTCTTCGTCGTCGACCGCAAGAAGGACATGATCAACCGCGGCGGCGAGAACGTGTACTGCGTCGAGGTCGAGAACGCCCTGGCCGCGCACCCCGCCGTCGGCGAGGTGGCGGTCGTCGGCGTGCCCGACGCGATGATGGGCGAGAAGGTCGGCGCCGTCGTCGTCCCGCTGCCCGGTCGCGCGCTCGACCCGGCCGACCTGCTGGCCTTCGCCCGGGAGCAGCTCGCCGACTTCAAGGTCCCTCAGTTCGTCTCCGTGCGCGCCGATCCGCTGCCACGGAACCCCGGCGGCAAGGTCCTCAAGCCGTCGCTGCGCCAGGAGACCGACTGGCAGCCCGTCCGCTGACCCGGCGGCACCGCCCGACCGACGCCCGTCCCCGTCCGACCGATCCCCTGGAGGCCCCGCAGTGCCCACCGTCGAGACCGTCCGTGGCCCCGTCGACACCGCCGACCTCGGCGCGACGCTCATGCACGAGCACGTGTTCGTCCTCTCCACCGAGCACGTGCAGAACTACGGCACCGGCGACTGGTGGGACGAGGACGAGCGGGTCGCCGACGCCGTGCGGCAGCTGAACGAGCTCAAGGCGCTCGGCGTCGACACGATCGTCGATCCGACCGTGTGGGGTCTCGGGCGCTACATCCCCCGGGTCCAGCGGGTCGCCGAGCAGACCGACATCAACATCATCGTGGCCACCGGGCTGTACACCTACGACGAGATCCCGCACCAGTACGAGCACCGCGGCCCCGGCCTGCTGCTCGACCTGCCCCGTGACCCGATGGTCGACGACTTCACCGGCGACATCCGCGACGGCATCGCGGGGACCGGTGTGAAGGCCGCGTTCCTCAAGTGCGTCATCGAGGCCAAGGGCCTCACGCCCGGCGTCGAGCGGACCGTGCGCGCCGTCGCCGCGACCCACCGCGAGACCGGCGCGCCGATCACCGTGCACACCTCGTCGCACACCGGGGCCGGGCGGGTGGCCGTCCAGGTCTTCGGCGAGGAGGGCGTCGACCTGACCAAGGTGGTCATCGGCCACGCCGGCGACAGCAACGACCTGGACTACCTGAGCGAGCTGGCCGAGGCCGGCTGCCTCCTGGGCATGGACCGGTTCGGCCTGGACATCTACAACCCGACCGCGTCGCGGGTGGACACCATCGTGGCGCTGGCCGAGCGCGGCTACGCCGACCGGATGGTGCTCGCGCACGACGCCAGCTGCTACATCGACTACTTCCCGGGCGCCGAGGGGCAGGCGGCCAAGCAGCAGATCGCACCGAACTGGAACTACACCCACATCAGCAGGGACGTGCTGCCGATGCTCCGCGAGCGGGGGATGACCGAGGAGCAGCTCCGGCAGATGCTCGTGGAGGCGCCGCGGCGCTACTTCGAGTAGCCGTCGCCCGGCAGCTCGGTGCTGCTGCCGGATCGACCGCAGCCGGGTCGACCGTCAGCGGGCCCGGGTGAGGAGGCGGCCGCGAGCCCTCGCCCGCGGCCCCTCCGTCGGGAGCGCGATCGAGCCGGCCGTGCGCCGGAGCTCCGCCTCGAGCGCGGACCGCCGGTGCTCGAGGTCCGTCAGGTCCGCCAGCAGCGCGGCACGGCGGTCCTCGGCTGCGCGGTCCAGCCGCTCCCGCTCGGCCGCCGCGGCGGCATCCGCGCGCCGGCGCTCCTCCCGGCCGGCCGCCAGCATCCGGACCACCTCGTCCCGGCCCTGCAGGCGGAGGTGGGCGATGTCGGCCGCGGCCTGCTGCGCGAGCAGCGTGGCGTGGTCGGTGGCGGCCTGCTCCACCGCCCGCGCCTGCGCGATGCGGGCCGCGGCCTCGTCTGCGGCGTCGCGGCGGGTCTGCTCGGCGTCGTCGAGCACCCGGCCGGCCGCGGCGACGATCGCGTCCGCCTCCGCCGCCGCGGCGGCGACCGTCTCCCGGGCCCGGCTGCCCGCCTCGGCGAGCTCCGCCGCGGCACGGGCCCGCAGCTCCTCGGCGGCCGCCTGCGCCGCGGCCCGCACGGCCTCGGCCTCGGCCGTGATGCTCTCGGCCTGGTCGGCGGCGGCGGCGAGCATGGCCCCCATCCGCTCCGACAGGCGGAGGAACTCGCCGCCGCCGGCCGAGTGGTCGAGCAGCTCCCGGGCCTCGGCGAGGGCCGACTGGCTGTCCAGGCAGCGGGCCAGCAGGTGCTCGCGCTCGCGCTCCGCCGTCGCCAGCTCGTCCTCCGCCCACCGGACGTAGGTGTCGACCTGGAAGCGGTCGTAGCCGGCCAGTGCGCGGGCGAACATCGGCTCGGCGCGGAACAGGGTCGGCAGATCGCCCGAGACGTTCGGCCGGGCGTGATCGATCGGCGGGCCGTCGACGGTGAGCCGGGCCGGGCTCTCGTGCTGGATCGCGGTGCTCATCCGTCGACGCTAAGGCGGCGGAACCGCGGCGCGCCCACGATCGCGGCGCCCCGTCACCCGGCCGGGTGGGATGGGCACCCGGCCCGGTCGCGCCGCCATCGATGGTCGCCCTGGGTGACGTCCCACATCTGGGTGAGTGACGGCGCGCGGAGGATCCATCCGCAGTCAGCCGGGGCACACCCTTGTGCATGGCCCCGCCCTCCGCACCGGCTCCCGGCAACCTGACGGTCCCTCCGCTGTTCGACTGGCACGTGCTCGCCTCCGTCGTGCTCGTCGCGGCGGTGCTGGCCGTGGTGGCGGTGATCGTCCTCTCGGCCCGTGCGGGGGCGAGCGGCCGGGACGAGTGGCAGCAGTGGCTGGCCGGGCGGTCGCGGGCCGGGCACGACCCGGACGACCCGCGCGGCGGCCGCTACAGCTAGCGGGGGCGTGCCGCGCCGGTGGTCGGGGGAGCGGCACCTGGGTACGGTCCGGGAGTGCGCCTCCCTGACGGCCTCGTCGCCGTGGTCAAGCGCGACTGCCCCACCTGCGTGCTCGTCGAGCCGGTGCTGCGGGGGCTGGGCGCGGCCGTCTGGTGCCAGGACGACGCCGGCTGGTTCCCCGGGGACGACACCGAGCTGGAGCTGTCCTACCGGCTCGGCATCGAGACCGTCCCCACGCTCCTGCGGGTCACCGACGGCGAGGAGACCGCCCGGGTCGTGGGCTGGAGCCGGGAGCAGTGGGAGGAGCTGACCGGCGTCGCCGGCCTCGGCCCGGAGCTGCCCGACCACCGGCCCGGCTGCGGCTCGCTGTCGGTGGACCCGTTCCGGGTCGACGCCCTGGAGGCGCGCTACGGCGGCAGCGGCCTGACCAGCCGGCGGGTCGAGCTGGCCGACCTCGAGGACGAGCACGAGGCGATGTTCGACCGCGGCTGGACCGACGGGCTGCCGGTCGTCCCGCCGACGCCGGAGCGGGTGCTGCGGATGCTGCGCGGCACCTCGCGCGACCCGGCCGAGGTGATCGCGCTCGTGCCGCCGGACCTCGTGGCGTGCACGGTCGAGAAGGTGGCCGTCAACGCGGTGATGGCCGGCTGCCTGCCGGAGCACCTGCCGGTCGTGCTGGCCGCGCTGGAGGCCGCGTCCGCGGAGGAGTTCGCGCTGCACGGTCTCCTGGCGACGACGTACTTCTCCGGCCCGGTCGTCGTGGTGAACGGTCCGGTCGCCGCCCGGATCGGGATGAACAGCGGGGTCAACGCGCTCGGCCAGGGCAACCGCGCGAACGCCACGATCGGCCGCGCGCTGCAGCTGGTGGTGCGCAACGTCGGCGGGGGAGTGCCCGGCGGGATCGACCGGGCGACGCTCGGCAACCCCGGCAAGTACACGTTCTGCTTCGCCGAGCGGGAGGAGACCAGCCCGTTCGCCCCGCTGGCCGCCGACCGCGGTGTCCCCGGCGACGCGGTCACGGTCTTCGCCGGGTCGGGCGTGCAGCCGGTGGTGGACCAGCTCAGCCGCGACCCGGAGTCGCTGGCCCGCACCTTCGCGGCCTGCCTGCGGGTCAACGCGCACCCGAAGCTGCCGATGGCCTTCGACGCGATGCTGGTCGTCTCCCCGGAGCACGGCCGGGTGTTCCGCGAGGCGGGCTGGGACCGGACCCGCCTGCTGGCGGAGCTGGAGGCGTTGCTGACGCTGCCGGCCGAGGAGCTGCTCCGTGGTGCCGGCGGCATGGCCGAGGGCCTCCCCGCCCCGTTCGAGGGCACCGTGCCGAAGTTCCGCCCCGGCGGTCTGCTCGTCGCCTCCGCGGGCGGCGACGCCGGGTTGTTCAGCGCGATCGTCGGCGGCTGGGTGGCCGGTGCGACGGGAAGCGTCCCCGTGACCCGAGAGGTGCGCGCATGAGAACCGTCCTGGACCCGACCGGCGAGCGGCAGGCGTCCGCCCGCGAGCTGCTGCCCCGCCCGGAGTCGCTGCGCGGCCGCAGCGTCGGGCTGCTCGACATCAGCAAGGCCCGTGGCGACGTCGTCCTGGACCGGCTCGAGGAGCTGCTGACCGCGGACGGCGCGCTGGTGCGCCGCTACCGCAAGCCCACGTTCGCCCGCACCGCCCCGGTCGACCTGCGCCACGAGATCGCCGAGCAGTGCGAGGTGGTCATCGAGGCGCTGGCCGATTAGGGCTCCTGCACGTCGTGCAGTGTGCATGACATCGCAGACCTGGAGCGACGCGGCGTGGTGGGGGTGTTCCTCGCCAGCGAGGTGTTCGCCGAGGCCTCCCGCCTGCAGGGTGAGGCGCTCGGCTTCCCGGCGCCGCACGTCCTGGTGCCGCACCCGGTCCAGGACCGCACGGACGCCGAGCTGCGGGCGGTCGCCGAGCAGATCTACCCGGCGGTGCTGGCTGCGCTGACGACGACCGGGTAGCCGCCGACGAGGGAGGGATGCACGCATGGGGGTCACCGACCGGTTCGACGCCTTCCAGGCCCGGCATCCCGCGGTGGCCCTCCCGCTGGCGGTGGTCTACAAGTTCGCCGACGACCGCGGGCCGCACCTCGCCGCGCTGATCACCTACTACGGGTTCGTCTCGCTGTTCCCGTTGCTGCTGATGCTGACCTCGGTGCTCGGCTTCCTCCTGCAGGACGACCCCGGGCTGCAGCAGCGGATCCTGGAGTCCGCGCTGTCGGACTTCCCGCTGCTGGGACCGGTGCTGGTGGACAACATCGGCACCTTCCGAGGGAGCGGTGTCGCGCTGGGGATCGGCATCCTGGGCAGCCTCTACGGCGGGCTGGGCGTCATGCAGGCGGCGCAGGCGGCCCTCAACCGCATCTACGCCGTGCCGCGCTTCGCCCAGCCCAATCCGCTGCTGTCCCGGCTGCGCAGCCTGCTGCTCGTGCTGGCCCTCGGGATCGGGGCGGTGGTGTCGACGGCGCTGACCGCCTTCGTGCAGACCTTCTCCGGCGCCCTGCCGGTGCCGGGCCCGGTGGTCACGGTGACCGCCACGCTGGCGAGCCTGACGATCAACGTCGGGATCTTCCTGGTGGTCTACCAGGTGCTCACCGCGCGCCGGCTGGACTGGCGGAACGTCGCCGTCGGCGCCGTCATCGCGGCGGTCCTCTGGGAGCTGCTGCACGTGCTGGGCACCTACTACTTCGGCACCTACGTGACGCGGTCCAGCGACGTCTACGGGATCTTCGGCGTCATCCTCGGCCTGGTCGTCTGGATCTACCTGCAGGCGCTCGTCGTCGTGCTGGCCGCGGAGATCAACGTCGTCCGGCACCGGCGGCTCTACCCCCGCTCCCTGCTGACCCCGTTCACCGACGACGTGGAACTCACCGCGGCCGACGTCCGGGCCTACACCGGTTACGCGCGCAGCGAGCGCTACAAGGGCTTCCAGCGCGTGGAGGCCTCGTTCCGGAAGGGCGCCCGGCCCCGGCCGGCCGACGCGGAGGGCTTCCCCGGCGACGTCGCGCAGGACCACGCGGGGGGCTCCGTCGAGCGCGCACCGGAGCGCGGTCAGCGGTAGACGACGTCGACGCTCCGGAAGGCGCCCAGGGCGTGGTCGGCGACGAAGTGCTTGTGGTCCCGGCGCACCCGGGCGGCCGCCTCCTCGGCGAACCGCAGGATGTCGTCGACGAACAGGTCCCGGTTGCCGATCGCGTCCAGGATGGCGGGCTCCACGTCGTAGTCGACGTTGCCGATCTCGTCGGACATCGCGTGGGTGTGCGCCAGCACCCGGCCGCAGATCTCCGCGTACTGCTTCCACTCGCCGGTCGAGAGCGAGCCGAGGCTGATGTCGTCGCGGAACGGTGCCCGCTCGCGCACCATGAAGCTCCGGCCGTCGATGTCGACGCTGCCGTAGAAGACGTCCCCGCTGACCAGGTGCACCCGCTGGGCGTGCCGGATGCGGTCGCCCTCGCCGTCCACCTCGTACCCCGACGGGGGCACCAGCCCGGACAGGGCCGAGCGGCGGGCGCGCTTGAACTCCAGGAGGAGGTCGTCGGTCCCGTCGTCGCGCGCCCCGGCGACGAGCACGTAGTACCGGGTCAGGCCCAGCGAGGCGGTGCCGGCGCCGCGTCGCTCGGCGACGTCCTTGACCCGCATCGCGCCGGCCCGCTCGGGCACCGCCACCTCGTTCTCGGCCACGTAGCGGTCGACGAGCTCCTGGAACTCCTGCCGGCGGCTGCTGACCGGCACCAGTTCCTCGTCGGTCCGGAAGCCGCTCCGGGTCTCGTCCAGCAGACCGGCCAGCCAGGCGGCGCGGCTGGTCTCCAGCGTGCCGGCGATCAGCCGCCGGATCAGGGGCGGCGCGTTGTCGAGCCGGAGCTGCTCGGTCTGCTCCCGGCCGTCGGCGGCGTAGGAGGCGATGCCGGCCGCGTAGCCGCGCACGAACCGTTCCGCGATGGCCCGCTGCTTCTTCCGGCCGGAGCCGGACTTCTCGGCCGCGCCCAGCAGGAAGCCGACGGCGCCCCGCTTGAGGTCCCAGGTGAACGGCGCGTAGTAGGCGTCGTCGAAGTCGTTGACGCCGAAGATCGGCACGTTGTCCGAGCTGGGCATCACGCCGAAGTTGCCCGGGTGGACGTCACCGAGCGCGAGCACCGTGGGCAGCCGGGCGTCCTCGCCGACCAGGTCCCGGTAGAAGAGCAGGTTCGTGCCCCGGAAGAAGTGGAAGACCGAGCCGGCGAGCTTGTCGAACTTCGCCCGGGCCTCCAGGTCCCCGTTCGCGATGCGGGTCTCGTGGTCCTCGCGCACGGTCTCCCGCACGTGCACCCGGCGGTCGTTGCCGGTGAGCATGCGGGGGATCAACACCATCTCGCCGGCCGCCCGCGCCTCGGCGAGCCGGCGGAACGCGTCGACCCGGGAGCTGATCTGCTGCCGGTCTGCGCCGGGCTGCTCGGTCTCGTGCAGCGGCTCCGGCGGCTCCGGCTGCTCCCGCTGCCGCAGCTCGGCGACCAACTGCTCCTTGGCCATCCGGCTGCGGCCGGGGATCCCGTGCTCCCGGGCCAGGCGCAGGAGCTCGTCGCGAGAGGCGGTGCTGAGCTGAGTGGGGAAGTCCATGGTCCCCGGCTACCCGTCGGCGCCCCGACCAGGCACGACGGTTGTGTGACGGCTGCCGCCACGTCCCCGTCCCGGGACGAGGACGCCGGACCGCCTGGCGCGCCGGGCTCCGCGGGTGTCCCATGGGTTCCTGCGCAGCGATGACGCCCGAGGAGCCCCCATGCCGCGTCCGCGTACCACCCTCCTGGCCCTGACCGCGCTCGCCGGCGGCGCCCTCGTGGCGGGCGGCCCCGCGAGCGCCGCCCCGCACGACGCTCCGGGCGGCGCGCCCCCGGAGAAGCGCGCGCTGGCCGTGGGCACCGGGGGCGCGGTCGCCACGGTCGACCCCGACGCGACCCGGGTGGGGCTGGACGTCCTGGCCGCCGGTGGCAACGCTGCGGACGCGGCGGTGGCCACGGCCGCCGCGCTGGGCGTCACGGAGCCGTACTCGGCGGGCATCGGCGGGGGCGGCTTCTTCGTCTACTACGACGCCGCCACCGGAGAGGTCACCACGATCGACGGCCGGGAGACCGCACCGCTGGCCATGGGGGCGGACGCCTTCCTCGACGAGGCGGGCGACCCGATCCCGTTCGCCGAGGCCGTCTCGAGCGGTCTGTCGGTGGGCACGCCGGGCACCCCGGCCACCTGGGTGACGGCGTTGGAGGAGTTCGGCACCTGGTCGCTGGCCGACGCGCTCGGCGGTGCGACCCGGCTGGCCGACGAGGGCTTCGTCGTCGACGAGACGTTCCGGCAGCAGACGGCGGAGAACGAGGAGAGGTTCCGCATGTTCGCGCCGACCGCCGAGCTCTTCCTCCCCGGCGGCGCCCTGCCCGAGGTGGGATCGGTGTTCCGCAACCCCGACCTGGCCGACACCTACCGGCTGCTGGCCGGCAAGGGGGTGGACCCGCTCTACACGGGGGAGCTGGCCGAGGAGATCGTGGCGACGGTGCAGGACCCGCCCGAGGCGGAGGGGGTCGCGGAGGTCCGGCCCGGTCTGCTGGAGGCCGTCGACCTCGCGCTCTACGAGGCGCCGCTCCGGGAGCCGACCCGGGTCGGCTACCGGGGGCTCGAGGTCTACGGCATGGCCCCGCCGTCCAGCGGCGGCTCGACCGTCGGTGAGGCGCTGAACATCCTGGAGCCCTTCCCGCTCGCCTCGCTGCCCGAGGTGCCGGTGCTGCACGCCTACCTGGAGGCGAGCGCGCTGGCGTTCGCCGACCGGAACGCCTACGTCGGCGACCCGGCGTACAACCAGGTGCCGCTGGCCGAGCTCCTCTCGGACGGGTTCGCCACGGAGCGGGCCTGCGCCATCGCGCCGGATGCGGTGCTGGCGAAGCCGACCCCCGCGGGCGACCCGGACGGCGAGTACGCCCCGTGCCCGGCCGGCGAGGGTCCGACGGCGGAGGAGGGCGCGGAGGGTCCGTCCACGACCCACCTCACGGTCGGCGACGCCGCCGGCAACATCGCCAGCTACACGCTGACCATCGAGCAGACCGGGGGCAGCGGGATCACGGTGCCCGGCCGCGGGTTCCTGCTGAACAACGAGCTGACCGACTTCACGTTCGCCGCCGCCGACCCCACCCGGCCCGAGCCGAACCTGCCCGCCCCGGGGAAGCGCCCGCGCAGCAGCATGGCGCCGACGATCGTCCTGCACGACGGCGAGCCGGTCCTGGCCCTCGGCTCGCCGGGCGGCAGCACGATCATCACGACCGTCCTGCAGACGCTGGTGAACCGCATCGACCGCAACATGGACCTGGCGGAGGCGATCGCCGCCCCGCGCGCCAGCCAGCGCAACACGGCCGCGGTCAGCGCGGAGCCGGCGTTCGTCGACGCGTACGGCGAGCCGCTCACCGCCCTCGGGCACGAGTTCACCGTCGTGGCGGAGCTCGGCGCGGCCACGGGCATCGAGTACCTGCCCGGCGGCCTCCTGCTGGCCGCCGCGGAGGGAGAGCGCCGCGGCGGCGGGAGCGCCGGGGTGGTGCACCCCGTCGTCGGCGGCGCGGAGGCGACGGCCGCCGCGGAGCTCGCCCCGCCGCTCGGGGACTGACGGTCAGCCGGCGACGGCGTCCTCGGCCTCGATGGCCGCGTTCCACTCCCGCTTGCCCGACTGCCAGCGGTCCTCGGTGTCACCGCGCCGCCAGTACCCGGAGATCGACGTCCAGTCCGGGTCGAGACCCCGCTCGGCCTTCAGGTGCCGGCGCAGCTCCCGCACGGCGTAGGCCTCGCCGTGCACGAAGACGTGCCCGCTGCCGGCCGGCAGCGGGAGCGCCCGCACGGCGTCGACCAGCAGCACGCCCGGCTCGGCGCCGTCGCGGTGCAGCCAGTGCAGCTCCACGCCCGGCCCGACGGCGAGGTCGGTCTGCTCCTCCTCCGGCCCGGCCACCTCGACGAAGACCAGCGCGCGTGCGCCGGCGGGCAGCCGGTCGAGGGTCGCGGCGATCGCGGGCAGCGCGGCCTCGTCGCCGGCGAGCAGGTGCCAGTCGGCGTCCGGCCGGGGTGCGTAGGCGCCGCCCGGCCCCATGAACTGGATGCGGTCGCCAGGGCGCGCCGCGGCGGCCCAGGGCCCGGCGAGCCCCTCGTCGCCGTGGTGCACGAAGTCGATGGTCAGCTCACCGGCCAGCGCGTCCCAGGCCCGCACGGTGTACGTGCGGGTGACCGGCCACTGGTCGGCCGGCAGCTCGGCGCGCACCTGCTCGACGTCGTAGGGGACGGCGTAGGAAGCGTCGACGGGCGGGAACAGGAGCTTCACGTAGCGGTCGGTGAACTCGCCCTCGGGGAAGCCGGCCAGGCCCTCGCCGCCGAGCACGACGCGGACCATGTGCGGGGTGATCCACGAGCTCCGGACGACCTCGCCGATCCGGGGGGTCCGCTTGCGGGGCGGGCGCCCGTCGCCGTTCCGCCGTGGCTCGCTCATCGCTGCTCCGCTCCTGGTCGCGCCGGCGACCGCTGTACCGACCGGTCCGTCGTCCCCGGGGCGTGGGGAGGGCGGGTGCTGCCCGCACGGCGCCCTCCGGGTCCGGCCGGGCGACGCGCGCGGACGACGGTACAGAGCCCGATGATCACCGCTCCCGGTCGGCCCCGTCGGTGGTGCCGGGGTGCCGGTCGACCGGCGCCGGCGCCTCGCGCCGCAGCTCACCGGGCGGGTGGAACCCGCCTGCCCCGGCTAGCTGCCGGACGGCCCGTCGTCGCGCACGCCGTCGACGATGGCCTCGGCGAGCTCCCGGGCGCTCTCGTAGAGGTGCATGTTCTGCAGGGCCACGGCGGCGTAGGACGTGAAGACGCGGGCGGTGTCGCGCGCGTCGTCGTCGAATGCGCCGGCGTCGGTCCCGTAGAGGTTGAGCGCGCCGAACACGGGGTTCCGGACCGGCACCGGCACGGACAGGGAGCTGAGCGAGCCGCGCTCCACGCAGGTGCGGGCGTAGTCGGGCCAGCGGCTCTCCGTGCGGGCGTCGCGGATCTCCAGCGGCTCCTGGCCGACGGCGGCCTCGATGCAGGGACCGTGACCCCGGCCGTACTGCGACTCGTCGAGGTCGAGGGCGAGGGCCCCGGTGAAGGCGGCGGTGCTGGCCTTGTCGTTGGCGACGACGCTGACCGACGCCTCCGCGACGGCCGGGATGACCTGCTTGGACAGCTCCGCGATGCGCTGCAGCATCGCGTCCATCGAGGTGTCCTGGAAGCTCAGCCGGGCCAGCTCCGCGAAGGCGTCACGGGGGTCGAGTGACGAGTACTGCTCGCTCATGGCGGGG
Organism: Blastococcus sp. SYSU DS0619; assembly: GCF_054051035.1. Classification (NCBI taxonomy): domain Bacteria; kingdom Bacillati; phylum Actinomycetota; class Actinomycetes; order Geodermatophilales; family Geodermatophilaceae; genus Blastococcus; species Blastococcus sp. SYSU DS0619. The sequence continues at coordinate 70,748 of NZ_JBJHAM010000007.1, read as the reverse complement.
GGCGTCGGGTCCGGCCGGCCGGGCGTGCCGCCCGACCCCGGAGTGAGTTCCCCCGCATGAGGGGGGCCCGTGGTCCGCAGGCCGCTGTCCGACCCGAAGAAGCCGCAGGTGGCGGCGTGGTCCCCGGGTTACCCGTCGGTGGGGCGCGGGCCTCGCCCTTTCGCCGGCCGCAGGGGAGCCTGCGGCTACTGTCCCGGCGTGGGAACCGTGGCGGCCGGCACCGGCCAGGACCGAACCGGGGTGGAGCCCAGCGTCCTCGACGTCCTGGCGCTGGAGGAGCTGGACCGGGACCTCTACCGCAGCACGCTGCTGTTCACCGACCCGTTCCCGCTGTACGGCGGGCAGGTGGCCGCGCAGGCGCTGTTCGCCGCCGGCCGGACCGTGGGCGCCGACCGGCTGCCGCACTCACTGCACGGCTACTTCCTGCGCAGCGGTGACGCGGCCCGCCCGACCATCTTCCGCGTCGACCGGGACCGGGACGGCGGCTCGTTCTCGGCCCGCCGGGTGGTCGCCATCCAGGGCGGCGAGGTCATCTTCAGCATGTCCGCCTCCTTCGCGGTCCCTGGAGCCGGTCCCGACCAGCAGGTGCAGGAGACGCCGTCGGTGGAGGCGCCCGACGCGCTGCCCGCGTTCGACCTGCCGCGGCTGTTCTCCATGGCGGCCCGCCGGCCGGCGCAGCCGTTCCCCGCGGCGAACTGGCCCACCCGGTTCTGGGCGCGGGCCACGGTCGCGCTGCCCGACGACCCGCTGGTGCACGCCTGCGTCCTGACCTACCTGTCCGACATCGGCACCGGGCTGTCCGCCCTGCCCGAGGACGAGGCCGCACCGGGCCCGAGCCTGGACCACGCCGTGTGGTTCCACCGGCACGCGCGGCTCGACGACTGGGTGCTCATGGACATGGTCCCGCGCACCGTCTCCGGCGGGCGCGGCTGGTACACCGGCTCGATCACGACCCCCAGCGGGCTGCTGGCCGCCAGCTTCACCCAGGAGACGCTCTTCCGCCCGGGCCGCAACCCGTTCCGCCCCGGCCGCTGACGCTCCGGTCCCGGCGCGCGCCGTGGGCGGCACGGCCGTCCGGCGGGCCCGCGCGTCACCGTGTCGTCTAGACGTCATGACGTATGGTCGACCGTGTCCCGGCCCACGACCGCGAGGAGCCAGCCGGTGCGCATCGGAGTACTGACCGGAGGCGGGGACTGCCCCGGCCTCAACGCCGTGATCCGCTCCGTCGTCCGCACCGCGGGTGCCCACTACGGGAGCGAGGTGGTCGGTTTCCGCGACGGCTGGCGCGGGCTGCTGGAGGACCGGACGACGCCGCTGGACGTCGCCGCCGTCGACGGGCTGCTGACCCGCGGTGGCACCACCCTGGGCTCGGCCCGCGTCGCGCCGGAGAAGCTCAACGCCGGCATCGACGAGATGATCGGCACCCTGGACGAGCACCGGATCGACGTGCTCATCCCGATCGGCGGCGAGGGCACCCTGACCGCGGCCCACCTGCTGTCGGAGGCGGGGGTCCCGGTGGTGGGCATCCCCAAGACCATCGACAACGACATCGACGGCACCGACCTGACCTTCGGCTTCGACACCGCGGTCAGCATCGCCACCGAGCTCATCGACCGGCTGCACACCACCGCCGAGTCCCACCAGCGGGTGCTGCTGGTCGAGGTCATGGGCCGGCACGCCGGGTGGATCGCGCTGCACGCGGGCCTGGCCGCCGGGGCGCACCTCACCCTGGTGCCCGAGCAGCCCTTCGACGTCGACGACGTCGTCTCGCTGGTGTGCGAGCGGTTCGCACGTGGGGACTCGCACGTCATCGGTGTCGTCGCCGAGGGCGCCGAGCCGCTGCCCGGGCAGATGGCCTTCCGGCGGGGCGGCGTCGACGAGTTCGGCCACCGCCGCTTCACCGGCGTCACCCAGCAGTTGGGGGAGGAGCTCGAGCGGCGGACCGGCAAGGAGGTGCGGGCCACCGTGCTGGGCCACGTCCAGCGCGGCGGGACGCCGACCTCCTTCGACCGGGTGCTGGCCACCCGCTTCGGCCTGCACGCGACGATCGCCGCGCACGAGGGGCACACCGGCCAGATGGTCGCCCTGCGCGGCACCGAGATCGAGCTGGTGCCGCTGGCCCGCGCCGTCGCCCGGCTCAAGACGGTCACCCCGGCCCGGCTGGCCGAGATCCGCGCGTTCACCGGCTGACCGGGCGCGGGGCGGGTGCCCGGCCGTGGCGGACGGGTGCGCCGCTGTGGCGGGACGGGTGCCCCGCTGTGACGTGGCCCTCACTAGCATGCCTCCCGGCCGCGACGCAGCGGTCGAGGACTTCCCGGAGGCAGCCGTGAGCGACCAGGACCGACGCGTGACCCTCGACGTGGCCGACGGGGTCGCCTCCGTGCGGCTCGACCGGCCGGAGAAGCTCAACGCGCTCGACCCGGCCATGTTCGAGGCGCTCGTGGCCGTGGGGACCGAGCTCATGACGCGCGACGACGTCGGCGCCGTGGTGCTCGCCGGGAACGGCCGCGCCTTCTGCGCCGGCCTGGACTTCGCGCAGTTCGCCGCGATGGGCGACGGCCGCCGGTCGGGGGCTGCCGCGCCCCGGGAGCCGCTCGGAGCGGCCCGGGCGCTGGCCCAGCAGGCGGTGCACGTGTGGTCGCTCGTGCCGGCCCCTGTCATCGCCGCGGTGCACGGCGTGGCGCTGGGCGGCGGGCTGCAGATCGCCCTCGGGGCCGACCTCCGGATCGTCGCCCCGGACGCCCGGCTGGCGGTGATGGAGGTCCACTGGGGGCTGGTGCCGGACATGATGGGCACCCAGCTCCTCCCGGAGCTCGTCGGCCGCGACGTCGCCAAGGACCTGGCGCTGACCGGCCGGAAGGTCGACGGCGCGGAGGCGGTGCGCCTCGGCCTGGCCACGCGGCTGGCCGACGACCCGCTCGCGGCGGCCGAAACGCTGGCCCGGGAGATCGCCGGGCACAGCCGTACCGCCACCCGGCACGTCAAGCGGCTCGTCGACCTCGCGGGCCGGGTGGACCTGGCCGAGGGGCTGCAGGCCGAGCAGGAGGCGATCGGTGAGCTGATCGGCTCGCCGGAGCAGGTCGAGGTGGTCAACCGGCGCCTCGCCGCGTCCCGGGGGACCGGGTCCGCGCGCGCCTGACCCCAGGCCCTACCGTTCTGCGTCAGGCGCCCGGCCCCGGGCGGGGGACGAGGAGGTCGTCGGCGGAATGCTGGACGCCGTCCCGGCCGACCTGCTGCCCGAAGGGCTGACCCCGGGCATCCTGCTGCTGCTCCTGCTCGCCGCGCTGACGGCCGGCTGGATCGACGCCGTCGTGGGCGGCGGCGGGCTCGTCCAGCTCCCCGCGCTGCTGCTCGTGCCGGGGATGAGCCCGGTGCAGGCGCTGGCCGCCAACAAGCTGGCCTCGATCTTCGGCACCACGACCAGCGCGGTCACCTACTACCGCCGGGTGCACCCCGACCTGCGCACCGCGCTGCCCATGGCCGCGATCGCGCTGGTCGGCAGCTTCGCCGGGGCGTCGGTCGCGGCGGCGCTGCCGGCGTCGGTGTTCAAGCCGGTCATCGTCGTCGCGTTGATCGCCATCGCCACCTTCACCCTGCTGCGGCCGTCCCTGGGGGAGGTGACGGCGCTGCGGCACAGCGGGCGCCGGCACCACGTCGTCGCGGGGCTGGTCGGGGCGGTGATCGGGTTCTACGACGGCATCCTCGGCCCCGGGACCGGGTCGTTCCTGGTCTTCGCGATGGTCTCGCTGCTGGGCTACGACTTCCTCAACGCCAGCGCGAAGGCCAAGATCGTGAACGTCGCCACGAACCTGGGCGCGCTGCTGTTCTTCGCCCCCCACGGCGCGGTCTTCTGGGGGCTGGGGATCGTCCTGGGCGCGGCGAACATGCTCGGCGGCTACCTCGGCTCCCGGACGGCGACCGCCCGGGGGAGCGGCTTCATCCGGGTGGTCTTCCTCGTGGTGGTCACCGCGCTGATCGGCCGGGTCGGCTGGGACGTGTGGACGGAGAACGTCCGTCCGCTGCTGGACTGATCCCCGGCCGGTCGGCGCGCAGGGCGAGCAGGCATGCTGGTGACCGTCCCGCACGGCCGGCGGGGCAGGCGCCGTGGACGTCGGTGCGGAGGAGCAGGGGAGAACGCGTGAACGACCTGAAGGCACTGCTGGTCGAGGGGATCCACCCGGTTGCGGCCGAGGTGCTCGACATCTCCGGCATCGAGGTCGAGCGGGAGGCCCGGGCCCTCGGCGGCGCGGAGCTGGCCGCCCGCCTGGCCGGCGTGCAGGTGCTCGGCCTGCGCTCGGGCACGCACGTCACCGCCGAGGTGCTCGAGCAGGCCCCCGACCTCCGGGTGATCGGTGCCTTCTGCATCGGCACCAACCAGATCGACCTCAAGGCCGCCACCGAGCGCGGGATCGCGGTCTTCAACGCGCCGTTCTCCAACACCCGCAGCGTGGTCGAGCTCGCGGTCGCGGAGATCATCGCGCTGACCCGCCGGCTCACCGTCCAGGACGACGCCATGCACGCCGGGCAGTGGCGCAAGTCCGCCAAGGGCAGCCACGAGCTGCGCGGCCGGCGGCTGGGCATCGTCGGGTACGGGAAGATCGGCAGCCAGCTCTCGGTGCTGGCCGAGGCGCTCGGCATGCACGTGCGCTTCTTCGACACCGCCGACCGGCTGGCGCTGGGCAACGCCCGCCGCTGCGCCACCCTCGAGGAGCTGCTCGCCGACTCCGACGTCGTCTCGCTGCACGTCGACGGCCGCCCGGGCAACAGCGGCATGTTCGGGGACACCCAGTTCGGGCTGATGCCGCGGGGCACGATCTTCCTCAACCTCTCCCGCGGCTTCCTGGTCGACCACGGGGCGCTGCGGGAGCGCATCGTCAGCGGTCACCTGGCCGGCGCGGCCGTCGACGTCTTCCCGAAGGAGCCGGCCGGCCCCGGGGACCCGTTCGAGTCCGAGCTGCGCGGGCTGCCCAACGTCATCCTCACCCCGCACATCGGCGGCTCCACCGAGGAGGCGCAGCAGGACATCGGTGACTTCGTCGCCGGCAAGCTGGTCGGCTACCTGCGGGCCGGGGTCACCGGGCTGTCGGTGAACCTCCCCGAGGTGCAGCTGCCCCGGCTGGACGGCGCCACCCGCCTGCTGCTGCTGCACCGCAACCAGCCCGGCGCCCTCGCCCACCTGGCCGGGGTGCTCGCCGAGGGCGGGCTGAACGTCGAGCAGCAGCTGCTCACCACGACCGGCACGGTCGGGTACGCGGTCACCGACGTGCGGGGGACGCTCGGCTCGGACGTGACCGACCGGCTCCGCGGCCTGCCCGAGACCATCCGGCTGGACGTCATCCCCGGCTGATCCCCGGGCCCGGAACCGGGCCGTCGCGTCGGCGTCAGACGAGGACGCGGCACCCGTGCTGCCGGTCGGCGGCCTCGGCGGCGAGCAGGATCCGGCGCGCCGGGCGGTAGCGGCCCTCGCGCAGGGTGCGGGCCTTGTCCGGATCGGTCGCGGCCAGCGCGGCGCCGGCGGCGAGGTCACGGCTGTTGCCGACCAGCATGACCAGCCGGCCGAGGGGATGGCCGGCGGCCCGTCGGACCAGCCCGGACATGTAGGGCTCGCCGGGGCGCCGGGTGACCGCGTCCACCGCCTCGACGACGACTTCCGGGACGCCCAGGGCGCGCAGCCGGTCGAGGTCGTAGCGGCGGGCGGGATCGGGGTGGTCGCGGGTGGACCCGACGATGTCGGAGAGCAGGCCGGCCATCTCGGCCTCCGGACCGTACGGGCGCAGCGCCGCGCCGAGCGGCCGCAGGTGGGAGAGGTAGTGGTCGTCCCCGTGCTCGTCGACCTGCCCGTCGTGCGCGTCGAGCGCGAGCAGGTGCGCGTCGGGAACGGTGAAACCCACGTCTGCGAGGCTAGGCGCCGTTCCGGCCGGACGCGTCCGATGCGACGGACGACGGCGCGGGCGGGCAGGCCGCCGGGCCGGCCCCCGACGCGAAGGCGAGCAGGCCGGCGAGCGCCCGGCCGGGATCGGGCGCGCGGACGCCGATCCGGTCGCTCGGCCCGTCGGGCAGGGCGGTGCCGGTCACCTCGCCGCTGCGGACGGCCGCGGAGAGCCAGACCACAGCGGCCTGGAGGTCCCACCCGGGCGGGAGCGCGGCCCAGGCCCACCCGGCGCCGGCGGCGGCGCGTCCGGGCGCCGCGCGCGGCAGCCCGACGGCGTCCCACAGCTGGTCGAGGTCCGCGGCCACCCGGGCCCGCCCGGTCGCGGCCGTGACCAGGTAGCCGCCGCGCCAGGTCGAGACCCGCACCTGCCGGCCGGTCAGCAGGCGGCCGGCCGCCGCCGCGCGCGCGGCCCGCTGCGCCGGGCCGGCCCCGGCGAGCAGGTCCTCCGCGGACGCGACCGCGGCGGTGCCGCAGGCGCCGCACATCAGGCGCGCCCCGGCCTCACGAACCCCCGCCCGTCCGGGGACGGCGCCGGAGGAAGTCCTGCGCGATCTGGTCGAAGGTGGCCCAGGTGACGCCGTCGTGGGTGTTGATGTGCTCGATGAGCCGTTCCAGCGCCAGGAGCACCTGCGGCCGCCCGGACACGTCGGGGTGGATCGTCATCGTGTAGACGGCGTAGTCCTGCTCGCGGTACACCCAGTTGAACTGGTCCCGCCACGACTGCTCGATGTCCCGGGGGCTGACGAACCCGTGGCTGTTCGGGCTGGACTTGATGAACATCATCGGCGGCAGGTCGTCCAGGTACCAGTTCGCCGGGATCTCGACGAGGTCGGTCTCCTCGCCGCGCACCAGGGGCTTCATCCAGCTCTCCGCCGGCTGCGAGTAGTCGATCTTCGTCCAGCTGTCGCCCACCCGCACGTAGTAGGGCTCGAAGTCCCGGTGCATCAGCGAGTGGTCGTAGGTGATGCCGCGGTCGAGCAGCAGCTCGTTGGTGACCCGGCTGAACTCCCACCACGGCGCCACGTACCCGGTGGGACGGCGCCCGGCGCGCTCCTCGATGAGGCCGATGCAGCGGTCGAGCACCGCCTGCTCCTGCTCCCGGCTCATCGCGATCGGGTTCTCGTGGCTGTAGCCGTGCACCCCGATCTCGTGGCCGGCGGCGACGCAGGCGTCGAACTGCTCCGGGAAGGTCTCGATGGAGTGCCCAGGCCAGAAGAAGGTCTGGGTGAGCCCGTGGCGCCGGAACAGCTCGAGGATGCGGGGCACGCCGACCTCGCCGGCGAACAGCCCGCGCGAGATGTCGTCGGGCGAGTCCTCCCCGCCGTAGGACCCCAGCCAGCCGGCGACCGCGTCGATGTCGACGCCGAACGCCACGAAGATCTCCTTGGTCATCGGTGCTCGTTCCTCTCCTGCCGGCCGCGCGCGGCCTGGGACGTGGGCGGATCGGTGCCGGGCGGGAGCCGGTCGGCCAGCAGCCGCTGCGGCTTCCGGGGGTCGAGGCCGAGTGCTGCGGCCAGCAGCAGCCGGCCCTGCCACGGGCTCAGGTCGCCGCCGAACAGGGCACCGGCGCGGGCCAGCCCGGCGCCGCCGCCGGCGTAGAGCGGGGCGACCGGCCCGGAGGGCACCCGGGAGCAGACGAGCACCGGGATGCCGCGGGCGAGGAGCCGGCCGGCCTCCGCCGCGACGTCGGGCGGGACGTTCCCCGCACCGAAGGCCTCGAGCACGACGCCCTGCGCGCCGGCGGCGACGGCGGCGCGCAGCAGCGCGGCGTCGGCTCCCAGGTAGCACGGGACGACGTCGACGCGCGGCAGCTCCCGGTCGAGGTCGAGCGGCAATGGCGCCGGCCGCACCGGGCGCCCCAGCAGGACCGGGGGGCCGTCCGCCACCTGCAGCACCGGGCCCCTTCCGGGCGCGCCGAAGGCGGCGCTGCGCAGCGTCTCGACCTTCCGCACCCCGCGGGCCGGGAAGACCAGCCCGTCGAAGCAGAGCAGCACGCCCAGGTCCCGGGCCACCGGCGCGGCGGCCACCCGCAGGGCCGCGGCCAGGTTGGCCGGCCCGTCGGGAGCGGGGGAGTCGAACGGGCGCTGGGCGCCGGTGAACACCACCGGGCGCGGGTCGTCGTGGACCAGGTCGGCGAGGTACGCCGACTCCTCCATCGTGTCGGTGCCGTGGGTGACGACGACGCCGTCGACCTCGTCGGTCAGGCACCGGCGCACCTCCGCGACCAGCCGCCGGAGGTCGGCGCCCGACAGCGCGTAGCTGCCGACGGTGGTCAGGTCGCTCGCGGTGACCTCGACGCCGTCCGGGCACCCGGACGCGGCGAGCAGCTCGGCGGCGGGAGTGGTGGCCGCGAGGCCGTCCGGGCCCTGCCGGCTCGCGATGGTGCCGCCCGTCGCCACGAGATGGACCCGTCGCACGTGACCTCCCCGGTCCGCCGGCGCGCCGGGCGTGGCCGGCGCGGGGTGCCGCTCCTGGCGTCCAGATCACCACGGGGACGGGGCGTGCGCACGTCGACGGCGCGCGGGACGGTGCGCAACGGGGGCGCCGCTGCCAGAGTGGGGCGGTGACCCAGATCCCGATCAGCCGCTTCCCCCTCCGGCCGGCGGCCGAGCTGCCGGCCGACCTCGCCGAGCGCTACGCGGAGGTCCAGGAGAAGTCGGGCTTCCTGCCCAACGTCTTCGCCGCCCTGGCCTGGCGTCCGGACGAGGCACGGGCGTTCTTCGCGATGCACGACGCGCTGATGGACAAGGACACGCCCGGGCTGTCCAAGGCCGACCGGGAGCTGATCGTGGTCGCCACCAGCGCCGGCAACAGCTGCCTGTACTGCGTCGTCGCGCACGGTGCGGTCGCCCGCATCCGCACCAAGGACCCGCACATCGCCGACCACGTCGCCGTCGACTGGCGGAAGGCGCCGCTGTCACCGCGGATGCACGCGGTCCTCGCGGTGGCCACCCGGCTGGCCGCCGACCCGGCTGCCCTGACCGCGGACGACCTGGCCGAGCTCGCCGGGCACGGCCTCACCGAGGACGACGTCTGGGACGTCGGCATGATCACCTCGTTCTTCGCCCTGTCCAACCGGCTGGCGCACTTCGCCGGGATCGCACCGAACCCCGAGTTCTTCCTGATGGGGCGGCTGCCCCGTCCCGCCGAGCCGGCGCCGGACGCCGCCGTCGGGTGAGCCCGGCTACGGTGCGTCGGGTGACGACGACCACCGTCCTCGCCGACGACCTCGGCTTCCCCGAGGCGCCCCGCTGGCACGAGGGCCGGCTCTGGTTCTCCGACTTCCACGACCGCGTGGTGCGCCGGCTCGCTCCGGACGGCGGGCTGTCGGTGGCCTTGGAGCTGGACGACAGCCCGTCCGGGCTCGGCTGGCTGCCCGGCGGCGACCTGCTGGTGGTCTCCATGGTCCGGCGGGCCCTGCTGCGGGTGGGGGAGGACGTGCCCCGGCTGCACGCCGACCTCACCGGCTCGACCCGCTCCCGGGCCAACGACCTGCTGGTCGACGCCGCCGGCCGGGCCTACGTCAGCAGCTTCGGCTTCGACCTCGAGGGCGGTGCGGCCCCGGAGCCGACTGCGCTGCTGCGGGTGGACCCCGACGGCTCGGTGCACGTGGCCGCCGAGGACGTCGTCTTCCCCAACGGGATGGTGCTGAGCCCCGACGGTCGCACGCTCGTGGTCGCCGAGACCTACGCGGCCCGGCTGACCGCTTTCGACGTCGCCGCGGACGGGTCGCTGTCCGGGCGGCGGGTGTTCGCCGACCTCCCCGGTGTCGCCCCCGACGGGATCTGCCTCGACGCCGAGGGGCAGGTGTGGGTCGCGACCGCCCGCACGCCCGAGGTGCTGCGCGTCCGGGACGGCGGCGAGGTGACCGGCCGGGTGGCCGTGGGCAGCGGATCGCTGTCCTACGCCTGCGCGCTCGGTGGCGACGACGGCCGGACCCTGTTCGTCTGCACCGCGCCGAGCTGGCGCCCGGGCCCGCGCGCGGGGCGGATCGAGGTCGCGACCGTGGTCGTCGGCGCCGCCTGAGCCCGGGCGGCACCGGCGGCCGTCACCCCAGGTCGAGCGCGATCTTGTACTGGCCGGGGCGGGGCTGGACGGCCTGGGCGAACGCGGCCTGGACGTCGTCGACGGGGTGCACGTCGGTCACGTAGGCATCCCGGAGCGCGGGGTGCTCGGCGAGGTAGCTCCCGGCGTCCCGGAGCACCCGGCGCCGCTCCAGCGTGACCCCGGCGCGCAGGACCAGGCTCTTCCGCAGGAACGTCAGCATGTCCAGCGGGTAGACCGGGTCGTCGGGAATGCCGAAGTAGAGCACCTGCCCACCCGGGGCGGCGCACTGCAGGCAGTCCTCGAGCGTGGTCACCTGGTGGCCCACCGCCTCGACGACGGCGGAGGGGCGGTCGGCCTCGGCCAGGGTCGCCGCCCACATGGTGGCGCTCGCGGTGACGGTCTCGTCCACGCCGAAGGTCGCCGCGGCGGCGCTGCGGTCGACCCGGTCCACCCCGATGACGTGCCCGGCGCCGCGCGCCTTGAGCACGTGGCTGAACAGCAGCCCGATGGGCCCCTGGCCGATGACCGCGACCGTCCGGCCGCGCACGTCGCCGAGCTGCTCGACCGCGTACAGCACGCAGGCCAGCGGCTGCAGCATCACCGCGGTGGTCGGCGCCATGGCGGTGTCGTAGCCGGCCAGGCCCTCGCCGTCGGTCACCACCAGCTCCGCCAGCCCGTCGAAGGACGACGCCCAGCCGACGACGAGGTCGCCCGCCGAGTGCGCCGGGTGCCGGCTGGCGACGACCTCGCCGACGACCTCGTGCAGCGGGAACCCGGGAGCCGGGGACGTCGGGGTCCCCCGGCTGGCGGCGTGCACGAACGGCGCGCCCTTGAAGAAGGGCAGGTCGCTGCCGCAGATGCCGCCGGCCCGCGGGGCGAGGATGACCTGCCCGTCGGGGAGCCGGTCGGTGCGCGGGGCGTCGATCTCCACCCGTTCGAAGCTGAAGGGTCCGCTCAGCCGCTGGGCCCACATGTGCGTCGTCTCCCGTCTCGCTCGTCCGCCCGGCGCGGCGTCAGGCCGGCTCGGGCACGCCGCCGGGATCGCCGCCGGGATCGTCCGGCGTCGTCTCGATGGGCGGGGGCGGCAGGGTCTCGGGGGTGTCGGGGAGCAGCTCGCCGGGATCGTCGGGGACGGGCTGCTCCGGATCGAGTTCCGGGGTGGGCTCCGGCAGTGGTTCGACCATCCGTCGAGTCAACCAGCGCACGCCCGCCGGCGCAGCGCCTCGGGCACCGTCGCCCAGGTCGCTGCCCGGTCCGCCGGTGCCGGCACGGGTTGGCACGATGTGCCCATGACGTCGACAGGAGAGCCGCGCCGACGCGGGGGCACGGCGTTCGTCCTCGGTGGTGGGGGCGTGCTGGGTGCGGCCGAGGTCGGCATGCTCGGGGCCCTGTTCGAGCGCGGGATCCGGCCCGACCTGGTCGTGGGCACGTCCGTGGGCGCCATCAACGGGGCGCTGGTCGCCGCCGATCCGACGCCCGGAGGAGTGGCGCGGTTGCGGGAGGTGTGGGCCGACCTCACCTCCCGCGGTGTCTTCGCCGGATCGATGCTGTCCCGCGTCGGCACCCTGGTGCGCACCCGGACGCACGTGCACGCGCGGGAGCCCCTGCGGGACCTGCTCGCCGAGCACCTGCCGGTGCACACCTTCGGTGAGCTGGAGGTGCCGTTCCAGTGCGTGGCGGCCAGCATCGAGCGGGCCGCCGAGCACTGGTTCACCGACGGTGCGCTGGTCGAGGCGGTGCTCGCGTCCTGCGCGGTGCCCGGGCTGCTGCCGCCGGTGGAGCTCGACGGCGAGCACTACCTCGACGGGGGCCTAGTGCACAGCATCCCGGTCGGCCGGGCCGTGGCGCTGGGAGCCGACACGATCTACGTGCTGCACGTCGGGCGGATCGACCGCCCGCTGCGTCCGCCGACCCGGCCGTGGGAGGTCGCGCTGGTCGCCTTCGAGATCGCCCGGCGGCACCGGTTCGCCGCCGACCTGGCCGCGCTGCCCGAGGGGGTGACCGTGCACGTGCTGCCCTCCGGCGAGCAGGCCGAGCCGTCCGCCGGCGACCTGCGGAGCCTGCGCTACCGCGACTTCTCGGGCGTGACCGACCGGATCGACCGGGCGCACGCCGCCGCGGGCGCGCACCTGGACCGGCCCGGCGCGGCCGAGAGCGGGGCGTGAGGTGCTGCCGCCCCGGCGCGTGCGCCGGCTCACCGGACCGCTCCTGATCGGTGCGCTGGTGGGCGCGGTCGCCCTGCTGCCGGTGCTGGTGCTCGTGGCGGCCGTCGTCTCCGCCTGGCTGCCGGGGCGCTGGCAGGCGCTCCGGCTGCTGTGCTTCACGCTGGTCTACCTGGTGCTGCAGGTCACGGGGCTCGCCGCGGCCGGGGTGCTGTGGGTGTTCGCCGGCTTCGGCCGCCGGGCGCACACCGCGGCGTACCGGGCGGCCCACTACACCGTGCTGCGGCTGCTGCTGGACGTGCTGATGCGGGCGGCGCGGCGGCTGTTCGCGCTGCGGCTGGTCACCGACGGCGCGTCCTGGTCGCCCCTGGACGACGGGCAGCCGGGCTCGACGAACGCCATGGTGGTGCTGTCCCGGCACGCGGGGCCCGGGGACTCGTTCCTGCTGGTCCACACGCTCATGGACCGCGACCACCTGCGCCGGCCGCGGATCGTGCTGAAGGACGTGCTGCAGCTGGACCCGCTGCTCGACGTCTACCTCAACCGGCTGCCCAACCACTTCGTGACGGCGGGGGCGGGCTCGACCGAGGCGATCGCGGACCTCGCCCGCGACCTGGGGGAGGAGGACGCGCTGCTCATCTTCCCGGAGGGGGCGAACGCCACCCCGCGCCGCCGGGTGCGGGCGATCCAGCGGCTCCGCGACCGGGGGCTGCTGCAGGCGGTGCGCCGGGCGGAGGCCATGCAGCACGTCCTGCCGCCGCGCCCGGCCGGGGTGGGGGCGGCGCTGCGCGCGGCTCCGCACGCCGACGTGGTCTTCGTGGCGCACACCGGGCTGGAGCACCTCAGCACGGTGCGGGACCTGTGGCGGCACCTCCCGACGGACAAGACCCTGCACCTGCGCTGGTGGTTCGTCCCCGCCGCCGAGGTGCCGCGCGGGGAGACCGAGCGCACCGAGTGGCTGTACTCCTGGTGGCAGACCATCGACGAGTGGATCGCGGTCACGCAGCGGCAGGAGGACGACCGCGCGACAGCGGACCGGGGCGCTCGACGCCGGCGCCGGCCCTGACGGCGGGCCGCGCGGCGCGGGCTTGCAGCCCGGGCGGCGACGGCGCAGTCTCGGGGGCATGACCCACGGCGGCACCACCTTCGGCACGGTGGTCCGGTGGGACGACGACCGCCGCGGTGCGCTCATCGAGGCCCCGGAGCTGCCGGGCGGCTGCTGGGCCGATGCGGCGGTGGTCGAGCCGGGCACCTCGGCATCGGGTGAGCTCCGGGCCGGCCAGACCGTCGAGCTCGACTGGGCCGAGCCGGGAGCCGAGGGGCTGCCCTTCCGGGCGCTGCGGGTGGCGCCGCGCGGTGACCTGCAGCAGACCGTCGGCGGCTGACCCCCGGATCGGGCTAGCCCCGGCCGAACAGCGCGGCCAGCGCCGCGTCCGAGGCGGCCAGCGCGGTCCGGTCGAAGGTGCTGCTGCTGGCGACCAGCTCCGCGGCCCCGGTGCGCTCGAGCAGCTCGGCGAGGCGCGCCGCCACCTGCGCCGGGGTGCCGGCGATCGCGGCCGCCGCGGTCCGGTCGAGGTACTCCTGCTGGCGGGGTGTGCGCTGGGCGGTCCGCACGGCGGCGACCGGTTCCAGCGCCGGGAACGAGCCCGTGGTGCGGGCCCGGGCCATCGCCCACGCCTCCGGCAGCAGCAGCGCGGCTGCCTCCGCGGCGGTGTCGGCGACGAGCACGTCCAGGCTGATCGCCACCCGCGGTTCCGGGTGCTGCGGCGACGGCCGGAACGCGCGCCGGTAGCCGGCCAGAGCGGTCAGCCCGGGCTCCGGATCGCCGCCCACGCCCAGCAGCGGCCCTCCGACGATCACCGGCAGCCCGAGCGCGGCGGCCACCTCCAGCCCGCGCCCGGTGGCGAGCACGTGCATCGGCACCGGGCCGGCCGGCTGCGGGTGCACGGTGATCTCCGCCGTCCCGGTGAGGAACGCCCGCAGCTCGGCGAGGTCGGCGGCGAAGTCGCGGTCGGTCTCGCGCAGCGCGCGGCGCACCGGCGCGGTGAAGCCGGGGGAGCGGCCCAGCCCGAGGTCGATCCGGCCGGGCGCGACGGCGGACAGGGTGGCGAACTGCTCGGCCACCACGAGCGGCTGGTGGTGCGGCAGCATCACGCCGGCCGAGCCCAGCCGGATGGTCGCCGTCCGGCCGGCGAGGACGGCCAGCAGCACCGCCGGGGCGGCGCCGGCGATCCCGGGCACGCCGTGGTGCTCGGCCACCCAGAACCCGTCGAACCCGAGCCGCTCGGCGTCGGCGGCGCGGCCGGCGGTGCCGTCCAGCGCGGCGGTGTCGGGTTCCCCGATCCGGGTGCGGGACCGGTCCAGCAGGGAGAGCCGCACGTCGATCACGACCGCTGCAGCGCAGGCCCGCCCGGACCTGTTCCGGCCGCGGCCCGGAAAGCCCATCCGGGCGCCGTCCGTCGCGTCGCGCCCTCAGGGGCTAGCATCGTGGCGTACCGACCCCGGGGCGCGCCCTCGCCCGCGCGGCGACGTCGTCCCTGATCAGCCGCCCCGGTCGTCGACCGGTGGCCGGGCCGCCCCTCGGGTGGGCCGCCGTGCGGTGCCGGGTCGTCGCCGGTCCGGAGGACCGCGCCGCGTCTCGAGCGGCCGCGAGCGCGCTTCCGGGGACACCGGCCGCCCGACCGCGGGTCCGGGGGGCGGTACCGCGCTGCGGCAACAACGCCGGGCGCTGCGAAGGAGGAGTACGTGGCTCGACGAGGCCAGTCCCGGACGGGCACTCGCCGCACCGCTCCGCGGAGCCAGCGACGCGTCCGGGACGGTGACGTCATCGGCGTGCTCGCCCGCACCGTCCGCGAGGTGGAGGCCGCCGCCCAGCGCAGCCGCGTGACGCCGTCGGTGCGGACGAAGTTCCAGGCCGTGGCGCTGATGCTGCGCGAGGAGCGCGCCCGCGTGCGGGACGACGCGACCGTCAGCGAGTCGCACCGGGCCGAGCAGCTCAAGCGGCTGGACGGCGTGGCCACCATCCTCGCCACGACCGCCGTGCGCGACGCCGGGCTGCTGGCGCTGCTCTCGGAGGACGCCGTCACCTCGGACGCGGCCCGGGCGCTGCGTCGGGAGCTGTTGAAGGACGCCGGCATAGAGCCGGCCCCCGAGGAGGCGCCGGCGCCGGAGCCCGTGGCCGACACCCCCGCCGTCCCCGAGCGCCGGGTCGTGCCGCAGTCGGTGGTCTCCCGGCAGCTGGCCAACCCCTTCCTCGCGCCCGACTTCTCCGCCGCTCCGCAGCGCCCCGTCCGCCCGCGCCGGCTGGCCGGCTGGGAGCTGCTCGGCCCGCTGCTCAGCTCCTTCGAGCGCGCCGGGAGCGGTGACGCCGCGTGCATGCCGCTGCCCACGCCGGCCTGGCTGCCGGTCCCGAAGGACCTGGAGCTGATGCCGCACCAGGCGCAGCTCGTCGCGGCTGCCGCCGCCGGGCACCGGACGTTCCTGCTCGCCGACGAGCCGGGCCTGGGCAAGACCGCGCAGGCGCTGCTCGCCGCCGAGGCCGCGGACGCCTATCCGCTCCTGGTGGTGGTACCGAGCGTCGTCAAGACCAACTGGGCGCGCGAGGCGGGGCTCTGGACGCCGCAGCGCGCGGCCACGGTCGTGCAGGGTGACGGCGAGACCATCGACGGCTTCGCCGACATCGTCATCGTCAACTACGAGGTGCTCGACCGGCACGCGGGCTGGATCGGCGACTTCGGGTTCCGCGGGATGGTCGTCGACGAGGCGCACTTCATCAAGAACAAGTCCTCGCAGCGCTCGCGGAACGTGCTCGAGCTCGCCGAGCGTCTCCGGTCCCGCACCGTGCGCCCGCTGCTCATGGCCCTCACCGGCACGCCGCTGATCAACGACATCGACGACTTCCGCGCCATCTGGCAGTTCCTCGGCTGGATCGACGAGTCGGGCCCGCGCGGCGAGCTGCTGGACGCCCTCGAGGACACCGGGCTGACCCCGGCAGATCCCGGCTTCTACCCGGCCGCCCGCCGGTGCGTCGTCGACATGGGCATCGTCCGGCGCCGCAAGGTCGACGTGGCCGCCGACATCCCCGCGCGCCGCATCGCCGACCTCCCGGTGGAGCTGGACGGGGCCGTCGGCCGGTCGATCCGCGCGGCGGAGCAGGAGCTCGCCCGCCGCATGGTGACGCGGTACGAGACCGCGCTGGCCAACCGCTCGTCCGACGACGTCGGCGAGGGCATCGACGCCGACCTCGTGCGCCAGGTGGCCCGGTGGGAGCTGAAGGAGGCCACCACCGCCACGGCCGGCGAGAACGTGTTCGGCATGATGCGGCGCATCGGCCGGGCGAAGGCCGGCCTCGCCGCGGACTACGCGGCGCAGCTGGCCCGCAGCGCCGGGAAGGTGGTCTTCTTCGCCAAGCACGTCGACGTCATGGACGCCGCGGAGGAGACGTTTACCCGCCAGGGGGTGCGGTACGCCTCGATCCGGGGCGACCAGACGCCGTCCTCGCGGCAGAAGAACATCGACGCCTTCGTCAACGACCCGGACGTCGCCGTCGCGGTCTGCTCGCTCGTCGCGGCCGGGGTGGGCCTCAACCTGCAGGTCGCCTCCAACCTGGTGCTCGCCGAGCTGTCCTGGACCGACGCCGAGCAGACCCAGGCCATCGACCGCAGCCACCGGATCGGTCAGACCGAGCCGGTGACCGCCTGGCGGATCATCGCCGCGCAGACCATCGACGCCCGGATCGCCGAGCTCATCGACAGCAAGGCGGGGCTCGCCGCCCGGGCGCTCGACGGATCGGACGAGGAGGTCTCGTCGTCGGCGGACGTGCAGCTGGAGGCGCTCGTCGCCCTGCTCACCGACGCGCTGGCGGCGCGGTAGGTCAGCGGCGCAACGGTTGCCCCCGCCGGCCGTGCCGCGCGGCGGTGCCGCGGTGGCGCCGGGCGCACCGTCCGCGCAGGATCGCCCTGGCCGCGGCGGGTCGGGCGGTGTCGGCGGAGAGGGAATCGGGATGGCGATCGGCGAGGTGGAGCTGCGGCAGCGGTGGGCGCGGGGGGAGCCGTGCCACGGCCTGTGGAACATGCTCCCCGGTGCGGTGACCGGCGAAGTGCTGGCGCGGACCGGCGCCGACTTCGTCGTGGTCGACCTGCAGCACGGGGCCACGGCGGAGGGCGGGCTGCCGGGGACGGCGGCGGCCATCACGGCGGCGGGGTCGGTGCCGCTGGTGCGCACCCGCAGCGCGCTGTTCCCCGACGTCGGCCGGCCGTTGGACCTGGGCGCCCGCGGCGTGATCGTGCCCAACGTCCGGGACGCCGATCACGCCCGCGAGGTCGTCGCCGCCTGCCGGTACGCGCCCGCTGGTGGGCGGTCCATCGGCCGGCTCTCCGGCGGTGCGGACGAGCCGCTGATGATCGTGATGGTGGAGGCGGCGTCCATGCTCGCCGATCTCGACGCCGTGCTCGCCCTCGAGGGCCTGGACGGGGTCTACGTCGGCCCCGGCGATCTGGCGCTGTCCCTGGAGCTGACCGGCGACGGCCACCGGGCCGAACTGCGCGGCGTCCTGTCGTCGATCATCGCCCGGGCCCGTGCCGCCGGCGTCCCCGTGGGCGTCCACGCCCGCAGCGGCGAGGAGGCGGCGGGCTACGCCGCCGAGGGCGCCACCATCGTGACGGTCGCCGTGGACGCCGTCTCCCTGGCCGAGGCCACGGGGGGCCACCTCCGGGCCGCGCGGGACCGGTCACCCGGATGACGCCGCCCGGTCGCCCGCGGTGGCGGGCGCCCGGGCAAGGAGTCGATCCGGTCACGATCCGGGCGGCTGCCGTGTGGCTCGCCGGAGAACGGGCACGGACCTCTCCTGTGATGTACCGCGCCGCAGCAGCTCTGCCGTTCGACGACCGGGACCGGGTGACCGCCGGTCTGCGGGGCCAGCTCCGCGTGATGGCCGCTGCCGCGGGCGCGGACCCGGACTGGTCGACGTTGCGGGTGGAGGGGCCGGCCCGGGGCGCGGAGTACCGCGGCACCGGCCTGTCGGAGTGGGCCGCGACCGTCGTCGTCTCCGGCGAACGCTGCCTGCTCGACGACCGGTTGCTCGACGCGCTCCTCCCGACGGTCCCGCGGCGGCAGGCGGCCACCTCCGAGGAGACCTCGCCCCTGGCCGTGGGCTGACCTCGGCGGCGGCCCGCCGGCGCGGTCAGCCGAAGGCGGCGACGGTCCGGTCGAGGTAGTCGTTGCGGAAGGCCCCGCGCGGGTCGGCGCGGCGGACGAGCTCCCGGAAGTCCGGCATCCGGGGATAGAGCCCGGCGAGCTCGTCGGCGTCGGTGGTGAACAGCTTCCCCCAGTGCGGACGGGCACCGAACGGACGCAGCGCCTGCTCGATCACGGGTAGCAGGGCGCGCACCTGCGCCTCCTCCGGGAGCCAGGTGAAGTGCAGCGCCAGGACGTCGTCGCCCTGCGCGGGGCTGAGCCACAGGTCGTCCGCGGCCACGGTGCGGAGCTCGCTGACCTGGAGCAGCGGGGCGATCCTCGGAGCGAGGGCGCGCAGCGCGTCGCAGGCGTGCCGTGCGTGCCGTCGGGGGACGAAGTACTCGGTCTGCAGCTCGTCGCCGTTGCTGGGGGTGAACCCGGTGCGGAAGTGCGGCAGCCGCTCGTGCCACTCGCCGGGCAGCCCCAGCTGGTCGGTGAGGTTCTCGACCGGCGTGCCCGGCAGCATGTGGGTCGGGACCGTGGCGGACCGGGCGCCGAAGAACTCCTCGGGCGCGACGTCGTGCTCGTCGGTGCGCGCCTTCACCCACACCTGGGTCACCTCGTGCCAGTCGGTGAACACGCTCACGCTGTAGGCGGCGTCCGCGACCGCGTCGAAGTCGGCGAACAGCCGGTCCCAGGTGAGCCCGACGTAGACGTTGGTGCGGACCTGGAACGCCGGCTGGAACCGGAGCCCGATCCGCGTCACGACGCCGAGCGCGCCGAGGTGGACGACGGCGCCGGCGAACTCCGGGTCCCCGGGCGCCAGGGTGACGAGCTCGCCGTCGGAGCGGACCATCTCCAGGCCGGCCACGGCGGTGCTCAGTGAGCCGTTGCGGTTGCCCGAACCGTGCGTGCCGGTGGCCGTGGCCCCCGCGACGGTGATGTGCGGCAGCGAGGCGAGGTTGTGCAGGGCGGAGCCGTGCTCGGCCAGGCGCGGCACCAGCTCGCTGTACCGCGCGCCCCCCGGGACCCAGGCGATCCCGCCCACGCCGTCCGGGGACCGCTCGAGCTCGACGTCCCCGGGCAGCCCCTCGAGGGTCACCAGGTCGGCGGTGGTGTCGGCGATGTCGTTGAAGCAGTGCCGGGAACCGAGCGCCTTGACCCGCCGGCTCCCGGCCACGATCTCCTGGAGTTCGGCGACGCTGGTCGGCCGGTGCAGCCGCGCCGCCCGGTAGGCGACGTTCCCCGCCCAGTTCGTCGCCGGCCCGGCCGCACTCGCCGGGGCGGGCGACACCCTCTCCTGCATGGTCTGCTCGCGATCTGCTGGGGGACGGACGTCCGTGCCGTCCGGCGTGCTCGGTGAGGGCCGACTCTGCACCATCGGGCCGGCGGTCCCGGCGGGCGGCCCCGTTCCGCCGCCCGGCCCCCGGCCACGCCATCCGTACATGTCTCCGGGTGAGGGGGGTATGGCCGGGGCCGTCGGATCAGCTCACCGAGGAGGAACCGTCATGGGACTCGTGTCCGGATTGATCAAGGCGAACCTGCTGAAGCGGCTGTTCAGCCGGCTGAGCGGCCGCCGCACGCGCTGACGAGCCACGGCCGGTCCGGTGCCGCACCGCGGGCACCGGGCCGCCGTCGTCCCGGCCCGTCCTAGGTCTCGACGTCCATGTGGCGCACCCGGCCGCCGTCGAAGGCGTAGACGTGGCGGACGTCGGAGCGATCCAGCACGATCCCGCTCGGATCCCGGACCACCTGCCGGACGCCGACCTCGACGGTGCCGTCGGCGCGCTCGGAGATGCTGGTGGCCCGGACGTTCGGGCGGATGCCGGCCCACTGGCGCTCCCAGTAGCGGCGGACGGCGTCGTGCCCACCACCCGGCCGCCCTCCCAGCCGTTGGGCCAGTCGACGTCGGGCCCATCGCCGCCAGCACCGTGTCGATGTCGCGCGCGTTGAACGCCGCGTAGAGCGAGCGGAGCAGGGCCTCGCGGTCCGCGGTCATGGGTGCTTGCCCTCCTGGAGGCGTGTCGGGGCATGTGTCCGAGGGCCCGGCACTGGCGGTGCCGGGCCCTCGGGGTCAGCGGGTGTCCCGCGCGGTACCGGTCACGGCGCCGCCGGGGTCACGTACACCGGTGCGGACGGCGCGCCCGCCCCGGCGCCGTTCACCGCGCGCACCCGGACCGTGTGCCGCTCACCGTTGAGTAGGCCCGTGACCACGGCCTGCGTCGCATCCGGCGCGGCGGTCGCCCGGAAGACGGTGCCGGCCGGATCGACCGCGGTCACCAGGTAGCGGACCAGCGGCGTGGTCCCGAGGTGGGCGGGTGCGGTCCAGGTGACCGTCACCTGCCCGTCCCCGGGAGTGGCCTCGACGCCGGTCGGCGCGCCGGGCAGGGCGGCCGGGTCGGGGGTGGTGCCGCCACCTCCTCCACCCGAGCCCGGCGGGGTGGCCGCGCCACCCAGGACGGTGACCGGGAGGGTGGCCGTGGTCCCGGCGCCGTCCTTGACGGTCACCGTCGCCGGCGGCGCCGCGCTCGGGACCGTCACCGGGGCGGCGGAGGTGAGCATCACCGCGGCACCGGCGCTCCGCAGGCCGACGACCTCCAGCGGGTACGTCGCCGGGGCGACGGCGGTGGCCGCCACGGTGAGGCTCGTGCCGTCGTAGCTGGCCTGGCTCACCGTCACCCCGTTGATCCGGTAGGTCTTGCTGCTGACCGGGTTGTCGCCGAGGTTGCGCACGGTGACCTCGGTCGGCAGGGCAGCGCCGGGCTGCAGCGCGATGCGGGCGTAGTGCCGCTCGCTGCCCGGGTCGTGCACCATCGGGGTGGCGGCGAAGCGGCCGTCCTGGCCGGTGACCTCCAGCTGCGTGCCCCTGCTGGTCGCGAACACGTCGAGGAAGCCTCCGTTGACCGCGGCGCGGTCGACGGTGAGACCGGTGTTGGTCGCGACCTTGCCGGAGACGCTGAACAGGTCGGTGGTGCCCTCCTGCAGGGTGCCCTGCCAGGCGGTGAACCTGTTGTAGTTCATCGGGCTGCCGGTCACCTGGTGCAGCACCGCGGGATTCCCGAGGTAGCCGGCCGGCGGGTTGGGCAGCACGCCCGGCCGCCAGCGCAGGAACGGCCCGAAGTTCCCGGCCAGCGGGGTGTCGAAGTTGTTCAGCGCCGGGGTGACGTCCTGGACGAACCGGCCACGGCCGCGCGCGTCGGTGTCGACGGTGAGCGTGCCGAACGGGTGCTGGAACCGGTAGGTCGTGCCGGGGGCGGCGTCGTCGACGTCCACCCGGATGCGGGCGAACACCGTCTGGTCGCCGGGCTCGACCTCCTCGTTCATCCAGGCGCCCTCCAGGCCGAGGGTGAGCGTGGCCTCCCCGCCGCCGCGCAGGGGGAGCTCCGCCGACACGAGCTGGTAGAAGACCTCGGACGGGAAGTTGGTCGGGAACGACAGGGGCGCCGACGGGTTCGGCACGTGGTCGGCCGGGATGTCGCACAGCGGGTTCTGGTGGTCGACGCACGGCTCCAGCCGCCGTCCGGCGCTGTCCTCGTACCAGGCCGGGAAGCCGTGCGCCGGGTTCACCGGCCCCGCCTTCACCAGGTGCCCGGGGTTGGGCACGGTGATCTCGTCGGCCGCCAGGGACGACGGCGCCAGGCCCACCGGCAGCAGGAGCGCCGCGACGGCGAGCAGCACGGGCCGGCGGTAGCGGCGATGCGGTGGTCGGCTGCCGCTCCGCGGGGGTGCGGTCCGGCGTCGGACGGGAGGGGTCATCAGGTGCTCCGTGGGGCTCGTGCGGTCCACCGGCACCACGGCGGTGCCGGCGTGGCGGCGTGGACGCCGGGGGACGGGGACGTCGGGAGGGAAGACGTCGGGACGGGGAGGGGCAGCTACGCCAGGACGCCGGTGAACCACAGCGCCCAGGCGAGGACGCCGAGGGCGAGCAGTGCGTCGACCGTGCGCCGCCGCCAGGCGGCCGGCTGGAGCGCGGCCAGCGCGGCGACCAGGAGCAGTTCGGCGGCGACGGTGACCGGGCCGAGCAGGCCGGGTGCGTGCCGGGCGGGGGCGATCTCGCCGGCCATGGCGACCGGGCCCGGGGACCGGATCGCCACGCCGTCCGAGAGGTCCACCCCGGTCACGGGGTCGATGCCCGGCAGGTGCGTCGCCTCGCCGTGCCCGCCGCCGTGCGCGCCGTCGGCCACCGCGAAGGCGTCGAACAGGCTGGTGGTGTGGGCGACGAAGTACAGCCCGATCAGCGCTGCGGTGCCGCCCAGGGCGAGGGTGACCACGCGCAGTCCCGGCCGGAGGCCCGACCAGCTGCTGAGGAGCAGCCAGGCGGCCAGGCCCAGCTGCGCGAGCCCCACGAGCAGGAAGAACCCGACCGCCAGCTCCCCGGCCTCGAGGTGGTCCACCCCGACGACCAGGTGCAGCCCGCCGGCCACCCCGGCCCCGAGCGCGCCCGTCCCGAGCCAGCGGGCGACGGTCCGGTCGGCGTGCGGCGCGGTCGCCGCGGGGACGGTCATGTGCACCGCGGTGGCCGGCGGCGTGCTCACGGTGCGCCCGTCGGGGTCGGCGTGGTGGTGGTCGTGGCGGTGGTGGTCGGTGTGCTGGTGGTGGGTGCGGCCGTCGAGGTGGGCGCGGTGGTCGTCGGGGCCGAGGTGGTCTCCGAAGCCGGCGCGGTGGTGGTGGGCGACGGCTCCGCCGTGCTCTCCGGCTCCGTCGTGCTCGTCGGCTCGGTGACGGTGGGCTCCGGAGCCGCCGGCTCCTGCGGCACCAGCGGGGGCGCGGGCAGCGGCCTGGGCGGTTCGGTGTTGATCGAGTCGCAGTCGATGTCGTGATGACCCACCTGGTACTGGATCATCATGTCGTGGTCCTCGTGCGACAGGTTGTGGCAGTGGATCATGTAGCGGCCGTCCTCGTGCTCGAAGCGCATGAGCAGGCGGACCGTCTCCTCCTCGCCCACGTAGACGACGTCCTTGGGTCCGCGCTCCTCCGGCCGCGGCGGCTGGCTGACCCCGTTGATGCTGCGGCTGAGCACCCGGAAGTCGACGAGGTGGACGTGCAGCGGGTGGAACCAGCCGGTGGACGTGTTCTCGACGTCCCAGATCTCGATGGCGTCCCGCGGGACGGTGGCGAAGACCCGCTCGTAGTTGGACCGGACGACGTCGTCCCACGTCTGGTCGTTGATCTTCCACAGCCCGTTGCTCCGGTGCAGCTCCATCCGCCGGACCGCCGACCGGTCGGCGGCCTTGAGCGTCATCACCGGGTGGGCGGCGCCCAGGGCGTTGGGGGACAGGTTGCCGTCGAAGCTCGTGACGCCGCGCCCGACCTCGAACTGCATGATCTTGCCGGTGTGGTCGAAGTCCCGGGCGTTCTTGACGCCGTCGTTGAGCAGCTGGACCTTGGCGCCCTTGAGGTCCTTGAAGTCGAGGATGAACTCGAGGCGCTCGGCCATGCCGATCGTGAACTCGGTGACAGTCTGGGCGGTCTGCATGAAGCCGCCGTCGGTGGCGATCACCTTGAACGGCATGCCGTTGCTCATCCGGAGCTTGTAGCCGCGCGCCAGTGAGCCGTTGAGCATCCGGAACCGGTACTTGCGCGGTTCGACCTTCATGTTCGGCCAGGGCACGCCGTTGACCAGGATCACGTCGCCGTAGAGCCCGGACTCGTTGTCGTCGTCGAACATCAGCTGGCCGGCCGAGGTGAACATGACGTCGCTGAGGATCAGCGGGAACTCGTACTGCGGCTTCCCCTCCGCGGCCTTCTGCCGGTCCCAGCGCGGGATGCCGAGGCCGATCTCCAGCTCCTCGTCGACGACGTGGTACTGCGCGGCCAGGCCCATGTACACGTTCTGGGCGGTGTGGTGCACCCCGTGGTCGTGGTACCAGAGCGTCCGGGGCGTGCAGCAGTTCGGGTACTGGTAGTTCTTCCACTCACCCGGGTTCGTCAGGTCGCCGGCGTAGCCGTCGAACTGCGGCTTGGACGGCGAGCCGTGCAGGTGGGTCGACGTCCACGGGACGTAACCCAGGGTGGGGTGGCGCTTGGGCAGCTCGTTGAGCACCTGCATCACGGTCCGCCGGGGGATCTTCCGGCCCGGGTCGTCCGGGTGCGGCTGCAGGTAGGTGCGGATCGTCGGCCCCGGGACCGACTTGTTGTAGCCCCACATCCTCGTCCAGAGCCCGGGCACGATCTGGACCTGCACGTTGGTCTGGGTGATGCGGTAGTAGTCGGTGCCCAGGTACTCCGAGCCCCGGATCGGCTCCCCCGGGTAGTGGGCGTTCCCCGGCACCGGCACGTAGTCGTCGGGCACGTACCCGTAGACGTCGCTCCGCACGTCGTCCCGGACGGTCGGCGCCAGCACGGGAGGGGCCTTGAAGGCCGCCGCGTACGGCCTGGGCATCGAACTCTCGGACAGCTCGGACGCGGATGCCGCCGACACGACGCCCTGGAGGGGCAGCGCGAGCGCGGCGGTGCCCGCCGCTGACAGCTTCAGCACGTCACGTCGGTTCAGGCTGGGCGTTTCCATCGGTACGGCTCCTCGGCGAGTCACTCTGTGGCACCGGAAATGCTTCTGCTTCCGCCCCGTCCGCCACAGCCGCACCGAGGGGGTGGGCGGTCCCACCATTTGGGGGGTGCATTACCGCGACACGCTTTCGAATTCACTGCGTGCGAGCACGCCATTTCCGTGCGTCCCCGGTGCGCGCGTGACCTCGGCATGACCTGCGCCGTAGCGCCCTGCATCGGGTCCGGCGCGCAGGCGCCGGTGCGGTCATGGGAGCCGTTGTGCCGTTGCTGACTTTTGGTCAGTACGGTCGGACGACGGGTGACGCAACGGTGGTTGTCTGCGTTGACGAAAATGGCGCGAGAATGGCCCGGCGCAGCGGCGGTGACATCGCCGCCGCGGCGTGTCGGGATCCCACCGAAGAGCCCACCGGGAAGCCCGCCGCCGGGCCACGGCGGCGCGCCTGGGCGGTCAGGCGCCGCGGTTGCCGATCAGGGTGGTATCGGCGGCGCGGTCGGTGACGGGCTCGGCGTGGCCGACGCCGGTGAAGTCGTTGCCCTCGATGACGACCCCGCTGGACGTCGGTGACACCCGGACCGCCCGCGCGGTCGCGGCGCCCGGGGCCGCCTGGAAGGTCGAGCCGGCCACGCGGGCCCCGGAGACGCCCAGCAGGTCGACCGCCCAGAGGCTGTCCAGGCCGGTGAACCGGCAGTCCTCGACCGACAGCGCCGTCACCTCGGTGACCGGGCCGGCCACGAGGAGCCGCTTACCGGGAGCACCGACGAATGTGCAGCCGGCGAAGCGCGGCTGGTCGGTGCCGTCCACGACCACGGTCGTCGGCGCCGCCCCCGACGGCGCGGTGAACGTGCAGCCGTCGAACGTCAGCCGGCTGATGTTCGGACCACCCACGCGCAGCGGGCTGTTCACGGCGTTCAGGACGTCGGTGCGGGTGAACGTCACGTCCCGGATCGCACCCTGGGACGCCGGGTCGGTCTGCACCCGGATCTCCTGGGTGGACGCGTCCGCGGCACCGGACATGTCCACGGTGCAGTCGGTGAAGGTGACCCGCTCTATGGCGCCCCGGCTGTGGGTGTTCTTGACGACGATGCCGCGGTTGGCGCCCGCGCCGTGACAGTCGCGGAACGAGCAGTCGGCGACGGAGGCGTCCATGTCGGTCGTCCCCGGCTCGCCTCGGGTGAACTCGAGCAGTGCGACCATGAACCGGCTCACCGAGCTCGCGCCGGTGCACCCGACGAAGCTGCCGCGGAGGATGCTCCGGTTGTAGAGGGAGGGCTCGGCCTCCGGGTTGCCGATGGGCACGAACTGGTAGCAGTCGTCCCCGGATTCGACGTGGCAGTCGGTGCCGAGGAAGTCCGCGCCCCCGAAGACCCGAATCCCGCCCGTCCCGGTCTCCTGCGCGCTGTTCCTGATGGTGACCCGGTGGATGCGGCCGCGGTCACCGCTGTACATGATCGCCTGGCCGCCGGCGTAGGTGTCGATGGTGAAGTCGCTCAGCAGCACGTCGTGCCCGTACAGGCCGATCACCACCCCGGTGCAGGTGTGGTCCCGGGCGCCGATCGTCCCGGATCCGGTGATCCGCACCCCGCTCGAGGGCACGGCCAGGTCGGCGTTGCGGAGGAAGGCGTCCTGCAGGCCGACGGGCGCGGCCCAGTCCTTCAGGAGGACCGACCCGCGGGCGAGGTGCACCTGCGCGCCGGACGGCACGGTGAGGCCGGTTGTGCAGCGGTAGACGCCCCGGGGGACCACCCCGACCACCCCGCGCCGGGCCGTGGCGTCGATGAACCGTTGCACCGCCCGCGTGTCGTCGTCCCGGCCGTTGCCCTCGGCGCCGAAGTCGCGCAGGTCCAGGACGTCGTCGTCGTGGCTCCGCGGCAGCAGCGGTGTGGCGCCGGCCGCTGGGGGCCCCGAGGAGCCGGCCCCGGGAAGCAGCGGGGCCGCCAGCCCGGCGCCGCCGAGGAGCAGGAGCCCGCGCCGGCTCAGCGACGGGCCGGCCGGCCGCTGCGGGCGGTCCGGGGTGGGGGTGGCTCCGGTGTCGGTGCGGTGCTCGCGCATGGGCTTCTCGTCTCGGGACGGCGCACCGGCTGCGGCCGGGGACGCAGGGTCAGGGCTGGCAGCCGGCCACGGTGCGGACGGCGGTGTGGAGGGCCTGCCGCTGCACGGCGGCCACGGTGCGGATCAGGATGACGACGTCGCGCCAGAGCGACCACTGCTCGATGTACACGTTGTCGAACCGGGCGCGCTCCTCGATCGAGGTGTCCCCGCGGAGGCCGTGGATCTGGGCCCAGCCGGTCAGGCCGACGGTCAGCCGGTGGCGGTCGCGGTAGCCGTGCACCGAGTCGGCGAACTGGGCGGCGTAGGCGCACTCCTCCGGCCGCGGGCCGACGAGGGACATGTCGCCGCGCAGGATGTTCCACAGCTGGGGCAGCTCGTCGAGGCTGGTCCGCCGCAGCACGTTCCCGAGCCGGGTCTGCCGCTGCTCGACGTCGACCTGCCGCGCGTGCATCGTGCTCCGCGTCGAGCCGGGGGACCCGCTGCGGTCGGGCGGTGCCTGTGCCGTGGGCGTCCGGAGGGTGCGGAACTTCAGGATCTCGATCCTCGTGTCGTCGTGTCCGGTCCGGGGCTGCCGGAACAGGACCGGGCCGGGGCTGCTGATCCGCACCGCGGCGGCGAGCAGGGCCATGACCGGCGCGAGCAGGACGAGTGCGATCCCGGAGACGACGACGTCGATGCCGCGCTTCACCCGCCGGGCGCCCCGGCGCAGCGCGGCCCGGCGCACCCGGTGCAGCGGGATGCCCCACAGGTCCTCGACGTCCGGTCCGCTCGGGGACATGCCGACGTCGAAGAACCGCGGGACGACGTAGACCTCGATGTCGCGCAGCGCGGCGCTGCGCACCAGGTCGACGAGCTCGGCCTCGCGGGTGGGGCCGTAGGCGACGACGACCCTGCGCACCCCGTAGGTGTCGAGGACCAGGTCGAGGTCGGCCAGGTGGCCGAGGGGCTCCCGCTCGTCCAGCGGGCTGCCGTCGGTGAGGAAGCCGACGCCGCGCAGGCCGAGCTCGGGGTGCTCCTGCATCGTGGCCAGCAGGGCCATGCCCAGCGGGCCGCCCCCGACGACCAGGGTGGGGTCCTCGACGACCCGGGCCCGCCGGGCGCTGCGGACGACCGCGTAGCCGGCGCCGCGGCCGACCACCACGCACGGCACCGCCCACGCCGCGTGCAGGGCCAGGGTCGCGCCGGCCGAGGTGGCGAACGGGGCCACCAGGAGCAGCGCCACGCCCACGCGGGGGAGGAGGCGGGGCGCCTCGTCCAGGGCGGAGAGGGTGATCCGCGCGCGGGAGGCACCGGTGCCGGCCAGCACGACGAGGGCGACGGCGACGAACGCCGCACCGGCGGGTCGCGCACCCCCGAGCCAGGCCATCGGCAGCGCCAGCGCGACGGCGTCCAGGACGAGCAGCCCGGCGCGGACCAGGTGCGCGGAGTCCCGCACCTCCCGCTCGGGCAGGTGGAGACCGGTCGCCGCACCGAGGGCGTCGGGGTCCGGCACGGCACGGGCTCCGGCGGGCGACGTCGCCCGTGCCGC
Source organism: Blastococcus sp. SYSU DS0619 (assembly GCF_054051035.1). Classification (NCBI taxonomy): domain Bacteria; kingdom Bacillati; phylum Actinomycetota; class Actinomycetes; order Geodermatophilales; family Geodermatophilaceae; genus Blastococcus; species Blastococcus sp. SYSU DS0619. Next base: position 42,348 of record NZ_JBJHAM010000007.1, on the reverse strand, counting down.
CGGACGTCGGCCGGCCCGGCGCTCCTGGTACGACACCTCGGTCATCCCGCCCCCGTCTCCGTCCCCGTCCTGTCCGCTCAGGGTTCCGGCGTCCGGGGGGTCGGGAACACCGCCACCCGTGGGTGCGGCCGACCCCCAGATCTGGGGGTCCGCGAGCCGGCCCGTGCCGGGTGCCCGCCGGTAGCATCCGGCCGATGGCGGCCCCGGACTTCCTGGTCATCGGGGCAGCGCGGAGCGGGACGACCGCGCTGACCTCCTTCCTCGGCGAGCACCCGGACGTCTTCGTCTCCCGGCCGAAGGAGCCGCACTTCCTCGCCTTCCCGGAGGGCCCCCCGCGCTTCACCGGCCTGGGCGACGACGACCTGGTCAACCGGTTCGCGGCGCCCGGCGAGCAGGCCTGGCGGCGACTGTTCGAGGGCCGGCCCGAGGCGCGCCGCGGCGAGGGGTCGGTGACCACGCTGGCCTACCCGGGGGCCTCGATCCCCGCCGTCGAGCGGTACTGCGCGCCCGGCTGCCGGCTGGTGGTCTGCCTGCGGGACCCGGTGGACCGGGCGTTCTCCAGCTGGCTCTACCTGCGGTCGCGCGGCTACGACGCCGGGACGTTCGAGGAGTGCCTGGCCGCCGAGGAGGAGCGCACCCGGGCCGGGTGGAGCCACATGTGGCAGCTGGCCCGCCTCAGCCGGTACGCCGAGCAGCTCGCGCCGTTCGGAGCCGCGTTCGGCGACCGCCTGCTCGTGGTCGTCCAGGAGGAGTTCGCCGCGGACCCGGGCGGGCAGCTGCGGCGGGTGCTGGAGTTCCTGGAGGTGGACCCGGACGTCGACATCGACCCGACGCGCCGGGTGAACACGGCGGGGCTGCCGCGCAGCCGGGCGGTCACCTCCGCCCTGAACACGCTCCGACGCTCCCCGCGCCTGCGCCGGCTGGTCACCGCGGCCGTGCCGCCACGGCATCGGGAGCGGGTCCGCTCGGCGAACCTGGGGCCGACCACGATCGACCCCGCGACGCGGGCCAGGCTGGCCGCCGCCTTCGCCGACGACGTCACGCACCTGCAGGACCTGCTCGGCCGCCGGCTGACGACGTGGCCGACCGCCGCGCGGGCGCGGGGGACGGCGTGAGCGACCGGATCAAGGTGCTGCAGCTGACCGGCATCACCGTCGGCGGCTCGGCGGAGCACCTCCTGCAGCTGGCCACCCGGCTGCCTCCGGACCGGTTCGAGACGACGATCGCGTTCTCCGGCGGCGGTCCGCTGGACGACCGGATCCGCGGCTGCGGGCTGCCCGTGCTGGACTACGCCCCCTCGCACGGCAGCGGGCACTTCAAGCAGGCGACGCCGGACGGCCCGGCCGAGCTGCTGCGCCAGTTCCTGCGGCTCCGCGCCGACATCCGCCGCTCCCGCTACGACGTCGTCCACACCCACACCTCGGTGGCCGGGGCGATGGGCCGCGTGGCGGCCTGGTCCGCGGGCACGCCGGTCCGGGTGCACATGCTGCACGCCTACGCCGGGCACGCCGGCGTGCCGCAGCCGAAGCGCTCGCTGTACCGGCTGGTCGAGCGGGTGCTCGGCCTGTGCACCACGCACTACGTCGCCGGCTCGCGGTTCATCCGCGACGTCGGCGTCCGGTCCCGCCTGTTCCGGGCCCGGGACTGCACGGTCATCCCGTACTCCACCCGGATGACCGTGGGCGACGCCACCGCGGCCGACCGCGCCCGTCTGCGGGCGGGACTCGGGCTGCCGCCGGACGCGCCGATGATCGCCCTGGTGGGCCGGATCGAGGACCAGAAGGGGGTGGACCTGCTGGTGCGGGCGGTCCCCGCGGTGCTCGCCGAGGTGCCGCGGGCCCACGTCGTCGTCGTCGGTGACGGCACCCGGCGCGGAGAGACCGAGGCGCTGGCCGGCGAGCTGGGGGTCGCCGGCCACGTGCACTTCAGCGGATGGCGGGACGACCTCGCCGACGTGATGCGCGCGATCGACGTGCTCGCCCTGCCGTCGCGCTGGGAGGCGTTCGGCATCGTCAACCTGGAGGCGATGTCGGCGGCGAAGCCGGTGGTCGGCTTCGCCGTCGAGGGCATCCCGGAGGTCGTCGTCGCCGGGGAGACCGGGCTGCTGTCACCGCCGGGCGCCGTGGACGCGCTGGCGCGCGACCTGGTCCGCGTGCTGACCGATCCGGAGCTGGCCGCCCGGCTCGGCGCCGCGGGGCGCCGGCGGTTCGTCGAGCAGTTCACGCCGGAGCGGATGGTGCAGGCGCACGTCGAGCTCTACGAGCGGCTGGTGGCCCGGCGACGCGACCGGCTCACCCCGGTCCGCCGTGTCCTGGACCGGCTCCGCCGTCCGGGGGGAGCACGCCGCGCACCAGCCGGCTGAACGTGCGGCCGAGGTCCTCGACCCGGTAGTGGGCGCGGATCAGGGCGGCGCCGGCGGCGCCCATGGCCGCGCGCTCGCCCGGGAGCATCGTCGCCAGCTCGGCGATCCGCGCCCGTACCGACGCCGCGTCCCCGGTCCGGGCCAGCAGCCCGTCCCGGCCCGCCGCGAAGACCGGCGGCTGCCCGGAGCAGTCGGTGAAGATCGTCGGGCAGCCGGCCGCCATCGCCTCCATCACCGCGAGCGGCAGGGCCGGGCCCTCCCAGCGGGCGGTGTGCACGTACCCGTCGGCCGCGGCGAGCAGCCGGGCGACGTCGTCCCGCCAGCCCAGGAAGGTGACGGTGCGCGCGAGGCCGAGCTCGCGCACCTGCCGGTGCAGGGACCCCGCGTAGTCCTGCGTCCGCCGGGCGGCGACGGAGTCCCCGGCCGAGCCCACGAGGGCGACGCGGACCGGCGCGGAGAGGCCGTCGAGCGCCGTCAGCAGGACGTCCTGGCCCTTCTGCGGGTCGAGCCGGCCCACGTTGAGCAGCAGCAGGTCGTCCGCGCCGGCCCCCATCTCCGCCCGGACCCCGGTCCGCTCCGCAGCGCTCAGCTGCGCCGGGGGAGCGATGGCGATGCCGTTGGGGAGAACGACGGTCCGCCCGGCCGGCACGCCGAAGCCGGTCATCTCGTCCTGCACCACGGCCGAGGTGCACACCGCCAGCGTGGTGCAGCGGGCGACGACGGCCCGGTAGCTGCGCCGCTTGACGGCGGCCAGCGGTCGCGGTCCCCAGAAGTGGTGCTGGTTCTGCACCATGAGCACCCCGGGCACCCCGGCGCGGGCCGCGGCGAGCAGCGCCGGGGCACGGTCGCGCTGGTTCACCCCGATGACGCAGCGCCCGCGCTCGCGGCGCACCCGGTCGGCCAGGGCGGGGACCAGGCGGGGATCCCAGGGCCGACCGAGCCGTTCCTCCAGCACGGTCCCGACGCCGAGGGCGGCCAGGTCGGGCAGGACGCTCGGGCCCGTGCGGGGGACCGTGCCGTGCACGAGGGTCAGGTCGAAGCCGTCGGCGCGCAGCGCCCGCGCGAACTCCAGCGCCATCCTGGCCGCGCCCGTGCGGTCGGGCAGTCGCAGGGTCATGACCAGCCGGCCGGCGGAGCCGGTCACCGGGCGCCGCCCGCGGGCCGGTCCGGCGACCGCCACGCGGCCACGTCCAGCCCGGTGACCTGCTCCAGCAGGTCGAGGTCGGGGGCGAAGCGGGCCACCAGCGCGCGCCGGGTCTCCGGGCGGTAGCCGATCCGCACGATGTTGCCGGCGACGATCCGCCGCCGCAGCGCCCGGCGCAGCGCCGTCGGGACGACGGGGGAGAGCAGCTTCTTCAGCGGGTGGTGCGTGCTGACCACCCGGCCGAGGAACCGGCTGCGCGGCTCGCCGGAGCGGTGCGGGTCGGGGGAGACGGTGCGGGGGACCGGCGGCACCCCGAGGTGGGCGTACACCCGGGCGAGGACGGCGTCGGGGTCGGCGGTCAGGTCCTCGTGCCGCAGCACCAGCAGCTGGTCCCGCGGGAACACCTCCAGCACCCGGTGCAGCTGCTCGCCGTACCGGCTCATCGCCGTGTAGTGCCAGATGTGGTGCCACCCCGCGGCGATCCGGCGGTCCTCGTCCTGCAGCGCCTCCTCGAAGGTGGGGCACGGCTCCCACCCGCGGGTGCGCATGAAGCCGTAGGCCGACAGCGCCCGGTCCACCGGGTCGCGCAGGACGCACACCAGCCGCGCGTCGGGCGCCATCTCCCGGACACGGGTCACGGCCTCGGGGAAGTACATGGTCGAGACCGATGCCTCGCCGCGGAGCTGGCCGGGCCGGGCGTCCCGGTACAACCGGAGGTAGGCGTCCCGGTCGGGCACCGCGAGCCGGTTGATGGTCTGCCGGTCACCGGGCCCGGTGAACGCCGGCGTCGTCCCGGCCACCGCGAAGTGGTGCGGCTCCTTGGGCTCGGTGAGGAACAGCCCGGGGTGCTCGGCCAGGTACTGGTACAGCGCCGTCGTGCCGGATCGCGCGGCGCCGATGACGAGGAACTGCGGTCCGGGCATGCCTCATCTCCTGGTCGGGAGCGCGGTCGTGCGGATGCCGAGCGACCGGGAGGCCGCCCGGGCGAGGTGCAGATTGCGCGCGGCCATGGCCACCGCGGCGGCCGCGGCCACCCCGGTGCCGCCCCAGGCCGAGCCCCACCACACCGCCAGGCCGGCGAAGGCCAGGGCCGCGGCCAGGGCGCTGAGGGCGACGGTGCGCTGCCGGCCGGCGTGGGACAGCAGGACCGAGCACGGCCCGGTCCAGGCGTTGACCAGGACGCCGGCGCTCATCACCAGCGCCGGGACCAGGGCGGCCGCGTACGGCGCCCCGAACAGGGCCGGCAGCAGCGCGGGGCCGGTCGCCGCGAGCAGCACGACCGCCGCCGCGGTGGCGGCGGTCGACCAGACCGCGAACCGCCGGACGGGCTCCTGCAGCGCCGGCAGCCGGCCGGCGCCCGAGGCCGCGGCGATCCGCGGGGCGAGGGCCCGCATGCCGATGGCGGTCGGGACCGCGATCAGGACGGCGATCCGCACCGCCACCGCGAAGACCGCCACCTCCTCCACCGGCGCGACCACGGCGAGCAGCCAGACACCGGACTGCGGCAGGGTCACCGACGCCAGGGTGGCGAGGGCGAACGCGCGGCCCGAGCGCAGCAACCGCCACGGCGACCCGCCCCCGTCCGGGCTCTGCGCCGCCCCGGCGGGCGCCGCCTCGGCCGGTCCGTCGTCGGGCACCCGGCCGGCCGCGTGCCGGCCGACGGCGTCCCCACCGGTGTCGCGGACCAGGAGCAGCAGGGCGGCGACGACGACCACCGTCTCGACCGCGACCGTCCACGCCACCGCGGTCCGCGCCGACAGGGTGGTGGCGGCACCGGCCGCCCCGAGCAGGAGCACCGCGACGAGGACCACCCGGCGGACGTGCTCGCCGAACACCAGGGCCGCCCCGAACCGGGACCGGGCCCGCAGCACGTTGACCAGCACCGGGCCCAGGGCCGCCGCCGGCAGCCAGAGCGCCACCAGCAGCACCAGCGGCCGGTACGCCGCGGTCGGGGTGCCGGCCGCGGCGGTCGCCGGCCCGATCACCCACTGCCACAGCGCGGCGGTGCCCAGGACGCCGACGACCTGCGCCAGCACCAGCCGGCGCAGCAGGACCGCGTGCGTGCGTCGCGCGCGCTGGGCGACGGCGATGGTGGCCACCTGGGTCAGCCCGAACTGGGCGAGAACCGCCAGGAAGGTCAGCCAGCTCAGCGCCCAGGACAGCGCACCGAACTCGTCCGCCGGCAGGACGCGCGCCCCGACCACCGCGACGAGCAGGGCGCTGACGACGGCGGCCAGCTGGCCGACCGCGACCAGCACCGTGTCCCGGCGGAGGGCACGGCGCTCGACGGCGTGCCCTCGGTCGTCGGTGAGCGGGGAGGTCACCGGGTGGACCCCGTCGGCTCGGCGGCGACGCCGCGGTCCCCGGTCGGCCGCGATCGCGCCGGGGAGGTCTCCCCGCCCTGGCGCGCCCGCCGGACGAACAGGTCGACCAGCACCGTGAACACGAGGAGCGGCAACCCGATGGCCACCCACTTCGGTGCCGACGTCGCCCACACGCCCCCGGGGAACACCCGGATCATGAAGACCAGACTGAAGCCCCAGACGAGCGGATCGTGCAGGAACCGGCGGAACGCGAACTGACCGGCCCGGGCGACCAGGCCGCTGAGCAGCCCGCCGAGGACCACGCCCGGGTGGCCGAGGTTGACGTACCAGTCGCCCACCGGGGTGGCCGGGAAGCCGTTGTTGCGGTCGACGTAGGTCCGGGCCAGCTGCACCGCGGGGGAGACGAAGGGCTCCTGCGGACCGACCAGCACCGACGGCGCGGCGGCGACCGACCCGGCCAGGAAGTCGGCGCCACCGGCGAAGTCGAACCGGTCGGGCCAGTCGTCGAGGTAGAGCAGCAGCGCGTCGTAGAAGGTGTTGTTCGTGGCGACCGCGACCTGGCGGACGGCGCCCTGCCCCTCGATCGTGGGCGCCAGGTCTCCCCACAGCACGGTGTCGCGGGCGGCGCGCAGCGTGAAGGCGACCGCCAGCGCGAGCACCGGCACCAGCAGGAAGCGGAGTCGCCAGCGCGGATCGCGCAGCCACTGCCCGTCCGGGCGGCGGCCGGCGTGGCGCCCGGCCCGGCCGAAGATCAGCCCGCCGGCGAGGAGGGCGAGGACGGAGAGCACCGGCACGTCGCGGGCCCCCCACGTCCAGCTGAGGTAGCCGTTGACCGCGACCAGCCCGAGGACGAGCAGCCGCTGCGGCGCGGCCCGGCGCACCGAGAAGAAGGCGGCGACACCGAGCAACGCGGCCAGCAGGGGGAAGGTGCGCAGCGCCCGGCTGTCGGCGATGTCGCGGTCGACCTTCGACGCCTGCAGCAGACCGGCGGGACCGCCGTACCGCGTCCACAGCGCGACGGTCACGACCGCCGCGGCAGCGGTCAGGACGACGGCGAGGACCACCAGCGTCCGCGCCGAGAGGGGGCCGCGGGGCTGCGGGAACACCACCGACACGGGGCGGACGAGCGGGCCCGTCAGACGGGCGCCGGCCCACAGCGCCAGCAGGAACAGCACCACCACCGCCTGGCCGCGGAGCAGGAGGAGCTCGGTGTCGCGCTCGGCGAAGAGCAGCGTGGGGAACGGGCCGTCCAGGCCCAGGGCCAGCACCAGGGGGCGCCACAGCAGCTGCAGCGCCAGGTAGTAGAGCACCAGCGCCATCGCGTCCAGCGGATGGGAGACGAGGCTGCGGTAGACCAGCGCCCACACGACGACGGACGCGGCCACGGCGAGCAGCGGCAGGATCACGACCGCGTTCCCGCGTCCAGCGAGGGGCCCACCGCGTCCTCCGACCGCCGCCGTCCCTCGACGGCGGATGGTCGGCGAGGCTAACGCAGCCGGACGCGTTCCGGGACGCCTCGGCGTCTCCCCGTACCGGCCCCCGGCACCTACCATCCGGCGGATGCGTCCGGGCCCGAGGCTGATGATCGTCGGTGCGCCCAAGAGCGGGTCCACCGCCCTGTTCCACTACCTGGCCGGCCATCCCGACGTGCGCAGCCACGTGCACCGGGAGATGCCGTTCTTCGGCCGGGACGACGAGTTCGCGCGCGGGTGGGCGCACGCCGTCGCGAAGTACTTCCCGCCCGGAGCCGGGGAGGCGCCGCTGATCGCCAAGCACACGATGGCGATGTACGACCCGCGGGCGGTGCGCCGCATCGTCGACACCACGCCCGCGGTCGTGGTCGCCGTCCTGCGCGACCCGGTGCCGCGCGCGTACTCGCACTTCCACTACGCGCGGCTGCGCGGCTGGGAGGAGGCGGCCACCTTCGAGGAGGGGCTGGCGCGGGAGGCGCACCGGGCGGTCAGCGCACCGCCCCGGGCCCGGGACCTGCAGTACGCCGGGAACGGGATGTACGCCCCGCACGTGCGGGCGCTGAGGGAGCTCGTGCCGCCCGAGCGGCTGCGCATCCACCTCTCCGACGACCTGCGCGACGGCGCCGCCCGGATCTGCGCCGAGCTGGCCGACCTGGCCGGGCTGGCTCCCTACGAGCCGGACGTGGCGACGGGGCACAACGAGGGGCGGTCCGCCCGGTCGGCGCGCTTCGCCCGGGCGTTCCTCGCCGCCCAGCGGCCCGGGAGCCCCGCCCGCCGGCTGCTCGCCCGGGTCCCGAGCCGGACGCTGTACCGCATCCGTCACCTGGTCAACCGGTTGAACGAGGGGCCGGCGTCCTACCCGCCCATGCATCCGGAGACCGCTGCCCGGTTGCGCGCACGCTTCGCCGGACCGAACGATGCCCTCGCGCGCGAGCTCGGACGGTCGCTGGGCGCCTGGGGACCATGACGCGCGGAAGACCCCGGAACCGCGGCTCGTGCCGGTACGTTCTCCGCCGTGCTCGAGACCGCACCGGACGGAACGGTGCCCGCAGCCACGGATCGCGCCGGCGGCGTCCACCGGGAGGACACCGTCCGGCCCGGAGCAGCGGAGCACCTCGCCGCGCTCCGGCGCCACTGGTTGCTCGCGCTCGCCACCTTCCTGGTCGTGCTGGTGCTGGCCCTCGCCTCCCTGTTCGTCGTCGGCCCGGTGTACCGGGCGGAGGCGGAGGTGCTGGTGCGGACGGAGGACAGCCGCCAGCTCTTCCCGCGGACCGGCGGCACCTCGGCGGGTGCCCTGGTCCGCTCACCGGCAGCCGAGCTCGTCTACGTGGGCAGCGACGTCTTCCAGGAGCGGGTCGTCGAGGTCGCCGGGGACGAGGCCGAGGTCGAGGTGCGCGGCGCCGCCGACTCGAGCGCGCTGCTCTTCGTCGCCGAGGCGGGGAGCGCCGAGGGGGCCCGGGACGCGGCGCAGACCTGGGCCGAGACCTACGTGGCGGTCCGGCACGCGAGCGACGTCGCGGAGACCGCGGCGCTGCGGGACCTGCTGATCGCCGACCGGGACGCGCTGCGGGCGCGGCAGCAGGAGATCCTCCAGCCGGTCGCCGCGCTGGACGAGGCGGTGGCCGTGGAGACCGACCCGGTCGAGCTCTCCCGGCTGCTCAACCAGCGGCTGGCCATCCAGCGGACGCTCAGCTCGGAGCTGGACCCGGTGGAGACGGAGCTGCGCCGGTTGAACACCCAGATCGCCGGCCTGGACGTCGACCTGCGCGTGCTGGAGGACGCCCAGGCGCTGGCGTACGTCAGCAGCGCGGCCGAGCTGCCCGACGAGCGGGTGGACGGATCGCTGCGGCGGAACCTGCTGGTCGGCGTCGTCGCCGGCCTGGTCCTCGCCGGCGGCGCGGTCGCCGCGGCGCAGGCGCGGGGCCGCCGCTGAGCGAGGGACGGCCCGCCTCCCTCAGCGGGCGGTGCGCACCACGTCCGGGTGGGTGGAGAACCAGTCGATGGTGCGCTTGAGGCCCTCGTCGAGCGAGACCTGTGGTTCCCAGCCCAGCGTCCGGCGGGCGAGGCCGATGTCGGGCTGGCGGACCGTCGGGTCGTCCTCGGGCCGGGGGACGAACTCGATCGTCGAGGCGGAGCCGGTCAGCTCCCGGATCCGCCGGGCCAGGTCGATGACCGGGAACTCGTGCGGGTTGCCGATGTTCATCGGTCCCGGCTCCGGGGACAGCAGGAACCGGACGAGCCCCTCCACGAGGTCGCTGACGTAGCAGACCGACCGGGTCTGGCTGCCGTCCCCGGCCACGGTGATCGGCTCGTCGGCCAGGGCCTGCCGGATGAACGTCGGGATGGCCCGGCCGTCGCGCGGCCGCATGCGGGGGCCGTAGGTGTTGAAGATCCGCACGATCGCGGTGTCCACCCCGTGGGTGCGCCGGTAGGCCGACGTCAGCGCCTCCGCGAACCGCTTCGCCTCGTCGTACACCCCGCGCGGGCCGACCGGGTTCACGTTGCCCCAGTAGGTCTCCGGCTGCGGGTGGACGAGCGGGTCGCCGTAGGTCTCGGACGTGGAGGCGAGCAGGAAGCGGGCGTTCTTCTCCTTGGCCAGCCCGAGCGAGTGCAGGGTGCCGATCGAGCCGACCTTCATCGTGTGGATGGGCAGCTCGGCGTAGTCGATCGGGGACGCGGGGGAGGCGAAGTGCAGGACGTGGTCGACCGGCCCCGGCACGTGCACGTAGTCGGTGACGTCGGCCCGCACCAGCCGGAAGCCCGGGTGCTCCAGCAGGTGCGCCACGTTGGCCGGCGACCCGGTCAGGAAGTTGTCCAGGCACAGCACCTCGACGTCGCGGTCGAGCAGCGCTTCGCACAGGTGCGACCCGAGGAAGCCGGCCCCGCCGGTCACGACAGCACGAGACATCGGGAGTCCTCTCCGACTGCAGCAGATGATCCGTGGGCGGGCACCGTAGCCCGTCCGGCCGCCTCCTGGGCCACCTGATGCGGCCGACGGTGATCACGGCGGGAAGGCCCGCCTCGAGCGACGCCGGACCTCACGGGGTGAGGAGGTTGTCCGAGCCGACCGGGGAGGTCGCCTCCGGGTTGATCTCCTCCTCGGGCTCCAGCGGGAGGGGGCCGGTCTCCTCGACCTCGTCCTCGGGCTGGACGATCCGCGAGCGGGGGTCGAGCGCGTCGGCGAGCAGGATCAGGTCGCCGATGGTCTTCTTCTCCTGCCACTGGAACGCGGGCTTGAGGTTGAAGTAGGACTCGGGGTCCAGCGCCATGATGCCGAGGATGGTCTCGGCGACGATCCGGCCGCCGACCGGGCCGAGCTTGCGGCCCCTGGCGACCAGCTCGGCCTCCTTGAGCACGTAGTACCAGAGCGGCGCCTTGCCGCCCCAGCCCGGCTGCTTGAGCCCCAGCTCCGCGTTCGTCAGCGGGGTGATCCCCATGGCGGTGGCGACGTCCTGCCCGCACGGCAGCCCCAGCCGCTTGCCGCGCAGCAGGTTGCGCTCGGCGAGGGCGACGATCGCCTTGGCGGTGGGGGCGACCACGGTGGAGGGCAGCGTGAACAGCGGCAGGGACAGCTGGGTGTCGATCAGCCGGGCCATGTTGCGGTCGTCCGGCGGCTCGAGGCCGGGGATGTCGAAGAAGTAGTTCCAGTCGCACCACAGGTCGTGCGGGATCGGCCGGTTGCCGCGGAGGTCCTCGAAGCCGTCCGCGCCGAAGATCGGCACCGTGTGGCCGTCCTGCATCTCGTACTCGGCGCGGATCATGCTGTGGCCGAAGCGGTACGCGGCCCCCGAGTACTCGATCGGCATGTACGGGTTGCCGGGGTGCTCGGGCCGGTAGAAGGTGCCGGTGAACGTGATGGTGCCGTCGCGCTTGATCAGGCTGCTGACGACGTCCCGGCCGACGATGCGCGGCAGGTAGTCGTTGACGATCAGCCACTGGTAGTGCCAGCGGGTCTGCCGGCGGGCCTGGGCGTAGGTCATGCCCTGGTCCATGAAGCGGTTGTGCAGCCGGATGAAGACGGTGTGCAACTGGGCGACGACGAGGTTCTCGTCGTTCCGCGGGTCGCCGAGGTAGGCGGCGCCGACGTCGTCGCGCGGCAGGTCGACCAGGTCGTCGTGCGCCCAGACCCGCAGGTAGCCGTAGCGCTCCGGGTCGTACAGCTCGGGGCTGCCCTTGATGCCCTTGCCGTAGACGCTGCCCAGGTCGAACCACGGGGTGTCGTAGTTCCGCATGGCCATCGGGTCCTGCAACCGGTGGGTGAGCGGCGTCTTGTCCAGGGTCATGTCGTGGTCGACGAACTGGCCGAAGTAGATGTAGCCGGCCGGGAGGCCTGGGTTGTCGAAGGCGACGTCGCTGTCCCGCACGTCGGACAGCGGGGGCTTGCCGTCGTTCATGCTCGCCGCGAGCCACAGCAGCAGCCCGTCGGTCGGGGCGAACGGCGGCAGGTCCTTGAACATCAGCCCGAAGCGTGCCTCCAGCTTCCGGTCGATCCGAGCGGCGATCTCCGCGCCGCGCGGGTCGCCGACGGCGTGCGCGGCGGTCTCGGCGGGCGCATCGGGGACCGGTGGGGGCGCGGCCGGGTCGGTCTCCGGCAGCACCTCGGCGCGCGCCGTGCCGGCGAGCCCGCCGACGACGGGCACGGCCGCCATGGCGAGCGCTCCGGCGAGAAAGCCGCGCCGGGCCATGCCGCGCGCCGTGCCCGCCCCGCTGAACGGGCAGCCGCCCGCGGCCCGGGAGTCCAGCTCCACCCTCATCGCCTCCACGCGTGATCCGGGCCCGGCGGCCCGTGACAGGTGGAGCGTCGCGACACCGGAGGCGCCGCGGCAGACGCGTCCGTGGGGTCGGCGGACCCCTAGATCTGGGGAGGAGAGCATCCCGCCCGGCGGGCCTGGTCATCGAGGCCCGCAGCAGGTGTACTCACGGCAGAGCTCCGTCGTGCGCACGTGGACGAGCCGGCGAGGCGAGCTCGGCGAGGAGAGGAGATCCCGTGCAGGTGACGGTCACGGACGCTGCTGCGCAGCACCGCTACGAGGGACGCGTCGACGGGCAGCTGGCCGCGATCGCGGAGTACATCCGGACGCCGGAGCTGGTCGTCCTCACCCACACCGAGGTGCTGGCCGGGCACGAGGGCCGCGGCATCGCGTCGGAACTGGTCCGCCAGGCGCTGGACGACATCCGACGCCAGGAGCTGAAGGTGCTGCCGCTGTGCCCCTTCGTCGCCAGCTGGATGGCGCGGCACCCGGAGGGCTACGGCGACCTGGAGTACCGCTCCCGCACCACGCTCACGTCCCCGACGGCCTGAGCGCCGGCCCTCGGTTCAGCGGTCGCCCGGGTACGGCGGGGCGCTGTCGGCCACGACCGCACCGCGCTCGCCGAGCGGCCGGTCCGGGCCCACCGTGGAGTCGCGGGTGGTCTGGCGTTCGGTCTCCGCGTTGATCGCCGCACCTACGATGATCAGGAAGACCGTCGCCCAGAGCCACAGCATGCTGATCGCCACCCCGGCGAGGGACCCGTACGTCGTCCGGTAGCTGCCCAGCTGCTCGACGTAGGCGAAGAGCCCGATGGTGGCCGCCAGCCAGAGCAGCGTCGCGATGGCCGAGCCGGCGGAGATCCACCGCAGCCGGGCTCCCTTCCGGTCGGGGGCGAACCGGTACAGGGCGGCGAGCACCACGGCCATGAGGACCGCGAGCGCACCCCAGGTGAGCACCGGTGCGCCGGCCTGCACCGGGTCGGGTGCTCCGGCCAGCCACCGCGAGGCGGTGCCCGACCCGGCGATGACGGCGCCGAGGAGGACGGCGCCGGCGAGCACGAGCAGGAGGGCGAGGCCGGCGCGGCGCAGGAAGCCGCGGGTCTCGGTCTCGTGGTAGGCGAGCGTCAGCCCGTCGACGAGGTAGGTCATGGCCGTCGTCGCGGTCCACAGCGCCACGAGGAGGCCGGTGAGCCCCCGCCAGGTGAGCACCTGCCCTGAGGCGGTCGTGATCGTGGTGAGCTGGTCGGCCACCATCGGCTCAAGCTCGCTGGGCAGCATCTCGGTCACGTCCGAGAGCTGCGCGAGCGCCTGCTCCGGGGTGTTGACCGCGCCGTAGACCGAGATCGCCGCCACCAGCACCGGGGCGATCGACAGGAGCGCGAAGAACGCGACGCCGGCGCTCTGCACCATGAGCCGGTCGCTCAGCACGTGCCGCACGACCCGCCGGAGGACCGAGCGCCAGGAGCGGGCGGACAGGCCGCCGGGGGAGCGCGCGTCGTACGACGGGGCACCGCGCCCAGCCGTGGCCGCGGCACGCGCACCCCCGCCGCCCGAGGTCATGGCTCATCACACCCGCGGTCCGCGCCGACCGCAACACCGCACCGCGCCGCCCCTCCGCCCGGGGAGCGGCGGCCGGGTGGTCGTGCCAGGTCGGGACCTTCGGCCCTCCGCCGTCCGGTTTCCTAGCGTGGCCGGGACGGGGGCGCCACGGGGTGCCTCCGGACTGCCGCGCCCGGGAGCGGGCGGACACCTTTGCAGGATGGACCCGTGAGCACCGAACAGCCGAGCACCATCAGGGTCTTCCTGCTCGACGACCACGAGGTCGTCCGCCGGGGCGTCGCCGACGTCCTGGAGAGCTCCGGTGAGGTCACCGTGGTCGGGGAGGCCAAGAACGCCGCGGAGGCGCTGGTCCGGGTGCCGGCCCTGCAGCCCGGCGTCGCCGTGCTCGACGTGCGGCTGCCCGACGGCGACGGGGTCACCGTCTGCCGGGAGCTGCGGTCCCGCCTGCCCGACCTCAAGGCCATCATGCTGACCAGCTACAGCGACGACGAGGCGCTGTTCGAGGCGATCATGGCCGGGGCGTCGGGCTACCTGCTCAAGCAGATCCTCGGCCAGGACCTGGTGAGCGCCGTGCGCACCGTCGCACAGGGGGGTTCACTCCTCGACCCGACCGCGACCACGGCGGTCCTGGAGCGCATGCGCCGCTCCGCCGAGCCGGCGGGCCCGCTGGCGAAGCTCAGCGACCAGGAGCGCACGGTGCTCGAGCTGATCGGGGAGGGGCTGACCAACCGGCAGATCGGGGAGCGCATGTTCCTCGCCGAGAAGACGGTGAAGAACTACGTGTCGCACCTGCTCGCGAAGCTCGGCCTCGAGCGCCGCACCCAGGCCGCCGTGCTGGCGGCGGAGCTGCGCGGTACGGCGTCGGGCGGCCGTTCCCGCTGACCGTGGCGGTCCCGCTCAGCGCAGCGGGACGCTCCAGCGGACCCGGGTGCCGCCGTCGGGCAGCGGCGCGACCCGGATCTCCCCGCCGCGCCGCCGGGCACGGTCCTCCAGGTTGCGCAGACCGCTGCGGGCCGCCCCCTCGTCGATCCCGCACCCGTCGTCGACGACCTCGACGACGACGTCGTCCGCGACGTCCAGGGTCACGGTGACGTGCCGGGCGGCCGCGTGCCGGGCGACGTTGCTGACCGCCTCCCGCACCACGGCGAGGACGTCCGCGGCGAGCGCGCCGGAGACCAGGCTGTCCACGGCACCCGACGTGCGCACGGTCGGCCGCACCGCGTCACCCGCCGCCTCGGTCACGACGTCGAGCAGCTGCCGGCGCAGGCTCGAGCTGCTGCCGGCGGCGTCGGTCGAGTGGAGGTCGAAGATCGTCGTGCGGATGTCCCGGACGGTGCCGTCCAGCTGCTCGATGACGCCGTGGATCCGCCGTCGTCCCTCCGGGTCGCCGACCCGGGGGAGGACCGCCTGCAGCGCCAGGCCGGCGGCGAAGACCCGCTGGATGACCAGGTCGTGCAGGTCCCGGGCGATGCGGTCGCGGTCCTCGTAGACGTCGAGCCGGCGGGCCAGCCGCTGGCGGGCGGCCATGTCCAGGGCGACGACGACCTGGTCGGCGAACGCGCTCACCAGGGGGATCAGGGGCTCCGGGAAGGCCGGCTCCCCGGCACGGCGGGCGAGGACGACGACGGCCCGGCCGGCGTCCGCGCCGTGCAGGGGCACGCCCAGGCACGGGCCCCACGAGATCTGCGGATCCGGACCGGAGCGGTCGAGCGACGAGAGATCCATGGCGATCACGGAGCCGCCGTCCTCGACGGCCTGGAGCAGGGGGCTGTCCGCCGGCTCGAGCCGGGTCCCGGCGGGATCCGCCAGGTCCAGGACGCTGCGCCGGGCGAGGACCGTGTACCGGCCGTCCGCCGGGTCGGGCCCCGACAGCACCCAGGTGGCTTCAGCGCCGGTCAGGTCGGTGAGCCGCTCGGCCACGACCCCGAGCGCCTCGTCCGGGGACGTCGTGCCCAGCAGCGACTCCCGGATGTCGGACACCGCGGTGGCCCAGCGACGGCCGGTCTCCGCCTCCTCGAACAGCCGGGCGTTGTCGATCGCGATCCCGGCGGCGCCGGCGAGCGCGGTGAGGACGGCCTCGTCCTCGGCGGTGAACTCGCCGGAGGCCTTCTCCGTCATGTAGAGGTTGCCGAAGACCTCGCCGCGGACCAGCACGGGCACCCCGAGGAAGGTGCGCATCTGCGGGTGGTGCTCCGGGAGGCCGACCGACGAGGGGTGCTCCCGCAGGTCGGCGATGCGCAGCGGGTGCGGCTCGGTGATGAGCTGCCCCAGCACCCCCTTCCCCGCGGGCAGCGAGCCCATCCGGGCGGCCAGGTCGTCGTCGATGCCGACGTGCAGGAAGGCGGCGAGCCCGCCGTCCCGGCCGAGCACCCCGAGGGCCCCGTACCTGGCGTCGACGAGGCCGGTCGCGGCCTCCACGATCCGCCGCAGCGTGGCGTCGAGGTCCAGGCCGGTGGAGACGCTGAGGAACGCGTCGAGCAGGTGCTGCACCCGTGTCTGGGTGCGGGCGACCACCGCGAGCCGTTCCTGGACCTCGTCCAGCAGCTCGGTCAGCCGCATCCCCGAGAGGGCGGACGGGGATCCGGTGGCCGCCGGCTCCCCGGGTCGTGTGGAGGGTGTGCGGTCGCGCGCCCACGGCCGGTTCTCTGCCACGCCGGCCAGCCTGCCACCGGCCGGTGCGGGGTGGAGAGCGGCCCCGGGCCGCCCGGCGGCCGGATCGCCCGGAGCCGACCGGTCGTTCCGCTCCGCCGGGTGGCCGGCCTCTCGTCCGGACCGGTCAGGGCCGCACCGCGGGGGAGGACGACAGCGCCGTGGCGATCTCCTCTGACCAGGCGGAGACGGCCGGCCGGTCGCGGAAGTCGCCGACGGGCGCCCGCATCGCCGTCACCATCGCCCGCTCGCCGAACGACGGGCGGGCCTTGTCCAGCCGGCCGGGAAGACCGCCTGGCCGCGCGCACCGGTCAGCTCCGACAGCGGCTCCACGTCGTGCGGCACGTCGGGTGGGAACGGGGGCTCGCCGATCGGGCCGCTGGAGAACAGCCACACCGGCCTGGTGCGCAGCGCCGACGTGTGCGTCGCGGCGTACTCCCGGGCCGGCTCCAGCCAGCGGCCGACGTACACGGCGCTGCCGAGGACGACGGCGTCGAAGCCGGCCGGCTCGGGCTGCTGCTGAACGGGCACCGCGACGGCGACCAGCCCGGCCGCACGGCCCGCGTCGCTCTCGTCCAGGGTGCGCGCGATCGCGGTGGCGACGTCCGCCGTGGCGCCGTGCCGGCTGGCGACCGCGACGAGCACCCGCAGGGTGTGGTCGCTCACCGGACGGCCGCATCGACGAGGGGGCGGTGGGGTGCGGGGATCGTCATGTCGGGTGCTCCGTCGGTGCGGTGGGGCCTCCGGTCGACGCCGACGCTGGATCCGGTGGTGCCCCGGTCCGCAGGGCCGCGGGACCGCTCCCGCCGGGACGAAGGTCCCGATCCCCAGGGCGCGACGCCGGCTCCCCGGAGCTGCCCCGCCCGGAATTCGCTGGCGTGCGATGAGTTCACCGCCCACATTCGGTCGGACCCCGCAGAGATGCTCCTCCGGATCCGGACGTAGGGAAGCCGATGACCACGCAGCACCCGCTCGCGATCGACGCCACCGGGCTCGGCAAGTCCTTCGGGCAGACGCGTGCCGTCGCCGGGGTGGACCTCGCCGTGCCGGCCGGCACCATCTACGGCGTCCTCGGCCCCAACGGCGCCGGGAAGACCACCACCATCCGCATGCTGGCCACGCTGATCCCCCCGGACGCGGGGAGCGCCCGGGTCCTCGGGCACGACATCGTGTCCGAGGCCGACACGGTCCGCGAGCTGGTCAGCCTCACCGGCCAGCTGGCCTCCGTCGACGAGGAGCTCACCGGCCGGGAGAACCTCGTGCTGCTCGGCCGGCTCCTCGGGTACTCACGTGCCGCGGCCAGGGACCGCGCGGACGAGCTGCTCGACGCGTTCGACATCGCCGAGGCCGCCGGCCGGCTGGTCAAGCACTACTCGGGCGGCATGCGCCGCCGGCTGGACATCGCGGCGAGCATCGTCGTCACCCCACGGCTGATGTTCCTCGACGAGCCGACGACCGGCCTCGACCCGCGCTCGCGCAACCAGGTCTGGGAGATCGCGCGGGCGCTGGTCGCCGAGGGGACGACGATCCTGCTCTGCACCCAGTACCTCGAGGAGGCCGACCAGCTCGCCGACGGCATCGCCGTGATCGACCGGGGCCGGGTCATCGCCGAGGGCACGCCGAGGAACCTCAAGGCATCGGTCGGCACCGGTTCCCTGCACGTCCGGCTGGTCGACCCGGGCCGGCGGGCCGCCGCCGCCGAGCTGCTGGAACGCGCGGTCGGCCCCGTCGTGCTGGAGGCGGAGCCGGCGGCGCTGTCGGTGAGCGGAGCGGACGCCGGGCAGGCGGCGATCGCCGTCGCCGAGCTCACCCGTGCGGGCGTCCCGCTCGCGCACTTCACGCTGCAGCAGCCCAGCCTCGACGAGGTCTTCCTCGCGCTCACCGGGCACGTCGCCGAGGAGACGTCCCCGCCCTCCGACACCCTGCAGGAGCACCGGTCATGACCACCACGACCAGCCCGACCGGCTCCGCCGACACCGCGGCGGTGCGGCGGGCCATCTCGTCCACCCCCCGGCCTCCCCGGCCGGGCCGGCTGTCCACGGCGGTGACGTTCGGCTGGCGGGGCATGCTGAAGGTCAAGCACGTGCCCGAGCAGCTGCTCGACGTCACCGTCACGCCGGTGATGTTCCTGCTGATGTTCACGTACCTGTTCGGTGGCGCGATCGCCGGCTCCACCAGCGCCTACCTGGACTACACGCTGCCGGGCCTGCTGGTCATGTCGGTGCTGTTCACGACCGTCTACTCCGGGGTCGCGCTGAACACCGACCTGACGAAGGGGGTCGTGGACCGCTTCCGGTCCCTGCCCATCTGGCGCCCGGCGCCGCTGGTGGGTTCGCTGCTCGGCGACAGCGTCCGCTACCTGGTCGCCGGGACGGTGATCATCGTCGTCGGCGTCGCCCTGGGCTTCCGGCCCGACGGCGGCGTCCTCGGGGCGCTGGCGGCCCTGGCGCTGGTCGTCGCCTTCTCGTTCGGCCTGTCCTGGGTCTTCTCGGTGCTCGGGCTGCTGATGCGGTCGCCGAACGCGGTGATGAACGCCGGCTTCATGGCGATCTTCCCGCTGACCTTCCTGTCGAACGTCTTCGTCGACCCCGCCACGCTGCCCGGCCCCCTGCAGGCGTTCGTCGACGTCAACCCCATCTCCGTCCTGGCCACCGCGTCCCGGTCGCTGATGGCCGGCGAGCCCGACAGCGCGGCGATCCTCGTCTCCCTCGCCGTCGCGGCCGCGCTGGCCGCGGTGTTCCTGCCGCTGACCACGAGGCTGTACCGCAGCCGCTGAGCGGTCGGTGACCGGCCCGGCCGGTGCGGCCGGGTCGTGTCGTGGAGCAGCCCGGTCGTTGGCTCCGTCCGCAGCGGCGGGCACACTGCCGGTGTGATGGACGGCGCCGAGACCACGACGGAGCCCGATACGGATCCGGGTATCGGGCTGCCTGCCTCCGGGCACACCGACGCCGATGGCGGCCAGGAGCAGGGCGCGCGACTGCTGATCCCCGGCGAGACGTGCTGGCGGATCGAGCGGGCCACCCGCTTCGCGATCTTCGTCGACGCCGCCGACTACTTCGCCACCGTCAAGCGGGCGGTCCTGCGCGCCGAACGGCGCGTGCTGTTCATCGGCTGGGACTTCGACCCGCGGATCCAGCTCGACCCGTTCGACGGCAGCCGCCCGGACGACGACCGGCTGGGCGCCGTGCTCGAACGGGCCGTCGAGGAGAACCCACACCTGGAGATCGGCGTCCTGCAGTGGGACCTCGGCATGCTGCGCGCGCTCGGCCGGGGGCTCAAGCCGATCGTGCTCCTCGACCGGCGCACCTCCGACCGGCTCACCTTCGCCGTCGACACCCACCACCCGGTCGGTGGCGCCCACCACCAGAAGATCGTCGTCATCGACGACTGCCTGGCCTTCGCCGGCGGCATCGACATCACCGCCGACCGCTGGGACACCTCCGACCACGCCGACGGCAACCCGCACCGGCGACGCCCGGGCGCCGGCCGGGCCGAGGGCCGGTTGACCGGGCCGTGGCACGACTGCACGAGCATCATGACCGGGCCCGCCGCCCGCGCGGTCGCCGAGCTCGCGTGCGAGCGGTGGGAGAGCGGCACCGGTGAGCGGCTCGAGCCCCTCACCGAGGACCGGGACTGCTGGCCCGAGGACGTCGAGCCGCTGCTGACCGACGTCGACGTCGCGATCTCCCGCACCCGGCCCGAGCACGGCGGCGCACCGCTGGTGCACGAGATCGAGCTGCTCTGGCTGGCCGTCATCGCCGCGGCCCGCCGCTCGATCTACATGGAGAGCC
Source organism: Blastococcus sp. SYSU DS0619 (assembly GCF_054051035.1). Taxonomy (NCBI): domain Bacteria; kingdom Bacillati; phylum Actinomycetota; class Actinomycetes; order Geodermatophilales; family Geodermatophilaceae; genus Blastococcus; species Blastococcus sp. SYSU DS0619. The sequence continues at coordinate 22,296 of NZ_JBJHAM010000007.1, read as the reverse complement.
AGTACTTCGCCAGCCGCCGGATCGCCGAGGCGATCGCCGAGCGGCTGCGCGAGCCCGACGGCCCCGACGTCGTCGTCATCAACCCCTGGACCGCCGACGGGTGGCTCTCCGAGAAGGCGATGGGCACCGCCCGGGCCCGGGTCCTGGAGATCGTCGCGGACGCCGACGTGCACGACCGGTTCCGGCTGTACACGCCCGTCACCGAGCAGGGCGAGCACATCTACGTGCACGCCAAGGTGACCGTGGTCGACGACCGTCTGCTGCGCATCGGGTCCAGCAACGTGAACAACCGCTCGATGGGCCTGGACACCGAGTGCGACCTGGCGATCGAGGCGGTGGCGGGGCAGCCGGGTGCCGACCGCCTCGCCGAGACCTTCGTCGGCTTCCGGAACCGCCTGCTGGCCGAGCACCTCGGGTGCGCGCCGGACGACGTCGCCGCGGCGGTCGCCGAGACCGGTTCGCTGGTGCAGGGCATCGAGCGGCTGCGCCGGCCGACCGGCCGCTCCCTGGTCCTGTTCGAGCCGCCCGCGCTCGGGCCTGCCGACCGGGCGCTCGCCGAGTCCGAGGCGATGGACCCGGAGAAGACGCCCAACCGGTGGCGCCGCGTGGAGCGGTTCTTCGCCCGGCGCCGGCGGCCGCGGGCGCGGGTGCGCTCCTGACTCCGCGGCCGGCCCCGAGCGGCTCGGCTCGGCGGCGGCGGCGAGGTAATGGGGCGAGGTGATGGGGCGCGGGGCTGACGCCTTCCGGCTCAGCTCCGGTGGTCCGTCGTCAGCCGGCGGAGGATCTCGTCGCTGCTCGTGGTGAGCACGCCCATCCGGTCCGCCTCCTGCAGGTGGATGGGCAGCACCCCGGAGACGGCGTCCGCGGCGACCAGGGTCCGGTAGTCGTGCTCGCTCGCGCCGTAGACGGTCGCGCGGGGGCAGTTCGGGTAGTTGCAGCCGGCGACCACGACGGTGCTCACCCCGAGCGACCGCAGGTGGGCGTCCAGGGGCGTGCGGTGGAACGCGCCCCACCGCGGCTTCCACATCGCCCACTCGCCGGGCGCGAGCAGCTGCAGCCGACCGGACAGCAGGTCCGGGGCGTCCAGCGGGGGTGCGCCGGGCGGTCGGAGCCCGGGGGCGAGCTGTGACCCCGCCGAGCCCGGGCGGACCACTGCCGCACCCGACGCGATGAGCCTGCGCCGGGGGAGGTCGACGTCGGACCCCTCGTAGAGCCGGACGACGTGCACGACGGGCCGGCCGGCGTCCCGGAAGCCCCGTACGAGGCGGGAGACGGTCGGCACGACGGCGCTGGTGCCGGCGACCGGGCTGCTGCCGTCGTCGAGGAAGTCCACCTGCGTGTCGATGACCAGCAGCGCCGCCCGGTCCAGCTCCGGGGCGACGAGCGGATCGACGTCCGTGGGCCAGTCGGGGAACACGGCCGTCACCTCCGACCTGCTGCAGGGGCATCCGCCGCGGACCGGTCGGCCGCGCCGTTGCGATGCATCTTGACCCACCCGGGTGGCCTCTCCAAGATGCGCGGTGTGATGCAGCCCACACAACCGCGCCGCTCGATCGGTGCCATCCCCTCGACGGCCGGCACGCCGGAGCGCGTGCGATGAGGCTGGTGTCCTTCCACGGGGACGACGGGCCCTGCCTGGGGGTCGAGACCGGCGCCGGGGTCGTGGACGTGACGGACTCCGGCGTCGACGGCGCACGGGCGTCGGTCCGGTCGGTCGCCGCGGCCGGCCCGGACGCGCTGCAGCGGCTGCGGCAGGCGGCGGAGGCGGGGGACCCCGTCCCGATCGAGCAGCTGCGGCTCGCGCCCGCGGTGCCCGACGCGGGCAAGATCATCTGCGTCGGCCTGAACTACCGCAAGCACGCGGCCGAGGGCGGCATGCCGGTGCCCGAGCGACCGATCTACTTCGCCAAGTACGCCAACAGCCTGGCCGCCTCCGGTGCCGACGTCGTGATCCCTGCGGTGGCCGAGCAGGCGGACTACGAGGTGGAGCTGGTCGCGGTGATCGGCCGCCGCGCCAGGAAGGTGAGCACCGGGCAGGCGCTGGACCACGTCTTCGGCTATGCCACGGGGAACGACCTGTCGGCCCGGGAGCTGCAGATGCGCAGCACCCAGTGGATGTACGGGAAGGCGATCGACGGCTTCGCACCACTGGGGCCCTACGTCGTCACCGCCGACGAGGTGCCCGACCCGCAGGCACTCGACCTGCGGACCTGGGTGAACGGCGAGCTGCGGCAGAACTCGAACACCAGGGACATGGTGTTCGGCGTCGCGGAGCTGGTCAGCGACCTGTCCCAGATCATGACGCTGGAGCCCGGGGACGTCGTCTACACCGGCACTCCCGAGGGCGTGATCCTCGGCATGGCCGATCAGGTCTGGCTCCGGCCGGGCGACGAGGTCGTCTGCGAGATCGAGGGCCTGGGGCGGCTGGTGACCCCGCTGGTCGCCGACCCCGGCTGAGCGCGACCCCGCCCCGGGGCCGCCGGCCAGAGGCACCGCCGTAGGTCGGGGCGACATCCCACACCCGCACCACCGAGGAGGGCTCGTGGAACCGTCGATCCTGTCGCTGCTGCCACCGCTCGTGACGATCGTCCTGGCGATCGCCACCCGGAAGATCCTCATCTCCCTGAGCGTCGGCATCGTGCTCGGTGCCCTGATGTACGCCGAGTGGGACGTCCTGGCCGCGCTCGAGTTCGTGGGTGAGGCGGCCGCGGGGCTCGTCGTCGCCGAGGGGGAGATCGCCGAGGAGCTGTACATCCTCGCCGCAGTCGTCCTGATCGGCGTCCTGACCTCGCTGATCTACGTGTCCGGCGGGCTGCTCGCGTTCGCGTCCTGGGCCGTGCACCGGGTGCGGACCCGCAGCCAGGCAAGCTTCGTCCCGGTGGCGACCGGCCTCGTCATCTTCTTCGACGACGCGTTCAGCAGCCTGGTCGGCGGCACCGTGAGCCGGTCGATCACTGACCAGCACCGCATCTCCCGCGCCAAGCTGGCCTACCTCGTCGACTCCACCGCCGCCCCGGTGATCATCCTGGTGCCGATCTCCGGCTGGGCCGCCTTCATCGCGGCCACCATGACCGGGATCCTCGACGAGAACGAGGTCGCCGGCCTCAACGGGTACGAGGCCTACCTGCAGTCCATCCCGGCGATGCTGTACCCGATCACCGCCCTGCTGCTGGTCATCGCGGTGGCGTGGTTCAGCATCGACCTCGGCCCGATGCGCCGACACGAGCGGAGGGCGATCGAGGAGAACGTGCTCTTCGACCCCGCGCGGGGGATCCCGCCCGGCGAGACCGACCGGGATCTCCCGGTGCGCGAGGACGGCCGCGTCCGCGACCTGGTCTGGCCCATCCTGACGTTGATCGCGGTCACGGTCGCCGGCGCGCTGTGGATCGGCATCACCGGAGCCGAGGGCTCGCTGGCGCCGATGGACGTCCTGGCCGCCACCGACGTCATCCTGGCGCTGTTCTACGGCACCATCGTGGCCTGCCTGGTGGCCGCCGCCATGCTGCTGGTCCGTCGCACACCGGGCAGCGTCATCGGCAGGGCGGCCGTGTCCGGGATGCGTTCCATGTTCTTCGCGGCCGCCGTGCTGTTCCTCGCGTGGATCACCGCCGAGGTCATCGGGGAGCTGGGCATCGGCGAGTACCTCGCCGGCGTCATCGACGAGGCTCTCCCGCTGGCGCTGCTGCCGGTCATCCTCTTCGTGCTCGCCGCGTTCATCGCCTTCTCGATCGGCAGCACGTTCGGGACCTTCGGGCTCCTGCTGCCCATCGCGGCCGAGATCGCGCTCTCTCTCGACAGCCAGCTGCTGATCCCGGTCTTCGGGGCGGTGCTCGCCGGCGCGATCTTCGGCGACCACACCTCGCCGCTGTCGGACACCACGATCCTGTCCTCGATCGGCTCCGGGGTGAATCTCATCGATCACGTGACCACCCAGCTGCCGTACGCCTTCGTGGCCGCCGCGGCGTCGGCCGTCGGCTACCTGGCCGCCGGGGTCACCCAGAGCACCGGCCTCGGCCTCCTGGCAGCAGTGCTGGCCCTCGCTCTCGCCGTCCTCCTGCTGAAGAGGCGCAGCGGCGGCGGGCAGGACGTCCCGGTGACCGCACCCCGGGAGAGCCGGGTCGAGAGTTGACCCGGCGTCGGCGGTGAGGGGCCCGCGACGCCTGCCGGAGGCCGTGGAGCTGCCCGGATTCCTGCTCTTTCGCCGCCTTCGGGCGTTGGCCCGCCGCTGGGCGGGTAGCGGGAAGGCTCGGTACCAAGCAGCTGACGAGCGAGAGGACTGAGCGATGACGACGAAGGCTGAGAAGTCGATCCAGGTCGACGTACCGGTGACCACCGCCTACAACCAGTGGACGCAGTTCGAGGACTTCCCGCACTTCATGGGCGGGGTCGAGTCGGTGCACCAGCACAGCGACCAGAGCCTGCACTGGACGGCCGAGATCGCGGGCGTCCGGCGCGAGTGGGAAGCCACCATCATCGAGCAGATCCCGGACCAGAAGATCGCCTGGGCCGCGAAGGACGGCGCGACGAACGCCGGGGCCGTGCGCTTCGAGCCGGTGGGCGCCGGCTCCACCCTGGTGCACCTGTCGCTGGAGTTCGAGCCGGAAGGGCTCGTGGAGAAGGTCGGCGACAAGCTGGGGCTCGTGGAGCGGCAGGTGGAGGCCGACCTGAAGCGGTTCAAGAGCCTGGTCGAGAGCGAGGGCTACGCCACGGGTGGCTGGCGAGGGACGGTCAACCCAGGGGCGGACGTCGGCACCCCCGGTGCGAACGCCGCCTTCACCTCCCGGGGGGACAGCGGCAAGGCGGGCGTCTCGGGCAAGGTGAAGGCCGCCGCCGGCGTCGCTGCCGCCGGAGCCGCCGCGGCCGCCGGTGCTGCGGTGGCCGGGTCGAAGAGCGGCCAGCAGGAGACGGCGCCGCAGGGGAACCGACCCGAGGACGTCGCCGCCGTCCGCCAGCCGCCGACGGAGGTGGTGGTGGAGGAAGAGGTCGTGGTCGCGGAGCCCGCCCCGGGTCGCGCCACGGGCACGTCCACCGAGGGCGGCGAGACGGGCACGGCCGACCGCGGCGACGGCCGATGACCGGCGGCGCCGGTCGCTGATCCGCATGGTCGGTGGAGGGACGAGCGCCCTCCACCGACCGGCGGCCCGGCCGGGCGGTCAGCTCGCCTGCAGCAGGGTGTGCTCGCTCGGGCAGCCGGTCACCAGGCGACCACGTCCTCCGGGCGCTCGATGTGCACGCCGTGGCTCGACCCCGGCCCGGTCAGCAGCTCGAACCGCGCCCCCGGGACGGCATCGGTCCAGAGCAGCAGCGATCCCGACGTCCCCATGACCAGCAGCAGCGGATGTCCCTCGCCGCGGATCTCGTAGTTCAGCCTGACTCCGGTCCGGACGGCCGTCTGCGGCATGGGAACCCGGACGGCGCCGGGGGTCAGTCCGTCTCGGCGGGTGTGGGCAGCAACCAGACCGCCCCGGCCAGCGCGCCGTAGAGCAGCGCCGGCCCGGTGTGCGGGAGCCGCTTGCCGGCGGCTGCCCGGGCCTGCCCGCGGCGGAAGGCCTTCCGTTCCGCGCCGACCACGCCGGCGATCGAGCCGGCGACGACGGCGGCGCCGACCCCGATCACGACGGCCCTCTTCCCGGCCGGCAGCGCGCCGAAGGCCGTGGAGAGCGGCGGCTCGCCGGCGGCCTGCAGCTCCTCGCGGGTGGTGGCCCAGGTCGCCCGCAGCTCGGGCACCGCGGCGGCGAGTGCGACCGCCGAGATCCCGGCCTTGGTCCAGCCGCGCGCCGTCCGGGAGGAGATGAGATCGGGCAACGCGTAGTGGACGGCGGTGGCCACTCCGGTGATCAGGGCCTGGAACGTCGGTGACTGCGTCGGTCCGGTGGGCATGCCGCCATCCTGCCGTCCGACGCCGTCGTCCGGTGCCTCGTCGGTCCGCCTACCTCGCGGCCAGGACGCGCGCCGCCTCGCGCTCCGCCTCGGTGTTGGCGACGCCCGCCCGCGAGCCGGCCAGCTTGGCCCGGATGTGGCCGCCGACGGTGATGGGCGGGTACGCAGAGGTGCCGTCGGCGGCCAGGCAGGTGGGCAACGTCTCGATGACGGCGTCGATGTTGCCGTCGTGGAAGAACGCCGCGGAGCGACGCCGCTCGATGCGCCCGTCGACGATCGGCGGCTTGACCCGGTGCAGGGTCGACATCCACCGCTCGTTCGTCCACCGGGACATGAGGTCGCCGAGGTTGATGAGCAGCGCGCCGTCGGCGGGCATGACGTCGTGCCAGGCGCCGTCGCGGCCGAGCACCTGCAGGCCCCTGACCTGGTCGGCCCACAGCACGGTGACGATGCCGTAGTCGGTGTGCTCGCCCATCCCGGTGAGGTCGCCGTCGAGCGTCACCTCGCCCGGCGGCAGGGCGTAGTTGTTCATCCGCAGCACGTCGAGGCTGTGGTCGGTGTACCGCTCGAAGAACCCGGCCGGGAGCCCCAGCGCGTCGGCGAACATCGTGGTGAGCGTCCGCGCCACGCGGCCCGCCTCGGCGAAGTAGGCCGACACGGCCTCCTGGAAGCCGTCGGACTCCTCCGGCCACACGTTCTCGGCGTAGTCGACGGCGGGCAGGTCGACGCCCGGGTAGTCGGTGTGGGCGGCGCCGACGTTGAAGGCCTCGAAGAAGTCGTGCATCCGGTTCGACGGAGCGAGGCCGAGGCTGAGGCTCAGCGACTCGGTCTTGGGCGGGCTGTAGCCGCGGTTGATCTCCGGGGCCGTCCGGTACGCCGTCTTGGCATCCGCCGGCAGGGAGAAGAACGAGTCGAGGGCGGCCGCGAACGCGTCCGTGGTCTGGGTGGGCACCCCGTGGCCGACGATCTGGACGAAGCCGACGGTGCGGGCGGCCTCGTCGAAGGCGCGGGCCGCCGCCTGCCGGCGCTCGGCGGGGCCGTGCGGGTCGACGTAGGCGGAGATGTCGACGACGGGCACGGAGAAGTCGGTCATCGGGAGGGCTCCTCGGTCGGGTCGGGTGCTTCGGTGGGTGTCGGGGGAGGGGCGTCCGGCGTGGCGGCCACCATCGCCGCCGCGCGGCGGCGCAGGGATGCCTTGTCGGTCTCGTCGAGCCAGCAGGCATCGATGGCGTTGGTGGTGAACGCCGCCAACTGGTCGCGGCGGTAGCCCAGCGCGTGGGCGAGCACCCGCAGGTCGTGCGTGGGGTCGGTGCCGAACATCGGTGGGTCGTCGGAGTCGACGGTGACGCACAGCCCGGCGTCGACCATCTGCCTGATCCGGTGGTGGGTGCCGTCTCCGCTGCCGGAGTAGCGGCCGATGTCGGAGCTCACGGGCGTGCAGGTGAACGGGATCCGTTCGGCCACGCACCGGGCCGTGATCTCCGGGTCGTCGACGACGTGGTAGCCGTGGTCGATCCGGCTGCAGCCGAGCTCGTCCAGCAGGGTGAGCACGTGACCGGGAGGGCCGGACTCGGAGTGCGCCGTCCGGCCGAGGCCCGCGCGGCCGGCCAGCCGGTACGCCTCGACGAACCGCCCGGGTGGGCCGTTGACCTCGGCGTAATCCAGCCCGATGCCGACCACCTCGTCGATCCGGTGCTCGATCACCTGCTCGACCAGCTCGACCGCCTCGGCGCCGCTGCGCTCCCGGTTGATGCCGATGACGAGCCGGGCGTCGATACCGGTGTCGGCGTGCGCGTCCCGCAGCCCCGCGACGACCCCCTCGAGGATCCGCGGGTAGGGCACGCCGGGGTGGCCCGGCGGGCTGAGCTGGATCTCGCGGTAGAGGACGCCGTGGTCGGCGCCCCCGGTCGTGAGCGACTCGTAGGTCACCCGGTGGAAGTCGTCGACGTCGCGGATGACCGAGCCGACGACGTCGAGCACCCGGAGGAACTCGCCGAGATCCTCGTAGCTGTCGTGGTCGTAGAGGTCCTCCGGTCCCCGCTCGAGCGGCACCCCGTGCCGGGCGGCGAGGTCGGCGACCGTCTGCGGCGACACCGTGCCGATGAGGTGGCAGTGCAGGCTGACCTTGGGGAGCGCGGCCACCATCGCGTCGACGGCAGGGTCCCTCGGTACCGGCCTGGAGTGCGGTGGGTGGCCCGGCGGACGCGGGGAGGTGGTCGTCACGCGCGGTCCCCCTGGCCGAAGCGGCTGAGGACGGCGGCCTCGACGAGCTGGGCGACGAGGTAGAGCAGCAGGGACACGACCGTGATGACCACGACGAGGGCCCACACCTTGCCGATCTGCGAGCGCGCCGCGGCCGAGACCACCGCGTACCCGATGCCCTGGCCGGTGGCCAGCCACTCGGCCAGCAGGGCCCCGGTCATCGACCCGGGCACGGCGATCCGCACCGCGGCGAAGAAGGCCGGCATTGCGGAGGGGAGCGCGACCTTGCGGAGCACCGTCATCGGCGAGCCGCCGTAGACCAGCACCAGGTCCCGCATCTGGGGGCTCACCGACCGGAGCCCGACGACGATGGTCACCAGCGCCGGGAAGAGCACCACGACCGCGCTCATCACCGCCACGATCGGGTAGCCGCGGCCGACCAGGAGGATCAGCATCGGCGCCAGGGCGATCAGCGGCACCGTCTGCAGGACCAGCGCGACCGGCATCACCGCGCTCTCCGCGGCGCGGAACCGGACCACTGCGCCGGCCAGCACGATCGCGGCCAGCATGCCGGCGACGAAGCCGATCCCCGCGTCGAGCAGGGTCTGGCCGAGCAACCCGGCGATCTCGGCCCGCAGCGCGGGGGCGTCCTCGTCGACGACGAGGATCTCGACGACGTCGAGCGGCCCCTTCCCGACGTAGCTGGAGACGTCGAAGGCCCACAGCGCGGCCACCCAGAGCCCCACGACCACGGCGAGCACCAGCGCCATCGTCCCCACCGCCCGCAGCGTGGCGGCCAGCAGCGGGTGCCGGCCCGACCTCCCCGGCGTGCCCTCCGCGGCGGGGCCGCGCACCAGCAGGTCGGCGGTCATGCGGCACCTCGCGACCAGGGGGTGACGACCCGGCCGAGGAGGGCGAAGAGGCCGTAGAAGAGACCGGCAACGACGGCGCAGCCGAGGCCGATGGCCCAGGCGCCGGCCACGTCGACGTTCTGCTGGGCGATCTTCAGCGTGATGGCCACGCCGCGCTGCACGCCGCCGACGTACTCGCCCAGGATCGCGCCGAGGAACGCCAGCGGCGCCGCCACGCGCAGGGCGGCGAGCATCGCCGGCAGCGCCGCGACGAGCCGCACCTTGGTGAGCTGGCGGAGGGGCCCGCCGCCGAAGACCCGGACGACCTCCAGGCTCGCCGGGTCCGCCGACCGGAGGCCGAGCACCGTGCCGACGACGGTGGTGAAGAAGACCGACAGCGCCGCGAGCGCCGTGGCCGTGCCCGCCCGCTGCCCCTCCTCGGGGTTGCCGATGACGATGAAGAGCACCGGTGCGATGGCGACGAGCGGGACGCAGTAGGTGATCACCGCGATCTGCATGACCAGCTTCTCGAGCGCGGGCACGAGGAGCGTCACGGCGGCGAGCGCGACCGCCGCGCCCGTGCCGTAGCCGAAACCGACCGCGGCCTCCTGCAGGGTCATGCCGAAGTGGGTGGCGTAGAAGCTCCAGCCGCGGTCGGCCGCCGCGCCCACGACACCGCCGGGGGAGGGGATGCGGGCGTCGGCGAGCAGGGTGAGCACGAGCAGCTGCCAGACCGCGACCACGCCCAGCAGGCCGAGGACGCCGAACCCGGCCGACCGCAGCGAGTCGCGGTCGAGCAGGCCGGTCACCCCTCCGCCGTCCCGCTGCCGAACAGCAGCTCGGAGGCGTGGTCGTGCAGCGCGTGGAACTCCGGCGTCCGCATGATCTCGGGGTGGCGGGGCCGCGGCAGGTCCACGTCGATGACCTCGACGATCCGGCCGGGCCGCGCGCTCATCACCGCCACCTGGTCGGAGAGGAAGATCGCCTCGGAGATGCCGTGGGTGACCATCAGCGTGGTCGCCGGCTGCTCCGTCCAGATGCGCAGCAGCTCGACGTTGAGCCGTTGCCGCGTCATGTCGTCCAGGGCGCCGAACGGTTCGTCGAGCAGCAGCACCGACGGCTTGACGACCAGCGCACGGGCGATCGACACGCGCTGCCGCATGCCGCCGGAGAGCTGGGCCGGCTTCGCCTTCTCGAACCCGGTCAGGCCCACCAGGTCGATCAGCTCGCGCACCAGCGCGGGGTCGGGCCGGGTGCCGGCCACCTCGAAGGGCAGCCGGACGTTCGCCTCGACCGAGCGCCAGGGCAGCAGGGCCGAGTCCTGGAACGCGATGCCGAGGGCGTGCGCCCGGCGCAGCTCCGGCGGCGTCATGCCGTCGACCAGGGCGGTGCCGCCGGTGGGCTGCTCCAGGCCGGCGAGGATCCGCAGGATCGTGGACTTCCCGCACCCGGAGGGGCCGAGGAGCGAGGAGAAGCTGCCCTGGTCGGTGTGCAGCGTGGCGTCGGTCAGGGCCTGCACCTGCTTGCGGCCGGTGCCGAAGGACTTGGTGAGGCCCTGGAGGTGGATGCCGGTGCCCCCGGCCGGCCGCGGGGCGGCCGGCCGGAGGGTCTCGGTCTCGGAGAGCGAGGTCATGGGTGATCCGGTCCGATGTCGGAGGGACGGTCGGTCAGGCGGCGCTGGGCACCTCGACCAGCTCCGGCTTCTCCTCGAGCAGTTCCTGGAGCAGCGAGAGGTCGAAGAGCTGCTCGGCGTCGGTGAGGTCGATGCCGGCGGCGGCGAGGGTGGCCAGGTTCTGCTCGATCAGCTCGTCGGTGATGGTGAGCAGCCCGTTGGACTCGACGTCGGGGGTGACGATGAGGGTGCTCTGCACCTCCGCCTGCTGGATCTCCTTGGCCAGGTCCAGGTCCAGGTCGGCGCCGTACTCCTCGACCGCGAGCCGGGCGCCCTCCTCCGGGTCGCGCAGGTAGTCCTGCCACCCCCGGATCTCGGCCTCGAGGAACGCCTTCACCTTCTCCGGGCTCTCCTCGATCATCTCGTCGGTGGTGATGATGCTCTCGGCGACGAACGGCAGCCCGTTGTCGGCGAAGGGCAGGTTGGTCACCTCGTAGCCGGCGTTCTGCACGGTGATCGACTCGTTGGTCAGGTAGGCGAGGAACCCGTCGACCTCACCGTCGATGAGGGGCGCGGGGTCGTACTCGACCGGCACCTTCTCCACCTGCGCCGGGTCGATGCCGTTGACCTCCAGCAGCGCGTCGAACAGCGTCTCGTTGCCGCCGGCCTGGACGCCGATCTTCTTGCCGACCAGGTCCTGCGGGGTCGCGATGTCGCCGCCGTCGGCGAGCGACAGGATCGTGAAGGGGTTCTTCTGGAACTTGGTCCCGACGATCTTCAGCGGAGCGTCCTCCTCGGCGATCACCTGCGCGGCCGCGACGGCGTTGCTCAGGCCGAAGTCCGCCTCGCCGCTGGCCACGAGGGTCTCGATCGGGCCGGGGCCCGGGTCCATCGAGACGCCGGAGAATCCCGCGTCGGTGTAGTGGCCGTTGGCGTCGGCGAAGTACTCGCCGGCGAACTCGGCGTTCTTGATCCACGACAGCTGGAGCGTCACCGAGCCGAGGTCGCCGCCTTCGGCGGCGGCGGTGTCGGTCTCCTCGGAGCCGCCGCACGCCGAGAGGGCGAGGACGGCGCCGGTGAACGCTGCGGCGGTGCGCAGAGCGCGCTTCTTCATGGGCGTCTCCTGGTCGGGAAGGGCGGTGGGGCCTCGACGGCGAGGAGGTCTCCCGGTCCGCCGTGTGCTGCTGCTGGACGCTAGGAGCGGCGGGTTTCGGCGCAGGTGGACCGGCGTTTCGGCGCTGTTAAAGAAACGGCCTTCTCACCCTGGAACGGCCGTCTCGCCCGGCTCCGGGGTCAGTAGTCCACGCGGAGGGGGTTGTCGCGCCAGGCCCGGAACGGCGCCACCGAGGTGTCCAGGCGCAGCTCCTGCACCGGGGTCGGCCAGGCCGGCGGCGCGGAGGCGAGCAGCTCGTAGAACGCCCGGTCGTCGAAACCGCCGTCCGCCGCGTCGTCCCGGTTGGCGGCGAACAGCACCCGGTCCAGCCGCGCCCACAGCGCCGACGCGGCGCACATCGGGCACGGCTCGCACGAGGTGTACAGCGTGCAGCCGACCAGCGCGAAGACACCGAGTTCCCGGCAGGCGGCCCGGATCGCGCTGACCTCCGCGTGCGCGGTCGGGTCCAGCTCGCGCGTCACCCGGTTGACCCCCGTCGCGACGATCGCGTCCCCCCGGACGACGACCGCCCCGAACGGACCGCCGCCGGCGGCCACGTTCGCCGTCGCCAGGTCGACGGCCTGCTGCAGCCACTTCGCATCGGTCGCGGACGTCATCTGCTCTCTCCTCGGGTCAGGCGCCAGATCCGGTCCCTGCTCATCGGCAGGCCGTGCGGGCGCACCCCGATGGCGTCGCGCACCGCGTTCGCGATCGCCGGTGCCACCGGGTTGTAGGGGGCCTCGCTCATGGACTTGGCGCCGCGCGGGCCCAGGACGTCGTAGGTGTCGGCGAACAGCACCCGGGTGGCCGGCACGTCCCCGATCTGCGGGGTGCGGTAGTTCCGGAAGGACCGGGTGCGGACCTCGCCGTCGACCACGACCACCTCCTCCTGCAGCGCGGAGCCCACGGCCTGGGCGACCCCGCCCTCGACCTGGCCGCGCAGCTGCTCGGGGTTGATCACCACCCCGGCGTCGACGGCCTGGACCGAGTCGAGCAGCCGCACCTCACCGGTGGCCGGGTGCACCGCGACCCGGACGGCGTGCACGTTGAAGGCCACCGACCGCCGGGTGCCGTCGCTCCGGCCCGTCGCCGCCAGCGGCTGCTCCAGCCGGCCGAGGGCGGCCGCGCCGCCCAGGGCCTCCAGCCGGCCGCGCACCTCCTCCGCCGCGCGCTGCACGGCCAGGCCGGCGACGACGGATCCGGTGGACCCGAACGCGCCGGAGTCGTAGCCCGAGGTGGCGGTGTCGGAGGTGACCAGGCGGACCCGGTCGGGGGAGATGCCGAGGGTGTCCGCCACGAGCTGCGCGTGCACCGTGGCGGTGCCGTTGCCGAACTCGGCCGTGCCGACCTCGACGGTGGCGGTGCCGTCCACCCCGAGGACGACCCGGGCGGAGGAGTGGTGGCCACGCGGTGGGATGGTCGCGATCATCGCCAGCGCCATCCCTTCCCCGACCGCCCAGCCGTCGGCGGGCGGATCGGCCGGGCGGGTGCCGGCCAGCGCCTGCTCAGCGAGGTCCAGGCACTGGTCGAGCCCGTAGCTGCCGAACTCCAGGTCGGTGGCGGGCGGACCGTTGACGACGAACCCGTCGCCGGGCACCACGACGTTGCGGCGGCGCAGCTCGAACGCGGTGATGCCCACCTCCCGGGCGAGCTCGTCGAGCGCCGACTCGATCGCGAAGATCACCTGGCCGAGCCCGTAACCGCGGAAGGCCCCGCTGGGCGGGTTGTTCGTGTAGACGGCCTCGGCGTCGACCCGCTTGCTCGGGCAGCGGTAGACGGCGACCGATTCGTGCACGCCGTGGAACATCACGCCGGGGCCGTGGTTGCCGTACGCGCCGGTGTCGCTGAGCACGTCGACCTGCAGCGCGGTGAGCCGGCCGTCGGCCCCGGCGCCCACGGCCACCGAGACCCGCATCGGGTGGCGCACCGGCACGGCGGCGAACTGCTCCTCGCGGGTCAGCTCCAGCTGCACCGGTCGGTGGTCGCCGCGTTCGGCGAGCCGCAGGGCGGCCAGCGCGACGACGTCCTCGACGAGCAGCTCCTGCTTGCCCCCGAACCCGCCGCCGACCCGGGCGGCCACCACTCGCACGCCCGCCGGGTCGCGGCCGAGGATGCGGGCCAGCTCCTCGCGCACGAGGAACGGGACCTGCGTGCTGGTGCGCACCACGAGCGTCCCGTCGTCGTCGACCCAGGCCCGGGCCCCGTGGGTCTCGAGGCTGGCGTGGGTGACCCGCCCGGTGGTCCACGTGCCGCGGACGGTGTGCCTCGCGGCACCCAGGGCGGCGGCGACGTCGCCGACCTCGCCGTGCGTCGCGGCCACGACGTTGCGGCCCGGCTCGGCGATGCGCGAGGCCGCGGGGTCCTTGTCGCCGTGGAGGAGCGGCGCGCCGGGTGACCGGGCCGCCTCGGGGTCGAAGACCGCCGGCAGCGGCGCGTAGGTGACCTCCACCAGGGCGGCGGCACGCTCGGCCAGGGCGGCCGAGACCGCCACGACCGCCGCCACGCGCTGCCCACGGAAGCGGACGACGTCGTCGAGGAGGCGGGTGTCATCGGGGTCGTCCAGCCGGTTCTCGTGCCGGGCGGTCGAGTACAGCACCTCCGGGGCGTCGCGCGAGGTCAGCACCAGCTCCACGCCGGGGAGCGCCTCCGCGCGGGAGGTGTCGATCGCGACGATGCGGGCGTGCGCCTGCGCGGAGCGGACGAGCCGCACGTGCAGGACGCCGGAGTCGGGCAGGTCGAGGGTGTAGGGCTCCTGCCCGGTGACGATCCGGGGCCCGGCCGGGGCGGCGAGGGAGGAGCCGAACACCCCGAGGCCGGTCGGGCAGCCCGACCCGGTCGCCACGTTGACGCGGCCGGCCAGCGCGTCGCGGATCGACCGGTAGCCGGTGCACCGGCACAGGTTCCCCTTGAAGCACCGGTCGAGGTCCGCGACCGGGACGGTCCCGTCCTCGTCGGCGAGCGCGGTCGCCGTGACCACCCAGCCCGGCGTGCAGAAGCCGCACTGGAAGGCCGCCGCCTCGACGAAGCGCCGTTGCACGGGCGAGAGCTCCTCCGGCGTGCCGAGCCCCGCCGCGGTGGTCACGGCCCGTCCCTCGGCGCGGGCCGCCGGCGTGATGCACGAGTGCACCGGTGCGCCGTCCAGCAGCACCGTGCAGGCGCCGCAGTCACCGGTGTCGCAGCCCTTCTTGACCGCGGTGCCGCCGCACTCGCGGATCCAGGTGCGCAGGCACTGGCCGGGGGCGGGGCGCCCGGGGACCGCCGTCCCGTCGAGGTTCACGCCGCCGCTCCGGCGAGCTCGGCGCACACCTCGGCCGCGAGCAGCCCGGTCTGGGCGGCGCGCCAGTCGGCCGCACCGTGCGCGTCGTCGTACCAGCCGACCTCGGCCCCGGCCCGCGCCACCGCGCGGTGCACCTCCTGCTCGGTGGGTGCGGGGGGCAGGACGAGGACCACCGGCCGGGGCACCGACGCCGTGAGGGTCAGCACGACGGCGTCGGGCTCGCGGCGGCCGACGACCAGCGCTGCGCTGCGGCCGTACGTCGTGAGCGCGGAGCGCCGGAACGCGCTCGGTGCCCGGAGCGCCCGGCCGGGCAGCTCGACGGCGCGGAGCACCTCGCCGGGCAGCAGGGCGACCGTCCCGGCGCCGCGCACGAACGCCGGGACGGGCTCGCGGCGCTCGCCCCCGTCGGGCGTCCAGATCGCCACCTCGCCCGCGAGGGCTGCGGTCAGCGAGATCATCGCGCCGGCCGGCAGCCCGAGGCACAGGTTGCCCCCGACGGTGGCGGCCGACTGGACCTTGGCCGACATCAGCAGCGCGTCGCCGCAGCGCCGCGCGAGCGCGAGCGCGGGCGACGGCCACGGCGCCTGCCGGGCCTGCTGGATCGTGCAGGTCGCCGCCAGCCGCAGACCGCCGTCGGGCAGCGCCTCCCACGCCGGCCAGGCCATCGCCGTGAGGTCGACCAGCCCGGTGACGTCCGGCTGCCGCTCCGAGAACAGCCAGGTGCCGCCGGCGAGCAGCCGCTCACCCGGTCGCAGCGCCAGGCTCCCGCGGCCCTCCGCGCTCCGGTAGCTCTCCACCCAGGCGAGGTCCATCTACTCCACCTCCGCGAGACGGGCGTACGTGGTGCTGATCGAGGAGATCCGGTCCTGCCCGGCCCGGCCCGCGCGCGACAGGACGCCGTCGGCGAGCACCGCGACGACGCTCATGGCCGCGGCATAGGAGTCGTAGGCCAGCGATCCCTGGACCGGGCATTGCAGCCACACCCGGGCGGAGCCCGCGTGGCCGGCCGCGGTCGGGTCGCCGATCAGCACCACGTCGGCGCCGGTCGCGGCCGCCGTGGCCAGGAACCCGGAAAAGCCGGCCGGCCGGCGGCGGAAGCCGACCGCGACCACCGCATCGCCTCTGCCCAGGTCGGCCAGCTCCTCGCCGAGGACCTGACCGGGCAGGGGGGCGAGCGAGACCCGGGGGCGCGCGTGCACGAGCTGCTCGCGCAGGTGCAGGGCGACCGCATGGCTGTTGCGCCAGCCGACGACGAGCACCGAGCGGGCGTCCGCGAGCACCGCCACGGCGTCGGCGACCCCTGGCTGGAGCACCGCGGCGGCGACGGCGGCCGCCTCGGTGTCGGCGTGGGCGACCAGGTCCGGCGGCTCCGCTGCCCGCCGCGGCTCGCCCGCGCTGCGCAGGCCGCGGAGGTGGTCGCGGACCTCGTCGAAGTCGGCGAAGCCGAGCGAGCGGAACAGCCGGCTCATCGTCGCCTTCGAGACCCCGGCGAGGGCTGCCAGCTCGGCGGCGCGGTAGGTCGCGAGGTCGTCCAGGTGCTCCAGGAGCGTCTCGGCGGCGCGGCGCTCCTGGGACGTCAGCCCGGGGTGGCACCGGGCGATCCGCTCGTCGATCCGCAGCCCCGTCACGGCCGGGCCCCCACGGCCGCCGCGACCCGCCGGACCGCCGCCTCGAACGCGTCCAGCCCCCGGGCGACGTCGACCTGGCGGACGTCCTCGTCGGGGGAGTGGCTGATCCCGTCGGCGCAGCGGAGGAACAGCATGCCGACGTCGGTCACCGCCGCGACCGCCATCGCGTCGTGGCCGGCGCGGCTCCACAGCCCGAGGGGTTCCGCGGCGCCGCGGTCGTCGGTGGCGCCGATCCCCGCGATGACCGCCTGCTGCAGCCACGGGGCGCAGGGCACGGCCGGAGCGCGGTGGGTCTCGACGACCTCGAGGGCCAGGCCGCGCCGGTCGCAGATCGCCCCGATCTCGGCGCGCACCACCTCCCACATCGCGTCCCGCTCCTCGTCGGTGGCGGCGCGCAGGTCGAGGCTGAAGTCCGCCCGGCCCGGGATGACGTTGACCGCGCCGGGCCGCACCTCCATGCGGCCGACCGTGGCGATGCAGTCGCTCTCCCGGGCCAGCCGCTCGACGGCGAGGACCGCCTCGCTGGCGCCGACCAGCGCGTCGCGGCGCCGGGCGTACGGGGTCCCGCCCGCGTGCCGGGCCTCGCCGACGACCGAGAGCTGGAAGCGCCGGGCGCCGGCGATGGCCGTGACGAAGCCCAGCGAGCGGTCGGCGGCCTCGAGGTAGGGCCCCTGCTCGATGTGGGCCTCCAGGTAGCCGACCAGCTCCTCCGGCCGCCGCGCCGCGTGGCCCACGCGGGACGGGTCGAGCCCGAAGTCGCCGAACGCCCGGCGCAGGGTGACGCCGTCGGCGTCGCGCAGGTCCCACCAGGCCGGGTTCCAGCTGCCGGCGACCGCCTGGCTGCCGAGCAGCGCCGTGCCGAACCGGGCACCCTCCTCGTCGCTGAACCCGACCACTTCCAGGGCGAAGGGCAGGTCCGTGGTGCGCAGCCGCTCGGCGACCGCGACGGCCATGAGGACGCCGAGCATCCCGTCGTAGCTCCCGGCGTCGGGGACGGTGTCCAGGTGGGAGCCCAGCACCAGCGCGGGCAGGCCGGGTGAGCCGCCCTCGCGGCGGCCCCACTGGTTGCCGGCTGCGTCCTGCCAGGTGCGCAGCCCCGCGCGCGCCATCCACGTGGCGGTGAGCCGGTTGGCCGCGGCGTGCTCGGGGGTGAGGTGCGCGCGCTCCAGGTGGTGCGGGCTCGCGGACAGGCGGTCGAGCTCGGCGCAGCGCGCCAGCACCTCGGTGGCGGTGGTCATGCCGTGTACACCTCGTGCGCGGCGCCGACCCCGCCGCCCGCGGTCACCGGCACGCCGGCGCCGCGGAGCACCTGCTCCAGCGCGGCCAGCGTGGTGAGGACGGCGTCCCGGCGGGCGTTGTAGCCCATCGTGCCGATCCGCCAGACCCGGCCGTGCAGCGGACCGAACGAGGTGCCGATCTCGATGCCGAAGTCCTCGAGCAGGGCGGCGCGGACGCGGTCGCCGGGCACCCCGTCCGGGATGTGCACCGCGACGACGTTGGTCATCTTGTGCGCGGCGTCGCCGAAGACCTCGAGCCCCAGGCCGCGGACGCCGGCGAGCATCGCCCGGCCGTGCAGCGCGTGCCGGGCGACCGCGGCGTCGATGCCCTCCTCGACGAGCAGCCGGGCGCACTCCCGGGCCGCGTAGAGCATGGTGGTGGCCTCGGTGTGGTGGTTGAGCCGGCGCGGCCCCCAGTACGCCATCACCTGGGCCAGGTCGAGGTAGTTGGACCCGATGCGCGCGCCGGAGTCGACGTCGTCGTCGGCGCGGATACCGGCCTCGACGTGGGTGCGGCCCTCGATCAGCGCGGCCGCCCGCGGCGAGAGGGTGATCGGCGCGCTGCCCGATGGCCCGCTGAGGCACTTCTGCAGTCCGGCGGTGGCGACGTCGATGCCCCAGGCGTCGGTCTCGAACGGGTTGCCGCCCAGCGAGGCGGTCGCGTCGCAGTAGAGCAGCACATCGTGCCGGCGGCAGATCTCGCCGAGGTCGGCGAGCGGCTGGCACATCGTGGTGGAGGTGTCGCCCTGGACCACGGCGAGCACCTTCGGCCGGACCCGGACGACGGCGTCCTCGACGGCCTCCGGGGAGAAGACCTCACCCCACGGCACCGCGATGGTGTGCACCTCGGCGCCGCACCGCGAGGCGATCTCGGTCAGCAGCGCACCGAACCGGCCGAAGACCGGCACCAGCACCCGGTCGCCCGGCTCCAGCAGCGACACCAGCGCCGCCTCGATGCCGGCGCGGGAGGTGCCGTCCACCAGGAGCGTCTGCTCGTTGGCGGTGCGGAACACCGCCCGGTAGAGCGCCATCGTCTCGTTCATGGTCTGCGTCATGAACGGGTCGAACTGCCCGACCAGCTGCGCCGACATCGCCCGCAGCACGCGCGGGTCGACGGTGATCGGGCCGGGCCCCATCAGCAGCCGGGGCGGCACGTCCAGTTCCGGAGTCGATCCGGCGGCGTCCATCAGGCACCCCTCGTCAGCTGGTCGCCCCACCCGCGGTCGGGCAGGTCGGGGTCCACGCGCCGGCCGCGCACCACGGTGGTGGTCACCCGGCCGGGGAAGGTGAGCCCGTCGTAGGCGGAGATCGGATTGCGGTGGGCCAGCCGCTCGGCGGCGACCACGGTGTCCTCGGCGGTGTCGTGGACGACCAGGTCGGCGTCGGCGCCGACGGCGATCCGGCCCTTGCCGGCGAGCCCGACGAGATCGGCGGTGTTGCGGGACATCCACCGGCTCACCGTCGCCACGTCGATCCCGCGCCGGGCGGCCTCGGCGGCGACGGCGGGGAACCCGACCTGCAGGCCGGAGACGCCACCCCACGCCTGCTGCAGGTCGCCGCCGCCACGGGTCTTCTCCTCGGCGGTGGCGGGCGAGTGGTCGCTGACGACGCAGTCGATGACGCCCTCGGCCAGCGCGGCCCACAGCTCGTCCCGGTTGCCGGCGTCGCGGATCGGCGGGCAGCACTTGAACTGCGGTGCGGCATCGGGGATCTGCTCGGCGCTGAAGGTGAGGTAGTGCGGGCAGGTCTCCACCGTGATCGGCAGCCCCTCGTCCCGCGCGGCCCGCACCAGCGGCAGGGCCCGGGCGCTGGACAGGTGCAGCACGTGCACCCGGGCGCCGGTGTCGCGCGCGCCGTCGAGCACCTGCCGGATCGCCCGGGTCTCGGCGTCGTCCGGCCGGCTGAGCAGGAAGTCGGCGTAGGCCCGGCTCGGTCGCGCGGGTGCCGCCGCGAGGGCGGCGGCGTCCTCGGCGTGCACGACCACCAGGCCGCCGAACCCGGCGGCCGAGCGCAGCACCCGGCCGAAGGCGGCCGGGTCCAGGGGCGGGAACTCGTCGACGCCGCTGGGGGAGAGGAAGCACTTGAAGCCGAGGACGCCCGCTGCCCACAGCGGTTCGAGGTCACCCTCGTTGCCCGGCACCGCGCCGCCCCAGAAGCCGACGTCCACGGCCAGCTGACCGGCCGCGGCCGCCTGCTTGCGACGGAGGTTCGCCACGGTGGTGGTCGGCGGGACGGAGTTGAGCGGCATGTCGACGAGCGTGGTGACGCCGCCGAGCGCCGCCGCGTGGGTCGCGGTGGCGAACCCCTCCCAGTGCGTCCGGCCCGGCTCGTTGACGTGCACGTGGGTGTCGACGACGCCGGGCAGCACGGTGGCCGTGTCGGGCACGTCGAGGGCCGGCGTGCTCCCGGCGTCGTAGGGCTCGATCGCCGCGATCCTGCCGTCGGCGATGCGCAGCGTCGCGGGCCGCACGGTGTCGCCGACCAGGACCCGGCGTGCCCGGACGGTCGGGATGCCGGTCCCGTTCGGGGCGGCGCTCACGCGAAGGCCGGCACGCTCGTCCACGCGCGCGGCTCCTCCGCGACGCCGGCCCGCTGGACGGTGGCCTGGATCAGGCCGTAGGGACGGTCGGCGGCGAGGAAGACCTCGCCCCCGTTGGCCATCCCGAACGGCGTCAGGTCGACCTCGAAGTGGTGCTTGTTCGGGCAGCTGATCCGGATCTCCGCGACCTCGGGGACGGCGTCCATCGCCGCGGCGCCCATGGCGTGGATGGTCTGCTGCAGCGCCAGGCTGTGCGTGCCGGCGAAGGCGTCGGCCAGCGCGGCGCGGATCGCCGCGAAGGCGGCGTCCCAGTCGAGCGCGGTGCTCGAGTACCGCCACCACGCGGTGACGCTGGTGGCGAGGATCCGGTCGGTCGTCTCGGCCAGCGTGGTGAACCGGTCACGCGGGAAGCCGGAGAACTCGCTGCCGGTGCTCTTCAGCACGGTGAGGTCGGTGAGCCCGCCGAGCACGAAGGTCTCCGCCCCGTCGGTCTGCACCACCGCGGTGCGGGTCTCCCGGCCGGTGCGGGCGAAGGAGTGGCCGCTGCCCGGCGTGCCGGCGCCGATGCGCTCCCACCCGTACTGCTCGGCGCTCAGCTGCGTGCCGGTCACCCACGGCTGGACGCGCCAGTGCGCGGCGAGGGCGAGCAGGAACGCCTCGGGGGAGGCCACGCCGTGCTCCTTCGCCAGCGCGTAGACGGTGTTCTTCTGGGTGTCGGTGGCGTGCACGTGCGCGTTGTCGCCGTCGGTGTAGGCCGGGGCGAAGTCGCCGCGCAGCTGGGTGCTGACGTTGAGGTCGGCGATCGCGTGCACCGGGGTGTCCCGCTGGATGCGGACGAGGCGGCACTCGGCCTTGCCGTACTGGTTGGCGCCCAGCACGTAGGAGTTGCTCATCAGGACCCCCGGTAGGTGGTGTACGCGAACGGGCTGAGCAGCAGCGCCACGTGGTGGTGCTCTCCCTCGGTGACGGTGAAGCCGACGGTCACCGAGGGGTGGAACGTCTCGCGTTGCTGGGCGGCGAACCACGCGCCGGTCTCGAACCGCAGGGCGTGCACGCCGGCGGGCAGGTCGGCGTCGAACCGCGCGCGGCCGTCGGCGTCCGTCGCGCCCGGCACGGTGCCGCCGTCGGGCAGCGTGAGGACGACGTCGATGCCGGCCGCGGGCCGGCCGAGGACGGCGTCCAGGACGTGCGTGCTGACGGTGCTCATGGGGTGACCAGTCCTTCCAGGCGGAGCAGCGCGATCTCGGCCAGCTGGGCGCGCGTCACCGCCAGCTCCGTGGCGGGGTCGTTGCCGAGGCGCTGCTCGAGCAGGTCCAGCAGCTCCGGTCCGGTGCGGCCCGCGGCGCGGACCAGGTAGATCCGGCCGAACCGCTCCTCGTAGCGCCGGTTGCCCTCGGCGAGGCGCCGCTGCAGCTCGGCGTCGGCCCGGTCGACGCCGGCCTGCTCCCGGCTCGACAGCGCGGCCCCGGGCCCGTCGCCGGCCGCACGCTCGCCGATCCGCGGGTGGTCGGCGAGGGCGGCCGTCACCTCGGCGTCGGTCCAGGCGGCGGCGTGCTCCCGGGCGCCGGCGAGCAGCTCCTCGACGGCGGCGTAGGGCCGGCCGGCCACGACGGCCGTCGCGAACGCGGGGATGTCGGCGCACCGCCGGACCGCCGTCGTCGCCTCCTCGGTGGGGAGGGCGTTGAACTCGGCGAGCAGCACGAGGCGAACGTAGGAAACCGGCGTTTCAGCCGCGTTGCGATCGTTTCAGCATCGCGTGTCCTGGCCCGGCGCCGGGTGCCCCGGGCCGGGCGCAGCCGCCCGCGGGGGGGGGGGGGGGGGGGGGGGGGGGGGGGGGGGGGGGGGGGGGGGGGGGGGGGGGGGGGGGGGGGGGGGGG